>JAVXOZ010000025.1:0-1325 GCA_036644995.1 Clostridiales bacterium | reverse complement strand
CACCTTCTGTTTCCTCAAGAAACGGAAGTACCTATCCTGCCAATTTAAAAGCTGAAGGCACTTTAAATGTTAATAACTTAGGAAACTTTACAAAAATGACAATAGCAAATAAAGTTACAGTTAAAGATAAGTGGCAGCTGGGAAAAGATGAATTTGTTGCGGTAGCTTTTTGCGATCCCACCAAATGGAAAAACGGTGATGATATTTTAACCTTGGAAAAAAACTCAGATTCCGTAACAAAAACTTGGTTAAAAAAAGATTGGGGCACTACCCCCACTAATGATATAGATATCAAAACCGCAGACACCGCTAAAACACTGTTTATAGAAGCACCTATTATGTCCTATACATTAAATTTTAATGCCAACGGTGGTTCTGCGGTGGCACCCATAACCAAAGCACCTGGCAGCCTTATTCCCTTAGAACAAATTACAACTAAAAACGGCTATGATTTTCAGGGATGGTATAGCGATGCAATGCTAACCAAAAAGCTCACAAATATTGATTTAAACAACAATGCAACGGTTTATGCCAAATGGGCAAAAATTGATGATGGCAAGGTAAGTTGGGATATGGATAATCACAATGCCTATATTATTGGCTACCCCGATGGCAAGGTGAAACCCCAACAAGATATCAACAGAGCAGAAGTGGCAATGATATTGTATACCCTGATGACCGAAGATTCCCATAAATTATTTACCACAACAAGCAGCAATTTAAAGGACTTAAATAAAACCTTATGGTATAATACTGCGGCGGCAACTTTGGAAAAAGCAGGAATAATTACAGGCTACTTGGATAAGTATTTTTATGGTGAACGTAGCATTACCAGAGCGGAGTTTGCAACCCTTTTTGTACGCTGCTACGGAGATAAAGTTACACCATCCAACCAAGAAAAATATAGCGATATTGCAGATAGTTGGGCAAAGGACTATATTAATAAAGCAGCGGATTTAGGACTTGTTTTTGGAAATATGGATGGAACATTCAGACCCGACCACAATATTACCCGTGCTGAGGCAATAGCAATTATAAACCGCTTTTTAAAACGTAATTTTGTAGATGCAAATAGTTTAATAAAAGGCATGAAAACATGGCCGGACAATGAAAATACATCTGAGTGGTATTACTATGATATACAAGAAGCTACCAATAGCCATGATTTTATTAGAGGAGAATCAAATAATGAGCTGTGGACAAAAATACGCACAGCAAAATAATTAAATTTAAACAACCCCTATCGTAGATACTACGATAGGGGTTCAGCTTGTCAAAAAACATAGTTTTTTGGCAAGATGTCAGGCTGTTAAGAAAGACTTAGA
>JAVXOZ010000024.1:15551-34060 GCA_036644995.1 Clostridiales bacterium | reverse complement strand
CAAGATGTCAGGCTGTTAAGAAAGCCTTAGATTCGGTAAAACTCCCTGAACAGCGACTGTGCAGTGTACTTAGATGTACATAAGCAGTGGATGGGAGGGGATTTTGCCGAATATCAGACTTTATCAACAGCCTATTACTGCTGTATAAAGCTATATTCTTAATATTCTATTATTTATCAAAAGGCAAAAAAATATACCGCCACCAATTTCTTACAGGAAGAATGGCAAACGGCAATATATTCATTTAATATTCTTTTTAGGCAGTTAACTGACATATTTTAAGATTTGCACTATTTTTTCACTAAAAGAAGTGCTATTTTGCACAGAAAAAATAATTACAAAAATCCGTATATTATAATTTAATTTCTATTTAATCCTATGATTTTAGTATGATTTATTTTTTCGTGAAATATTTGAGATTTTAGGGGTTTAGCTATCTTAAACACTTTAATTTATTAAGTTATGTAAATATATAATTATTTTAGGTCTTTTTCCGATATAACAGAAAAGCCATTTTCTTTTAACAGCCTTGCGGTATAGCCCATTCCCTTTATTTTACATTTGCTAAATGTGCCATCGTAAATGCTGTTTACCCCACAAGAAGGGCTGCTTTCCTTTAAAATGCAAAGGCTTACATGGTTATCTTTAGCCAAACCAAGGCACTTTTCAGCACCAAGGTTAAATGCCGCTGTAAGGTTTTCACCTTGGGCATTAACAACACTGTTACCCTTTATTTCACAAGGTAATCTCGGTGTTTTCAAGCCCCCTAAAACCTCGGGGCACACCTGAACATAATCTTTATTTTTAAGAAATTCCACAACTTTAACGTTTAAATTATCCCTGGCATTATAGCGGCAAGGTTCTCCAATTAAACAACTGCTAACCAAAATCATTTTTCTGTACCCCATTTGGATTTTGTTAAACCCTTGCTCTCCCTATCCAAGGCTCTAAAAGCCAATTCCTTTGCCATTGGGCTAATTGCATCCATTTTTCCCAGCCAGATTTTCATTTCTTCCCTTTTGGTTTTACCATCTGCGGTGCAAGGATTAAATACCACTGGTAAATCCACATTAGCTGTATGTTTTTTTATCAATTCCTCAGGTACTGAAATCATCGGGCGGATAACGGTAATATCCATGCGATCCAAATAACTGCTGGATTTCATAATATCAAAACGTCCTTCAAAAAACAAATTAAGGAAAAAGGTTTCCAAAAAATCGTCTTGATGGTGTCCTAAAGCAATTTTATTAAAGCCATTTTTTTTAGCCAAATCATTTAAAGCACCACGACGCATTTTGGCACAAAGTGAGCAAGGGTTTTTTTCTTTACGGATATCAAAAACCACGGTGCCGATTTCGCTTTTTTCCACGTAAAGAGGAACATTGAGTTTTTCACAAAACAAAGCCATTTGGGTATAATCCGCACCAAGTCCCAAATCCACATAGCCTGCGGCTAAGTTATATTTATATTTGGAAGATTTTTGAAACTCCGCTAAAATCATTAAAAGAGTCATGCTATCCTTGCCCCCGGAAAGCCCAACCATAATACCTTGACTATCATTAATTAAGCCATGGTTTTTGATTAAATCGGAACTCCTTTTCATTATTTCTTTAAAATAGCGCATAATTTCCTTCTTTAAATACAGTTTAAATTACAGTTTAAATTACCGAAAAAATATTCCGTGTTTTCCTTATTAAATCCCACAGATTATCTATGAAAATATCTATGAAAGCGTTAAAAAGTTAGTTATTAATAAATCTATGGAGAAATTGCAACGTTAGCTATGGAAAAATCTATTAAAACATCTATAAAAATATCACAGATTATCTATAAAAATATTAGAAAGTTAGATATTAAAACATCTATAAAAACGTTACAATATTATCTATGGAAACAACAAAAGGACTCTGCTATGCAGAGTCCTTGTTTTGGTGCCGAAGGTCGGGGTCGAACCGACACGGTATCGCTACCACCGGATTTTGAGTCCGGCACGTCTGCCAATTCCATCACTTCGGCCTGACTTAAATATATTATCACAATTTCTCAGGATTTGCAATACTATTTTCGAATATTTTTTATTTTTTTTATAAATCCACCACAGCTTTTACCGCTACCCCTAAAATATCTACATTGTTTTTATTAAAATAATCCGGTGGAAACAAAGGATTAACACCATAGGCAATAATTTTTGTGTTTATTTGGCGATAATAACGCACCAATCCCACTTTTTTTTCAATGCGAAAAAGCACAATATCACCATCTTTGGGAATTTTATCCCCATCAAATAATATTAAATCATTTTTGCCGATGTGTGGCTCCAGCCCTGAATCATTATTGCGAAAAAAGAAATATCTACCTTTTTCCAGTTGTTTTTGGGGAAAAAGCCATGTTTCATTATCTATATTATTTATTATTTTGTTTTTGGAACCCAATAAAGAAGTAACAATAGGTATTACCTCAAATAAATCTCTATGTTCTTTTTCACCATGGGTTTGTGATTTTAAAGAATCCGGAATTATGGTTGAATAACCCGCAGCGTACATCAGTTCTTCATATAAAAACTCAATATCGGGTCTGGCAGCTGCCACCTTTTCTAAAGTGGAAGGTTTGGCTATTTGCCCCTGCTGCATTCTCCAAAAATTCCCCGAGCTTATACCGGCAATTTCCGCAAATTGATTACTGCTGTTATTGCCACGTGCCAATGCCAATTTTTCTTGATATAGTTTAGTATTCATAAATTATATCTCTTTAGACTTTCCAAAAAAGAAAACCGCCACAGTACCGGGACCGGAATGTGCACCAATAACAGGCCCGATATTGGAATAATAAAGTCCTTTTATTTTCATGCGTTTTTCAATTTCATTACCTACAAATACTGCATCCTCAACAATATCCCCATGACTAATGAGAATAGTTTGATTTTCACTGTTTACAATATATTTTTTTACCTTATCCACCAAGCCCAAAAGTGCTTTTTTGCGACCTCTAACCTTTTCCCTGGGGATTAAGTGCCCTTCATCATCTACATTTAAAATAGGTTTTATATTTAAAACTGTGCCTAAAACAGCCGCAGTTTTTGAAACCCTGCCACCACGGTATAAGTGGTTAAGATCATCCACGGTAAACCAATGATTTGTTTGGGGAATTTTGGTTTTTATATGGTTAAGCAATTCCTCAAAATCAGCACCGCTATCCCTTTTTTCCACGGCATCCCGTATAATTAAACCCTGCCCCATTGAGGCCGCCAAGGAATCTATAATGGCTATTTTTCTATGAGGATATTGCTGCTTTAGCTCTTTTTCAGCGTTAAGTGCAGAATTGAAACTGCCGCTTAAGCCCGAAGAAAAGCAAAGATAAATAATATCCTTGCCTTCATTTAAGTACTTTTTAAAATATTCTTTATACTCTTCTGTGTTAATTTGAGTTGTTACCGCCATTTCCTTGCCTTCACGCATATTCTCATAAAATTTGTGTATATCCGTGGTTTTTTCCATGTCATACAAATACTCTTTTTCACCAACAATATAACAAAGGGTAAGAAATGGAACATTATTTTTTTCCATATATTCATAACCCAAATCAACCGTTGAGTCTGTAATCAATACATACTCCATATTGCACTCCTGCCTTATTAAATTCTGATTCAGTATTACGTATATGATAAACGAAATATCAAAAAAAATCAAATTTTTTTTGCGACAATTTACCCTTTTTTTTGTAAATTTTTTAATTTAGACAAGATAATAACCTAAAATAAGCAAAGATGACAACAAAACCCCAATAACCTTGTGAATATTAAAATAAATTGCATTGAAGGTGGGACTTAACAAAAATATACTTGCTACTTTAGGATAATTTATTTTAATAAAAACCTATTTTTTAGTGAAAAAAACTATCTTTAAGTTACTTTGTTTTATCAAATATTTTTACATCGGAGTAAATATATTCCTTTTGCTATTTTAAACAAATAACTTTGGATATTGCCCATGAAAATTTTTGGATATTTACACAATAATTTATGGATATTACAGCCAAAAACTTTGCAAAAAAATTACCGATTTTCGGCTTTAAAACCGAAAATCGATAAATAATTTAATTTGCTGTAAATTGTCAGACTGTTAAGAAAGCCTTAGATTCGGTAAAACTCACTGAGCAGCGTCTGTGCAGTATACCTATATGTACATAAGCAGTGGGTGGAAGTGATTTTGCCCAATATCAGACTTTATCCACAGCCTTTTATGTAAAATTTATTTTGCTTTTGGGGCATTATTGGGCTTTACATTTTTTAAGCAAAGGAAAAGCAAAATAATACCAATGGTGATAATAATATGGGTAATGCCGGAAACTCCTGAAACAGCAGCATTTAGCCCTGTGGATAATGGCGTACCCAAAACCTGCAAAATACCACGCACAAAAAACATTCCCACCATTAACGGTAAGCCAATATTGTAAACCGCAAAAAATAATTTAAACTTTTTTTGCTCCAACAAATTGGTTGTGACACTAAATAACCCAAGTACCAAAAATACCACGGTACCCAGTACAAATAAGTGTAAATGTGTAAATGCCAAAGTGGTAACTCCATCAAAATCCATAAATTTGGTAAATTCTCGATAGAAAACCCCACAGGCAATTGCGGCAAAAGCATAGATAAAAGCAGTGTTAATTAATTTTTTCATTTTTTTCAACCCTTTCATTTCATTATAACCAATAAGAACTGTCCAAACATATGCACATATTTTTGGCATCATCAGCAAACCAACCATTGGTACCACATCGGCAAATAATACCACAGGAATATAAAAAGCGAAGCTCAAAACAATGGTAAGCCACATATACTTAAACTGAACATTGTTCAGTTTAATCTAAAAAAGATTTTAGATTTTTAAGATTACCAAAACTAATAAGTGAATATTTTACAAATATTAATAAGCCAACCTAAGCACTAACAGTAACAAAAATTAACCATTAATTAAATTAGCTGTTTACTCAAATTTGCAAAAATAATATATCACCCAAAATTACTTGTTAATAAATTCCTTATATATCAATGAAAATTATTGCTTCCATGAAATTTATTAATAAATTGAGCGTTTAATTATTTCGATTAAGGTATCCTTGGTGCTATCTTTTTTCATAAAAAGCGATAACAGTGAGGTAAACACAAAATCCACAAAATCCTTTTGGGTAAAATTTGCGTTAAAAGCTTGGGGATTTACACCGCTATCATGGCGTAAAACCATTAACAAACCACCCTTAATATGGCTATAATATTCATCCATAACTTCACGGGCGTTACCTTTTTCCTCAGCGGCAAAACTTAAGGAATGAGCAAAAAAGAAATTGGGATATGCCGCAGTTCCTGATTTTACCCGTTCAAATATCCAAACCACATAATCGGAAAAGGAGCTTAAATTTGCCTGGGAAGTATCACCATGGAAAATTCCCTGCCAAATTTCTTTAATAGTGGCAGTTATAAGCTCTGATTTTGAGGGAAAATAGTTGTAAACCGAGCCAACTGCCACATTGGCTTTTTCCGCAACGATACGCATATTTAAAGATTCCAGACCTTCTTTAGCAGCAATATCCCGACAAATTGCCAATATTGCCTCTTTAGATGTTACATTTTTATTTATTACCCTCACCTCCATACTGAACAATGTTCATTATAGTACCTTAGTGCTATTTTGTATATAAGTATTTTAATCTTAAATTTTATAATTTTAATTACATTAAAGGATTGCAATCATTATCCTGTTTTTTTATTTGTTTAATTTTGCAGCAATTATAGCCATCATCTTTGCCATCAGAAAAAAGTGTTTCATTCATCTGCATTTTGCTGACAAAATTTCTTCCTTTAAAGGCAATAATGGCATTACATACCTCCTGAGGCACGGTTAAAACCAAACCCCAATTTTGGTTATTTCTGTTTTGCTCCTCATAAAATTCGGACATACCTTCAATAAAACCAAAACTATAACTATTTGCCAAATCCTTGGTTACATCTGCACCGTAACCATTTTTTTTTGTGTTTTTTATAATCTTTTTTGTTTTGTGCCTAATAAATTGCAAACTGTATTTTATCACCGCATCAACAACTTTGGCATCATCCTCAAAGCCATAAATAACTATCCACGTTGTTTGTTTTCCTTTTATTCTGGAGCACAAAGCCTTACAACAATTTCTTTCTGCTATTACTTTTGCCAAAAGCGGAATAAATACTTCCCTTCTTTTGCTAAATGAAACATCAGTATTAAAGCGGATAACATCACTTTCGTTGTGGTCTAAATCGCCTTGGGAAATTTTATGTTTTGCCATCAATTCTCTTGCCTTTAATAAAGCAGATTTTGCCTCTGCCTCATTGGGACTTTCAGAAAGTGCCAGCAGTTTTTCAATTTTATCTATTGCTGCATTCATTTTACTGCCCTCAATTATCTTTATCTATTTTTATGCGGTCCATCTATCAACTCTGTTTCCCAATAGACCATATATATTTCGCCACCAACAAGTTTTTCACCTGCAAAAGCCCATATCTGTTAACTTTTTAATTGCTTTTTAATTGCTTAATTGCCAAGAAAATTTAAGCTTAAGGTAATAACGAAAAATTTAATAAACACTAAAAATTTACACCGGTTTAAATTATGGTAAAAGGTAAATTAAAATAGAGTTATCATTTAATTATAACCTATTTTCCCTTAAACTACAAAATTATTTTTTATAAGTAATTAAAAAGCAGTTTTAAGTAAATATCATTAAAAAGATTGAATAATTTATTTTGAAATGCTACAATTAAGATGTATTATTATATGATTTACACTAAAAAATTAATAGCTAATTGTGAACATAAACTGTTTTAATTATTTACAAGTAAAATTTACATAATATTCTCAAAAAAAGCCAACGTGATTAAAGTAATTCTTTAAATTTACTTGTAAATATCAGATTTTACTTTATTTTACTTTGTTTATTCTTATCCAAAATTAAATATTATTTTATCATGGTAAAAACAGCACTGTATATTAGGTATATTTACTTAATTTTATTGACAATAACTCCATGGTTGCTTATACTTTTATATTATACAAAATATGTCGAAAAAAGAAACTTGATAATTGATAATATACTTCCTGTGGTAGGTTGCAGAATTAAGACACACTTTAAGGAGAATTTAATATGACCATAAAAGAGGTATTGCTATGGCAGCTTTAAAAACCATTTTAGTGGTTGATGATAATAGCATCAACAGAACAATATTAACAAAAATATTATCAGAAAAATATATAATACTCCAAGCTGAAAATGGCAAAATTGCGTTGGATATATTAAATAAACATATCAAGGAAATTGCCGCAGTTATGCTGGATATTGTTATGCCTGTAATGGACGGTTATAGCTTTTTAAAAGCAATTAACCAAGATATACGGTATAAAAATTTACCCGTTATTGTAACCACGGAAA
The DNA here is from genome assembly GCA_036644995.1 of Clostridiales bacterium. Taxonomy (GTDB): domain Bacteria; phylum Bacillota; class Dehalobacteriia; order UBA7702; family UBA7702; genus Cryptoclostridium. The sequence goes on along the minus strand of JAVXOZ010000024.1, from coordinate 26,602 downwards.
ACAGCAATAACGATAATGAAATAAAGGTACTTTCTTTGGGCGCTTGGGATTTTGTTTCTAAACCATATAATCCCAGAATTATTAGCTTTCGCTTACAAAATGCAATAGACAGAAGCCAACTTTCCGCCCTAAAAGAACTTAAATATTTAGCGGAATACGATAGTTTAACGGGAATTTTTAACAAAACAAAGTTTTTTGAGGCAACTCGGGAAATGTTAAATACTTACATTGATGAAAGTTTTGTATTTCTCCGTTTCGATGTGGACCGCTTTCAACTTATAAACTCCTTTTTTGGTGCCGCAGAAGGGGATAATATCCTTAAATATTTGGCAAAGCACTTAATAACCGCTACAAAAAACTTTACAAAAATAACCTACGGCAGAATAGAATCGGATATTTTTGGCTGCTGCTTAACCTATGATAAAAATGAATTAACCAAGATGATTAAGGAAGCCAAAGAAACCTTGGAAAAGTATAATTCCAACTACGATATTGTGCCTTCCATTGGGCTATATATCATCAATGATAAATCAATTTCCATTGAGGAAATGTATAATAGAGCTACCTTGGCATCAAAAAGCTGTAAAGGCAATTATGTGGATTACTATGCTTATTATAATGAAAGCATGAGTGAGGCAATAACCAAAGAACAAGAAATAACCAACGATATGAACTACGCACTGGAAAATAATCAATTTGAAATATATTTACAACCACAATACAACATTCACACCAATTTACCTTGCGGTGCAGAAGCCTTGGTAAGGTGGATTCATCCGAAAAAAGGCATGATTTTACCCGGAGATTTTATCCCGGTTTTTGAACGCAACGGCTTTATAACCAAACTGGACCATTACGTATGGGAACAAGCCTGCCAATATTTGCATACTTGGCAAGCCCAAGGCATAAAATCATACCCTTTATCCGTAAATGTTTCCCGGGTAAATATGTACAACCCTAAATTGGTGGAAACCTTGGTTAACCTTGTAAATAAGTATGAAATAGAGCCATCTTTATTAAATTTGGAACTTACAGAAAGTGCCTATACAGATAACCCCACCACCATGAAAAAAGTAATGGCTCAGCTGCAACACCATGGTTTTACCATTATGATGGACGACTTTGGCAGCGGCTACTCATCCCTTAGTTTGTTAAAAGATATTGTAATTGACATTTTAAAAATAGATATGCGTTTTTTATCCAACACCGATATTCCCGGCAGAGGCGAAAATATTATCGCCTCAGTTATTCGCATGGCAAAATGGCTAAATATTCCGGTAATTGCCGAAGGTGCAGAATATGCAGAGCAGGTAGACTTTTTAAGAAGTGTGGGTTGTGATTACGTTCAGGGTTATTATTTTGCCCGCCCCATGCCCTTAAAAGAATATGAAAAGCTCTGTATTTCCACCGCCTTTGACAAAGAAATGATTACAGATAAAAAATACGATAATTACCGTTATGATGATTTATTTTCCCTTAACCATAAAATGAAAAATTTATTTAGCAACGCTTTACAGCCAGCAGCAATTTATGAATTTGTGGATAATAAAATTGAAATGATTCGAGTAAACGAAGCTTATTATGCACTTTTGGGTCATGACGATATGCTATCAAATTCACCTGATTTGGTTAATTTGATAGATAAAGAATACCAATCTTCCTTATTAAAGGCTTTTAGTGATTGCGTTAAAAACAAGGAAACCGCTGAATGTGAATATATGCGTCATCGCACCAACGGCACACCAATATGGATTTACACAAAGCTTCTATATGTTTCCACCGCAGGGAATAAGCATATTTTAATTGGGGAATTAACAGATATTACAATACGTAAAGAAATTGATTCTGAACTGGAAAAATACAGAACATCTTTAGCCTTGGGCAGTAACGATTCACATACCGTACTTATTGTGGATGATGCTGCTATTAACCGCATTGTTCTTAAAAAAATATTACAGGATAAATTTGAGTTTTTAGAAGCCGAAAACGGTGAAGAAGCCATTAAAATTTTAAAAAGGCAACCAAATAAAATAGATTTAATTCTATTGGATATAACCATGCCCATAATGGATGGCAAAGAGTTTTTGCAATACAAGAAAAAATCACCGGAACTTGATGGCATACCGGTAATTATGATTACCGCCGATGATAGCCCCGAGCAACAAATTACTACCTTTACTTTGGGTGCCAACGATTATATTGTTAAACCATTTATCCCCAGAGTAGTAATTCAGCGTGTAAAAAATGTTTTAGATTCCAATTACCGCTTTAAGGAATTGGTAAAAGAATATAACGATATGTCCGATCAGGTAAAAACAGATTTAATGACAGGCTTACTTAACAGAGCAAGTGCCGAAGTGATAATTACCCAACGCTTAAAAAACACTGAGGCTGCTTGTGCAATGATAATGCTGGACATTGACAATTTTAAAAAGTTTAACGATACCAGCGGCCATGCCTATGGGGATAAAGTAATTTCTGCGGTGGCTGCAAAACTTTCAGAATCCTTTAGGCAAAATGATATTGTTGCACGTATGGGCGGCGATGAATTTGCGGTATTTTTAGATAATATACCCGGTGTAGATGTAATAGAGGAAAAAGCGCACAAGTTTTGCGCCGGTTTATCTGACATAATGATTGATGGAGAAAATGGTGATATTACCTGCTCTGTGGGAATTGCTGTTTCATCTACACAGGCACACACCTTTGAATTGCTGTATAAAAATGCAGATAAGGCTTTATATAATGCCAAATGTTGTGGCAGAAATATGGTTGCGGTTTACGGTGAAGAAACAGCGGATACTGCTATTAGCAAATGGATTAACGATACTGAAAGCATCTTAGATGCCATAAGCGACAGCATATACATTTGTGATAAAAATACCTATGAACTGATTTATGCCAATGACTACGTTTGCAAATTTGCAGGAGTTACCCAAAATCAGTGTAAAGGCAAAAAATGTTATGAAATTTTAATGCACAAAACAGAACCTTGCGAATTTTGCCCACTCTCTAAAATGACGGTAAACAATATATATACCAGATTATTCCGCCCTCCTAACACTTCTAAAACATTTTTAATGCGTGGAAAAGATATTAATTGGAACGGAACAGTTGCCCATTTAGAGGTTGCAGTTGATATTTCCAAAGTGGACAATATGAATTTATATTGGGAGGATGCAACCGACTATGAAGGAAAATGATGTTAATGAAAAAAAATCTCAGCTTGATGAAAATACACCGGACTATATTAAAAGACTGGATGAAACATATACCCAAGCCGCAAAAGGCTGCGGTGTTACTCTTTGGATTTTTGACATTGCCACCAAAACAATTTATGACCTAAACAACGTTACCCACATTAAAGATTTTGATAACATCACCACCATTCAGAATGTACCCGAAGTTTTTGCTGATGAAAACAGTTCTTTGCACCATGATGATTACCCTGTGTTTGCAGAAATGATAAATAAAATTTTTGCAGGCGAAAAAACCGCAAAATCCGTGGGCCGTTGGTGGGATAGTGAGCACAAAACTTGGTGGTGGTATGAAATTACTTACACCACAATGTTTGATGATAATGGCAAACCCATAAAAGCAGTGGGCACCGCCGTGGATATTTCCGAACGCATAAGACTTGAGGAACGCTATAACGAGGAAATTAAATGGCGTAAAATACATAATGAAGATGTAATTGGCTCCTTTAAAATGAATTTAACTCAAAATACCTGTGAAGATGGGCAAAGTGACAACGCTGTAATTTTAAGTTTTCAGGGCGATGGCACAGTGGATGGATTTTTTGAAAGAGAATATGCCACCCACATAGATGCTGAGGACTTAGAAAAGTACAAAAGTATTTTCAACAGAGAAAACATAATAAAACTCTTTCATGAAGGTAAAACATCTATTATTCAAGAATCCCTTGTGGATTTTACCAATAACAATATACTGTGGATTAAAATAGAATTGGATATGTTTTTAAACCCCCAAAATAACAATATTGAAGCCTATATATATGCCTCGGATATTGACCAAAAGAAAGTGGCACGAGCCTTGGTTGATACCGTGGTAAATATGGATTACGATTATTTGGCACTATTAGACGCAGTTGCGGATAATTATACCATCTATGCCAAAACCACAGGCAAAACACCGCTCCCCCCATTTTACAATAGTAAATATGCAAAAGAAGTTGAAGAATATGCAAATAAATATTTGGTGGAAGAAGATATTGCACAAAATATTCACGATATGTCCTATGAAAATATTTTTACACAGCTGGAGCACCAAGATGTCTATACTTGCTATTGCCGTGTAAAGGAAAACGACGGCACTATCAGCAGAAAAAAACTCCAATTTTCTTACCTTGATAAGACCAGAAAAAAAATAATTGCCACCAGAAGCGATATAACCGAACTATATAATAGAGAACAGCGGAAAAACGAAACATTAAAAGATGCTCTCCTTGCCGCAGAACAAGCCAATACCGCAAAATCGGAATTTCTCTCCCGAATGAGTCACGAAATACGAACACCTATGAACACCATTATAGGAATGTCTACTTTGGCAGCAGGGTGTATAAACGACCCACAGCAGGTTACTGCCTATCTTTCCAAGGTGGGAATTTCCGCCCGATTTTTACTTTCCTTAATCAACGATATTTTAGATATGTCCAGAATTGAAAGCGGCAAAGTGCTGATTCGTCACGAAAAAATTCCCTTTGAAGATTTTATCAACGGCATTAACAGCATTTGTAACACACAGGCAGTACAAAAAGGAGTAGAATACGAATCTATACTCACCAGCTTTACCAATGATTATTACATTGGCGATGCTATGAAGCTGCAACAAGTGCTAATCAACATCATTACCAATGCCATTAAGTTTACAAATCCCGGGGGAAAAGTGCAATTTATTGTACACCAAGAAAAAATTACCCAAAATGAAGCAACACTTAAATTTACTGTAAATGATACGGGAATAGGCATAAACGAAACCTTTTTATCCCATATTTTTGAACCATTTGAACAGCAACGCACAGGCTCAACCTCACCTTATAGTGGCACAGGGCTGGGACTTGCCATCTGCAAAAATTTAGTGGATTTAATGGGGGGAAAAATAAACATTAACAGTATTGAAGGCGTTGGCAGTGAATTTGTGGTGGAAGTAAAGCTGGGGATTCCCGAAGAAGCCAATGAAATTACAAAATACAAACCCAATATGCACATTAAAAATCTTAAAGCTTTAATTGTAGATGATGATATTATTATTTGCCAGCATACAAAACAAATATTATTAGACATGAGTATGCGGGCGGAATATGTGGTTTCCGGTGAAAAAGCAGTAAACTCCGTAAAAGAAAAATGGGCGAAAAAAGAATATTACGATATAATTATTGTGGATTGGAAAATGCCGGACATGGACGGTATTGAAACAACAAGGGAAATCCGCAAAATAGTAGGTTCTAAAGTAACCATTATTATAATGACCGCCTATGATTGGGCAGCCATTGAAGTGGAAGCAAAAAAAGCAGGGGTTAATATGCTAATTTCCAAACCCTTGTTTAAATCTTCCCTTTGCTCTGCTTTTGAAAGAATTTATAGCGAAAAAGACTGCGAAAAGGAAAAAATAACACAGGATTTTGATTTTAGCGGCAAAAAAGTTTTGCTGGTGGAAGACCACTTACTAAATATTGAAGTAGCAAAAAAATTATTAAATGCCAAAAAGTTAACTGTTGAGGTTGCAGAAAATGGACTACAAGCCATTGAAAACTTTGCTCAAAAGGAAGTAGGCTATTACGATGCTATTTTAATGGATATACGTATGCCTGTTATGGATGGCTTAACCGCTGCAAAATCAATCCGCCATATGCGTAAGGCAGATGCAAAAACAATCCCCATTATCGCTATGACCGCTAACGCATTTGAAGAAGATATTGAAAAAACAAAAGATGCAGGCATGAATGCACATTTGGCAAAACCCATAGAACCATTACTTCTATATCAAACTATTCAGTCTTTTCTTGATAAGGAGATATAAGTATGAAAAAATTTGCTGAGATGAAAGAGGATTTAAACAGGCTTGCCCTACCTCTGGGGCTTTTAATTGTTTCCTCCTATCCTGAATATAATATTATCTTTGCCAACGCAAAGTTTAATGAAATGGTAGGCTTTGATTCCCAAAAAGAAACACAGGAAAATTCAGAAAAATCCGCATGGGAATTTGTATATGCCGAAGATATACCATGGCTCAAAGAAGAAGCAGCCACAAGAAACGGCAAAGCCGAAACTTACGAAATTGCCTACCGTATTGTAAATACAAACGGCGGTATAATTTGGGTAAATCAGTATTCACAACATATGATTGGGGAAAACGGTGAAGAACTTATATTAGCCTATTACACCGATATTACCTCACAAAAGCAAATGGAAGAAACCATTCGCAACGGTATAAAAAAATATGAAACTTTAATAAATTCCATTCCCGGTGGGGTAGGAATGTACCAAATTAACAAAGAATTTACCCCTCTTTTTATCAGCGACCGTGTATACGAGCTTTGCAATATGACCAAAGAGGAATATGATGTAGCAACCCGCCACTCTACCTTAGATGTTTTTCATCCCGATGATAGGCAAGGTCTTATAGATACAGTTAAAGCTGCTTATAAAAACAAAGAAAAATTTTATTACACACACCGTGTTTTACAAAAAGATAAAACTTATCGCTGGATGCGGGTTTCCGGGGAAATAATGGAAACCAACTATGGCAATCCTATATTATACACAGTTTTTTCTGATGTAGATGAACAAATAAAAGCCGAAGAAGCACTGCGTAAAAGTGAGTTTAGATATGCCGTAGCGATAAAAGCTTCCAACATTAATATTTGGGAATATGACTATAAAGAAGATACCATGACTATTTTTTCCACCTCACCCAAAGTAAATCCTCAAAATAATATCATTACCGATTATTCCCATTCCGTTGTGGAGGAAGGTCATATTCGGGATGACAGCGCTGTGGAACTTTTCGATATGCTGAAAAAACTAAAAAACGGCGAAAAAGAAGTAACCGCAGACCTTTGGATTAGAGAACAGCGTAATTCTGATTTTTGGTGTGAGCGGGTAATATATACGAATATTTTTGATGATAGAGGAAAACCCACCAAAGCCTATTGCGTAGGGCGTGATGTAACCAAAGAAAAAGAAGCGCAAAAAAGATATCGTGATGAGCTTACCTATCGGGAAGCTATGCAAAAAGCCACAATGGCATCTGTAAACGTAAACTTAACCAAAAACATTATTGTAGATTATAAAAGCAATTTCCCTCAAATTGCTGCAAATATGAGTAAAGCCAAAACAGCACAGGACTATTTTGACCAAGTAAGCACCGAACTTACCACAGATGAAATGAAAGAGAAATGTGCTACGGTTTTTAATAGAGATGCACTGCTAAGGTGTTTTGCCAATGGCGAAACCACACTAACCTTGGAGCTTACCAGAAAAATTGAAGGTCGCCGTTATTGGACTGTGGTAACTGCCCATATGATGAAAAGACCCGAGGATAGGGAAATAATGGCTTTTATCTATTCCACCAATATTACCAATGAAAGAACCATGCAAGATGTTATGAACGCCATTGTAAAAACAGATTACGATTTTTTAGTGGTGGTAGATGCCTTGCGTAATTCTGCGGTGCGTTACAGTGAAAAAAATCTTGCCAATACCTATGCTTACGAAAGTGAAAATTTTGAAGAAGAAACAAAACAATATATAGAAGAATATGTATGTAAAGAAGATGTTACCCGAGTTTTGCATGAAATTAGCCTAAAAAATATTCTTTCCCATCTTAATAACCAAGGAGTGTATAATGTTTTTTACGCAGTACCAAATAATAAAGGCGGAAAATTACAAAAACAACTGCGTTTTAGCTACATTAACCGTGAATTGCAAAGCTTTTTAATGACAAGAACTGACATTACAGCCGCCGTTGAGGAACAGGAAAAAAAGAACCAAGAATTACTTATAGCCGCTAAAATAGCAGAAAATGCCAACGCCGCCAAATCAGAATTCTTATCCCGCATCAGCCATGAAATAAGAACCCCAATGAACGCTATTATTGGTATGTCTCAAATTGCTTTGAAAAGTTTAGATGATAAAGCTTTTGCCAAGGAAAGTATTGAAAAATCCCTTTATGCTTCCCAATATTTATTATTGCTCCTTAATGATATTTTAGATATGTCCAAAATAGAAAGCGGCAAAGTATCCTTAACCTACGGCAACATTGTTTGTGAGGACTTTGTGGATGCCATTAGCACCATTATTGGGGTTCAGGCAGAAACAAAAGGTGTTAAATATATCATAAGCAAATGCGTGGATTGCCAAAAAAGCTATATTGGTGATGGTGTTAGATTACAGCAAATTTTAATTAATATTCTTTCCAACGCTGTAAAATTCACACCTAAAGGCGGCACAGTTGAGCTTAATATATCTCAACTTGGTGCAGATAAAAAAAATGCCACTATCTGCTTTGAAATTAAGGATACAGGTATAGGCATAAGTGAAGAATTTTTACCAAAACTTTTTGAACCCTTTGCCCAAGAACACCAAGGCTTTACCTCGGACTATGTAGGTAGCGGCTTAGGACTGGCAATATCCAAAAACTTAGTTAGATTAATGAAAGGTGAAATTTTGGTAAAAAGCGTGCCCAAAGAAGGTACAACATTTAGGGTTATTATCCCCATGGGGATTTCCTCGGATGCCATTGCCAATTCAACAATAAAACCTATCCGAAAAGAACAAATAAACTATGATTTTAGCGGTAAAAGATTTTTATTGGTAGAGGATCATCAGCTAAATATTATGGTTGCCAAAAAACTATTGGAATTTAAAAATGCCCAAGTTGATGTGGCGGAAAACGGAAAATTAGGATTGGATATGTTTGCCGCTGCACAGGATTTGCCTTATGATGCTGTTTTAATGGATATAAGAATGCCCATAATGGACGGATTGGAATCCGCAAAGTGCATTCGCAATTTGGATAGCTCTTGGGCAAAATCCGTACCGATAATTGCCATGTCTGCCAATGCTTTTGATGAGGATATAACTAAATCAAAAAATGCGGGCATGAATGCGCATCTTGCTAAACCCATAGATTCGGAATTGCTCTATTATACCTTATATCAGCTTTTACCAAAAGAAGGAGAAAAAACCAATGGATGAAATCCTTGAAAAACTAAAACAATACGGCGCAGATGTAGATGGTGCCATGGCTCGTTTTTTAGACGATGTGGATTTATATAAAAGTTGCTTCACTATTTTTTTAGATGATGAAGCTTTTGAAAAATTAGACCAAGCATTAGCAGCCAAGGATTATAAGGAAGCCTTTGGCCATGCACACACATTAAAGGGTGTTGCAGGGAATATGGGGCTTACCCCTATTTATGAAATTATTTGCACTATGGTTGAAGCCTTAAGAAAAAATGACTATGCCAACGTGGATGAATATTACGCCAAAATTCTTAAAGAGCTTACAATCCTTAAAAATATGCAAAAATAATTTTATCCCTTATTAAAAACACAGGAAATTTCACCATTTATTGGCTAATAAAAACCAATTATTTATCAGTTAGCATGAATTATGGTGAATATATATTTTATTTAAGAAGATTATAAGAAAATGCTGTTTTTTTTAAATAATATGATATAATTACCGGGTATTACAATTTTAAAGTTGAAAGAAGGTCGTATTATGAAAAAAAAACTATTAGGAATTTTTATATTTACTTTAGTGATTGCTTTTTTCCCCGTAAGTAATTTAATGGCAGCAGAAAACGATGCTGAAAACACAGCAACAACCAGCGCAGAAAAAGTATACACCATTGTAATTAATCCGGGCCATGCCTCTAACCCATTATCCGGTAAAGAACCTATTGCTCCCGGCTCATCCACTATGAAGGCAAAAGGAGTTTCCGGTGCCACAGGTAATTTTACACGTATCCCGGAATATGTAACCACTGTTTCTGTGGGCTTGGCATTAAAAGAAGAATTGCAAAATCGTGGCTATAATGTAGTTATGACAAAATCCACGGTAAAAGAAACCTTAAGCAATATTGACCGTGCCCAAATTGGCAACAATAATAATGCAGATTTGGTAATCAGCATCCATGCGGATTCATCCGCATCTCAAAGTACCAAAGGTGCTTCTATGTTGGTGCCGGCAAAGGGCAGCGTTTCTACCCAACTTTATGATATAAGCCAAAAATATGGGAAAACCATAATTGACGAGTATTCTAAAAATGTGCCTATTAACAACAGGGGCTTATTTTACCGTTCTGACATTACAGGATTTAATTGGTCCACAGTGCCAACTGTTCTTATTGAAACGGGCTTTTTATCCAATCAACATGATGATTACTATGTAAGCAATGTTAAAAACCACCCCGCCATTGCCAATGCCATAGCCAATGGTATTGATACGTGCTTCCCTTACAATGGTGTTTTTTCCGATATTCGCAATAATTGGGCATTAGCAGATATTGAAAAAGCAGCACAAAATAAATATATTAACGGCTATCCCGATGGGAAATTTTACCCCAATAAATCTATTACAAGAGCAGAATTTGTAAAAACATTAAATGCCTATTTTGGCTTAAAAAATGGCAGTGAAAAAGTATTTACCGATACCAAAGGCCATTGGGCACAAAAGGAAATAGATATTGCGGTAACCAACGGTGCCTGTGAGGGAACATCTAAAACTGAATTTTCCCCTGACACCAATATTACAAGACAAGAAGTAGCAAAAATGATAGCAAGCTATAAAAAAATTACCGACACTAACCATACAAAAATTACCGAATATACCGATGGCTCTACCATTGTATCATGGGCAAAAGATGGAGTTGAAGGTGTGTTAAAAGCAGGTTATATGAATGGATACCCGGATAAAACCTTCCGCCCCAATGCTGAATTAACCAGAGCAGAAGCCGTAACTATGTTTAACCGCATAAAGTAAATTATCTCTTTATAAATCCTTTGGATTCTTAAAGAATATTT
>JAVXOZ010000024.1:0-15451 GCA_036644995.1 Clostridiales bacterium | reverse complement strand
TATGCAATATTAAAAGCCGTGTTACCCTTATTTTAAGGTGCCTTATGTTTAGATAATTGGGCACATTATTTAAGGGCAACACGGCTTTATTTTTTTACCGATTTATTTTTAATTAATAATTTTATGGAAGTATTTTGTATTTTGAAATATTATTTTAGTTTATTCAGTGCATTATCAACTGCTTCTTGGGTGCTTTCCAAATTTTTTAAAGCACTGATGGCATCGGCATATCCTTGACTTACTTTTTTATCCCCGGTGCATTGGGCAACGGCGGTGGTTAAAGCATCTTTATTGGCAGTGATAATATAGGGAACTTCATTGCCACGGCATTTACCTAAATCGCTCCCCTGCCCCATTAACGAATATTGCCAACGCATAACATCACCATTTTTTAAGGTAGTATTACTGGCGGTTACCTCCGGTGCTTGGTTATTTACCCAGTATATCCACCCTGAATAACAAGTATAATCAAATTCTCCCAACCAATTTTCGCTACTGCGTCCTGTTAATTTCACATTGGTATCTTTAGCTATTTCATTTAAAATATATTGGGGAATCACAGCTTGGGAAACATCCTTATCTTTTACGGATTTTAAATAGTAGCCCATAGATTCACTGTTTGCATTGGTTTCGATACCTTTTTCCTTTGCCAAACGTTCCAAAACACTTGCGGCGGTATCACCTTTTTCCAATGGCACAATGGTAGGATCAATAACATAACCTTGACCTAAAGTGAATTTTTCCATACTTATAGTAACGGTATCCACTTGGGGTTTTTCTTGATCCATAGTTAAAAAGCGATGTAAAACTGCGGCTACTTCCGAGCGTAAGCTTTTTCCTTGGGGGTCAAATGTATTATTTTCTTTACCTTTAATAACACCTGCTGCCTGCAATGTATAAACAGCTTTATTGGCATATTCCGCTATTTCGCTGTTATCGTTAAATATTGAAACATTAACAGCAGAAATTGTGGCATAACCCTGTGGTAATTGGATATTCATAACTTTAGCAAATCTCAATATCATAGTTGCCATATCCTGACGGCTGATATAAGAATCCGGTGCGAATAAGTTTTGAGAAACACCATTGGTTATGCCATTATCCACCGCCCATTTTACGTGTGTGGCATAATAATAAGTGCTGTTAACATCGGTAAATATTGTTTTAGTGGGATAGGTGGAGCTTGCATCGGCAACCTTAGCAAAGCGACCTAAAGTAGTAACAAATTGTGCTCTGGTCATGGTTTCCAAAGAACCAAAAGTAGTGGCTGAGGTACCTTTGCAAATACTCTTTGCCAAAACATAGGCAACATCGCCATAGAACCAATCCTCGGCTTTCACATCGGTCATATTTTTAATATCCACATCTGTGGGTGCGTTTTCCAAGGCCAGAATTTTAGCTTCAGCATCGGTAAGTTTCTTTAAAGTTTCCGCAGATATCAAGTCTTTTTGTTCTTTGGTTAAACCATCATATTCTGCTCTTACTGCGGCTACTGTAGGTTTATTATCTAAAGTTAAATCCTTTACTGAGGGTAAATCATTTATTTTATTACTAAGTGTTTTTGCCGTTTCTTTATCTGAATTATTTTTTTCCAAAGCCAAAATTTTAGCTTCTGCATCGGTGAGTTTCTTTAAAGTTTCGGCATTTACCAATATTTTTTGGTCTTTGGTTAAGCCATCATAAGCAGCTATGGCAGCTTTTACCTCATTTTTATTTGCCAAAGTAATATCAAAAGCACTTGGTAAAGCGTTTATTTGCTCACTTACTACCTTGGCGGCGGCGGCATCCACCTGATTTTGACCAATTACTTTGGTAAATCTTACAGCATCGTACAAGCCATAATATTCAGCACCAAAATCGGGAATTTTTGCATTTAAACGTTCTGCACTCATTGAATTTACAGTTTTTAAGGCTGTTTGCAAAGTTGCAATATCTTTGGGTTCATATTGAGCTTCGTTAGCTAAAAGTTCATTGGCTTTGGCAATTTGTGTTTCCAATTTAGCCTTGGATACACCTGAAGAAAGCCAAATATTATTAATGTTTTTATATTTTGCATTGTAAAAACCACAAAGTGCCATTTCCATTTGGTTGGTATGTCCGGGATATTTATTTTGCAATAAGCCTTCATTATAAATGGCATCTATGGGATTTTTTCCCGAAGTGATGTTGTTCCATGAACCATCTGTTATATCCGCTCCCAATACACCATTATGGAGAAAAGCACCAAAGGAAACCAAGGCACAGCCTGTGGATATACAATTTGAATTATTAAAATTACCACTTTCGCTTATACCTAATTTTTTAAGATAGGCCAAATAATCCCTAATGGCTTTTTCCACCCCATCTTCATTGAGATGACCTGCTAAAATAACACCTGCCCAGCCCGAAATATCGATGCCCAAACTCATATTATTTTCACTTGTACCGTTAATTCCAGCAGCAGCAGATGGTGTGTAATAGCTACTGTTGGCACCTGCGGCTTCCATACCCAGCTCCGAATATATATTGCCACCCCAAGCCCCACCGTAATTATCTTTTAAGGCTTTTACATAATTAACACCCTTATAATTGTAAGGATTTTCACCGATTAAACAAATGGTCATTACCGTGGCACCATATTGTGTGCCATACCAATCCGAGGCAGGTTTTGCCAACACAAGGTTGCGATTTTTTAAAGCATCATCACCCAATGCGGTATAGGCTGCCCAAATATCCCAATAGCCATTAAGGGTTTCTTTATTTGTATACTTGGTACGGGTTAAGTAATAACCCTCTTTTAGGGAATCATCTGTGGCGGCATAAACCAATACATCAAATGATTTTGTTTTTGTTAAGTCCCCTAATTTAGCAGTTAGTGTCATTTTTATGCTTGTATCTCCACTGCCTTTCATGGGTCTGGTAACTTTACCGCTATTGCTTATCACACTTTCATTGGCAGATGTCCACCCAAAGGTAATATCCTTGATATCTGAAGTTGCCAAGGTAATATCTTTAGTTGTTTCTGTGGGCAAAGTAACAGAGGATATGGCAGCATCTAAACTATCGGCACCGCTATCTGCATTAGCTTTTACCACAGTGTTAAATACTTTATTTTGGGTGGTATTGCCTTTGGTGGCTGTTAAAGTTAAAGTAACCATAACATCTTCTTGGGTACGTGTTACTTTACCTGTGGTGGAAATTGCCCCAGCATTGGAAGTAGCCCATTTTAGCGTTGAACCATTAGTACCTTTGGTGGTTAAGGTTAAATCCCCAATAACAGGATTGGGAATAGATATTGCGGCTAAATCGTTGGCTACAATATTTTCATTACTCAAAGAATACTTATAGTTTACAAGGCTTGCTTTTTCATTGGTGTAATCTCCAAGTGCCATGATCACAGCAGCTGTGGCATCTGGATTGCCCCTAACGGGATTTTCTCCGATTTTTTCACCATAGCCACCATCTAAAGCTTGGGAATTAAGCAATTTTTCATTAACTATTTTGGCTGCTAAATTCAAATATCCCGTACGCTTAAAGTAACTATCCGTAACTTCACTTGCACCAATAAGTGCAGAAACATAGCGAGCAGAGGATTCGGTGTAAATCATAGCATCGGTATCGTTAAAATATTCCATGGTTTTTAATACCGCATCCATAGATTTTTTTGCTTTTTCGCCATATACAGGGTCATTACCAAGGCGAGCCATGAGCAAAACAAATTCGCATTGACTGCGTTGGTCATTGATAAATTGCCAACTTGGATAATTCTTTTCAGTATCCAAAAGAGTGCCATAAACCTGACCACCTGAATTATGGTTTTTTAATTGAGAAAATATATATTTAATGGCACCGTTTCGCCCTAAATCTGTACCTTCTTTTTCATTGCCCCAAGGTTTACCGTCAAAATACATTTCCATAGCTGTGGTAAGAACAGGTATATCTGTGGCTACAATATAAAGGGGATTATTTTCCAAGGTAAAGCTGCCGTCATCTTTTTGTAAAAGTAAAGTATTCTTAATTATATCCATGGATTCCGGTGAGCCATTACCTGTTACGGTGTAATTATGGGGGTCTATACCCAAAGCGTAGGAATCCATAAATGCCCAAGGGTAATAGCCTGTAACATTGGAGCTGAATTCAGGAGCAAAATACTTGGGATAGCTGGGCACATTGATTGTAATATCCGTAAAATCCTTGTTCATGGTAAAAAGGGAAAAGGCTTCTCTGGGTTGGTTTAGAGTTCCTCTGTTTTTATAGTAAGAAACCAGATTTTTAGTGGCATCCTCAGGAGTATATTTGGCTGCCAGCAAAGTTACTTTTACAGGATTGGAGGTTAAAGATTTCCCGCAAACATCCGTTACAATACAGCGGAACTGTGTTTTATCTTTATAGCCTTGGGCATAAGCCACGGATAAAGTAGCAGTGGTGGCATTTTGAACCTCTTGCCAATTTGTGCCATTTGTGCTGCTTTCCCATTTATAGGTATAATTTAACATACCGCCATTTACTTCCACTCCTAAAACAGCAGCTTTAGTACGGTAGGCTGTGGCATCTGTGGGCTGTAAAGTAAAATACATTGCAGAATCCCATAGCTTGGTTTTTAATTGGGGATAAAGACCATCCTGCCATTGCCAAGCTCCGTTTTCCGAGAAATCAAATCCCACTTCTTTTTCCCAAAACCATTTTGTATGGGCGGCACTTCCCATAACATTTTTACCGTTTGCCTCATTTTCAGGGGCAAAATTGCCGTTTACCTTCATCACATCCAAGCCGTAATTATTGATGAATTTCCCTTTATTTTCCGTTAATAATTCAGGAGCATTGGCTATTAATCTGGCGGCAACCACATCTTTGGTGGCAGTGGCAAAAACAGATGGGTTTAAAGCCACGGTGTTTTCCATTTTTAGACCATCCGCACCGATAAATTGATTATAATTTCCTTTAGCCCAACAGCGACCCACAAGACCACCCAAATATAGGCCATCTGATTTTACTTGGGCTACACTGTAACAATTTTGTAACACAACACCTTTTGCCCTTTGAACAGAACCCACAAGTCCACCCACAAACCCTGTTTTATCCGAGGGATATTGGGTTTCCAAGGTTACTGTGCCACCGCTCCAAGAATTGGTAATCATCGGAGTTCCATAATTTGTATTGCCATGGTCAATCATTGCAATTAAGCCACCCACTGCGGATTTTCCTTTTACATTTGTGTTGGCAAAGCAGGAATCTACCATTAATTTTGCTATATTTTCTTCGGAATCAACATTGCCTATTAACCCTGCGGCATTGGCATTGCCGGTAATTGAACCACCGGTAACGCTGCAATTTTTTATATGAGTATTTTGCACATTGCCTGCTAAAGCACCTACATTTCCACCACCACTTGTGCCTGTAACAGCAGGATTTACCAAGTGCAAATTGAGAATATAGGAAACAACAATATCTGAAGGGCTAACACCCCATTGTTTATTTACTTCACTAAAAAATCCCAGATTAGACTTATCGGAATTTACAGTAACACCTGTGATTTTATGGTTTTTTCCATCAAAGTGTCCATTAAATTTTTTGGGCTGCCACTGTTTACCGGAGATATCAATATCCGATGTTAAAATAAAAAACTTTCTTTGATAAGTATCCGCAGTTGCAGAAAAAAGTGAAAGTTGCTCCTTGGTTTTTATTTCCCATGGATTTTTTTCTGAGCCATCACCACTTTCATAGCAGCTTGCAGCATAATCTATCCATTGATTTGAAGGGCCAGAAACAAATGTTGCGGTAATTGGATTTTCACTGCCGCCATTATATTTTACAGTATAAGTTGTTTCCTTTTCCGCCGGTAAAGCTTTAAAAGAAAAATTTAAAACCGTGCCCCCATCTGTGGGCACTGCCGTTATTGCCAAGTTTTTAATTTCAGCATTTTCGCCATTTACCACTGCGGTAAGGGTAAAATCTTTGGGTGTAACACCGCTAAAAGTTAATAGCTTATTTAAAGAAACTGTAAAACCGCAACTTGTTAAATTACTCAATGCTCCTGTGATATCCAAGGCATCTTTTTCGTTAATAATTTCATATTTATCGGTTTGCTGCCATTGTAAAATAGGATATCCGCTATTGATATTTACACTTTTATCCGCTGAAAAATAGCTCCCCAAACCCGTGGCTAAATCTTTTAATTCTGCCTCTGTTTTCTTTGCAATGCCATTTACTTCCATGCCGGATTCATTATTACCCACACCGCATAAGTCATCTTTTGCCAAATAATAGCAATTTAAAACAGCAATATTAGGGGAGCCTGAAACAGAGCCTACAAATTTTACCGTACCATTACCTGAAACATTACCTATATTATAGCAATTTATTAAACTGGATTTATCAGATAATGAATTCCCTGAAATACCACCTACATAGGCTCCCTGTGGGGCTTGTGCTGAAATAGCGCCAACATTATAACAATTACCAATATAACCCGATGTAAGATTCCCCACAATACCACCTGCATTTTTGGTTAAAGTGGAAATATTGCCATTATTAACACAAGAGCCAATACAGCCACTCCCTGCTTGTTTTCCCACAATGCCGCCTACATCGCCTTTGTTTTCAATATTTCCATAGTTTTGGCAGTTTTGCATTGTCCCCGATGAAACACCTGCAATACCCCCAGCACCACCCGAAGTTACACCTGTAACATTTGCTTTATTGGTGCAATTATAAATTGCGGCTTTGGTAGAATTTACCGTTGATACAATGCCGCCTAAGCTACCAAATCCACGGGTTGAATGTATATAGCCACTTTCAATTTTAACATTTTTTATAACACCTAAACCACCCAAGCTTCCAACAAAGCCCTGATAGCCTTTATCTGTTTCAATATATAAATTGGTTATTTTGTGCATTTTACCATCTAAAGTGCCACAAAATTCCGTCATATCATATCCTATGGCAGTCCATGTTTTACCGGCTTTTTCATCCCATGTTCCATCTTGATTCTGCTTACCGCCCAAATCCAAATCAGCAGTGATGTTAATGGTTTTCCCTGAAAAATCTTCCGCCTTTATGCCTTTAACTTCATCGTTAATAATAGCAGCTAAGCCTGCTAATTTTTCCGCTGTATCAAGGTTAAATGTGGTTGTTTCCCCATTATACCAACTTGTATCTATGCTGCCATCCCAAGGCTTTGGTGCATCTGCCGCTGCCGCACCCATGGAAAAACTGCATATCATCATGGTTAAAATTAGAAAACTAAGTAGTTTATGTTTCATTTTCTTTACTCCGTTATTATAAAATTATTATTTTCAGTTCAACAAAATTTGTTGAAAGTTACAGGTAACATTGTTTTACTCCTTTACAATTATTTAATAACAGATAAGAAAAGTCGTTGTTTTTTCTTTTATGTTTTTTACTGACAGGGTTAAACCCCTCACCGAAAAAAAAGGCAAATAAAAAAGCACACAACAAAAAAACATCTTTTGCTGAGTACTTTTAGAGCTTTTAATTCGCAGAAAAAACCCGTGTTTGAAAAGTATCCTGGCTTAGGTTAAACGCTTACTTTTACCTTCCCAAATTTTCATTCAGTGGTTGGCTTTCGCCTTAAAAGTTCACTCACCCATTCACAGTGGCCCGCCCGCTTAGGATTCTCACCTAATTCCATATTCATATCCGTTTTGGCAGTTTAATAACTGCTACCTGTTCATTATACGAGATATTACCTAATTTTTCAAGGTAAAATTTTAGATTCCATGCTCTTATTTGTTGAATTTTTAAATTACTGTTTTTAAAATATTATTGACATTATCAAACAAATAATATATGTTTATAAAAAATAGTAATACTTAAAAAGATTTTATATATTAAAATAGATACATTTTGCAATAAGCACCGCTTTTAATAAAAATATTTATTTTTAAATATCCCATTATATTTATTTTTAAATATCCCATTAAATTACTTGTTTTCTTTGCAATTTACTTAAGGCAGTGGTAAAATAAACATATAATAAATTAGCTCAAGGGCAATATAAAATAATATGTGCATTTACATCATAAAAACCAGAGGGCATGGCACAATTAAAATATATATATGAACAGGGGGGAATCTTTATGATTTGCAAATCGCCAATGGAAATTACACAATACTTTATCCGCACCCACATGGAAAAACGCAATTTAGAAGATGCCTTATCCTGTTTAACAGACACTATTATGTGGTTTGGAACAGGGGAATTTGAAACGGTACACGGCAAGGAAGAAGCAAAAAGAAATCTTAAAGAAGAAATTACTGCCTTTCCTGTGGGATATACCATTGACTTTAAAAATATGTCAGAAACAATGTTAACCCGTGATTGCGGCACGGTATTTGGGCAGATGTCAGTAACAGATCATGCCATGAAAAGCCGCCTTGAGTGCCGTGTTACAACCAACTGTGTGAAAGTTAATGGCAGTTTTTTAATTGATTCTTTACATATGTCTTTACCAACAGAGCTCCAAACAGGAAAAGAATATTATCCCTTTACCATTGCAGAGGAAAAAATAAACGAAATAAGAAATGATTTTTTCAATGCAACATTGCCCGGTGGTTTACTTTGCTGTGAGGTAGATAAGGGCTTTAAAATGCGATATGTTAATGATTTCTTTGTTAAATTACTTGGCTATAATAACAAGGAAGAATTTTTTTCTGCAACAAAAGGTCTATTTGCCAATTGCTTTAATGAAGCTGAGGATGTTATATATGTAGAACGCAATGTTAAAGCAATGAAAATAAATGAGCACAGCACTTTTACTTATCGTGTTAAAACAAAAAGCGGTGGTAAAATATGGCTGAGAGCTCATAAACAAAAATATCAGGGAGATGGCACCCAGGGACTCCTTTGCTTTTGTATGGATATTTCCGACATAATACAAATGGAAAATGAATTGAAAGCACAAAAAAATAAATTAGAATTTGCCAATGCCGAAATTCAAACCATTATCAGCAATGTTCCCGGGGGAGTTCATCGCTGTCCGCTGTTTGAGAGAATCCATGTGGACTATGTAAGCCACGGATTTGAGGAAATGTGCGGATATACCAAGGCTGAAATTCACAATTTATTTAACGATAACTACTCTTTATTACTGATTGAAGAAGACCGTAAAGTTTTTGCCGAGGCAATGCGTACTTTGGCAAAAAAACCTGCCAAAAAAATATTGGAATACAGAATCCTAAAAAAAGATGGAACCATAATCCGTGTAACAGATCACTTCCGTTCTGTACGCATGGAAGATGGGAAAATGTGGGGTTTTGGTGTTGCCACAGATGTTACAACCCAACACGAAACCTTGGCACAGATTAAACTACTAACAGATAGCATACCCGGGGGACTTGGGGTATACCAATACTCACCCAAGGGACTTGAAACCGTATATTTCAGCGATGGCGTTTGTGAGATGCTGGGCTATACCAGAGAGGAATATGCTAAATTTACCAAAACACATTTAAAAGATATGGTTTTTGATGAAGATTATGAGCCATTGCGCAAAAAAATTAAACAGTTGGCCGCAGGCAAATCATCCATAGATTGTATTTATAGGGTACGCACCAAAAGTGGGGGCTATTCCTGGCTTAACCTACGTGGTACCGCAGTGGAACGCAGAGATGATACCGTTAGGGTTAATGCAGTACTTTTAGACATAACCGAAGCCAAAGAAGCTGAAGAAAAACTGCGTATTCGTGATGAAGAATACACCTTGGCAATTAGGCAAAGCGGAAAAACCGTATATCGCTATAACATTGCGGATAAATCCATTCACATTTTGCAAAAAAACGTTGATGTATTTGATTTTCCTTTTTTTGCCGAAGATGTTCCCAATAGTATAATTAAAAAGGGTATTATTGCCACGGAAAACATAGATGATTTTATAAACTTTTATGCCGCCATAGACAAAGGTGAAAAATCCGGCAGTGTAACCTTAAGGCGTAAAATGCTCAAAGGCGATTTTGGTTGGTGCAATGCCAATTTTATCACGCTGTTTAACGACATAGGTAAACCCGTATCCGCAGTAATATCCATTGAGGATATTACCAAACAACATCAGCAGGAATTAGAAAACGAAGTTTTACGGCAAAATGAACAACTTTTTCAAATAGTTCTTTCTCACTCAGACCGTTTTATAGTTAAATATGATACAAAAACCTGCACCGCCTATCTACAGCCTGACACCGCCAAGGCTTTTTTCACTGATGAAATTGTACATAATGTACCCTACAATGCCGTAGAAAGTGATGGCTTTGCCGAAGAATCCATTAAAACCTACATTAACTTTTATGAAAAATTAATTGCAGGAGAACCAACAGTAAAAGCCAACATTAAATTAAAAAAACATAAATATAGTGAGGAATGGGGCTGGTATCAATTTGATGGCAGTGTGGTTTTTGATGATAAAAACCAGCCCAATTATGCCGTTGTATCCTTTATGGAAGTAACAGAACAATATGAAAAAGAGCTTGCCTATGAACGTATGAGCAAACATATAACTCAACTTTCAAAAGATGCTATGCTGTACTTTGAAGCCAATTTAACGGAAATGAAAATTGAACACGCAAGCGGATACTGGCTTAATAACATAGAGGCAAATCTCAAGGCAAATCCCGTAGAATTACTGGGGAAAAGTATCAATAAAATAATCTATCCCGATGACAGAGAATCTATAAGAGAATTTTTTGACAGAAAAAACCTTTTTAACGGATTCATCCATGGCAAAACAGAAAAAGAAGCAGAATATCGCATTATCCACAACAATAAGCCCAAATGGATTTCCATAACCGTGGAAATGGTTGCAGACCCTTATACAGAAAATATCCTTATTTATGTACTGTTTCGGGATATTGATAAAACTAAAACCAAAGAAATAAATATACTAAAGCAAGCCCAAACCGATGGATTGACAAATTTGTATAACAGAGCAGCCATTGAGGAAAAAATTAAAGATACTCTTAAAAATAAAACATCACAAATGTATGGTTTAGCCATTATTGATGTGGATAATCTTAAGGAAGTTAACGATACACTTGGGCATATCCAAGGAGACCATGCAATTATAGCTTTTGCGGATATACTGGGTAATTATTTTGGCGATGATGATATTGTTGGACGTATTGGCGGCGATGAATTTATTGTTTTTCTGAAAAACTACCAAAATAAAAAAGAAATACAAGCTACCATGGATATACTTATTAAAAAATTATCCTCTTTACATACAGGAGAAAATAATAACTATCACCTCCATGGCAGCATTGGTATTGCCTTAAGAAATTCATTGGATGATAGTTTTGAATCCTTATATAAAAAAGCAGATACCGCTCTTTATTTTGTAAAACGTCACGGAAAAAATAACTATGAATTTTACTCTGATTACATGGAAACTGAGAATAACTTAATCAAATAATAAAATATTCCTGCTTAATAATCCGTGTTTTAGAACCATTACAAAAACACCTTAATTAGGCTGCCCCTACCCTTTAAGCTTATTTTAGCATTAATTAAAATACCCATTCTTACCTTAATATTAGGGGTTCAATAAAAAAGAGTTTATTGTGTTAACTAAGCACAATAAACTCTCTTTTATATACAGATTCTCAGGCTGTAAGAAAGCCTTAGATTCGGTAAAACTCCCTGATCAGCGGCTGCTTATGTACCTATATCTACATAAGCAGTCCAAGGGAAGGGATTTTGCCGAATATCAGACTTTATCCACAGCCTCACAGGTTAATGCACCCCTTAAAAAGAGGTGCATTAGCCTGTTTCTATTTTGTTAGTTTTTTATTTTGCATCTATTACTTCATGTACCATTTTCAGTAAATCTTCTTGGGTTAAAGTGGAATCCGTAGCCATGAGGATATAATCAAGGCCATCTACTGTCCAAGTTACCGATTGAATTTGGGAAGTTTCTGCTTTATCTGAACCAAAGCTAAAGATGTATTTCCCTGCTGCTTCATCTTCTTTATCTTGGGCAGTCATTTCATAATCTGCGGGTAAAAATTTATAGGTATCGTTGGTATAGAATAACTCAATTTTATTGTAAGTATCGGCTAAAACAGCATTTTCACCTTGTTCTGCCATTGATGCTTTATTAACTGAAAAATGTAGATTATCACTACCTTTAGCATAGGTAATACCTAAAGTTTTATATTCCCCCAATACATTTTCATCTTCATCTTCATCTAAATCTTTAAATGAACCCTTAGCTGCATCTTGAAATTTGTAACCGTTATCAAATTTTTCCACCAAATTAGGGGTCATATCAAAGTCTTTATCTATTTGGGCAGCGGTGGGCATTTCGGTATATGTGGGTATAGCCGATGAGCCACCAACCTGAGACATTACTTTACCTGCGGCAAAAGCCGTGGTTCCCAAAGCCAACATAGCTACTAAGGCAAAAACAGCTACTCTTTTCATAGGTATTCTGCTGCGTACTTTTTTATCCATTATTAATTTCTCCTCTTTTTCCGGTTTATCAGGCAACTTTAACAAGGTTGCACTTACTTTATGGTGAAAACTATTAGGTTTTTCAGGAAAAGATTTTTGCCAATCTATTTTACTCATAAGCCATCACTTCGCTTTCTAATTTTATTTTTAATAATTTGCGACCCTTTGATAAGCGGCTTTTTACTGTGCCACCGGGAATTTTTAAAATATCCTTTATTTCATTCACGGAATAGCCTTCCACATAATATAAAACAATAGTAATGCGAATACGGGGCGGTAATTCCTGAATGGCTTGGTATAGCTCAGAATAATTGTGTTCCGAATAGATGATTTCATTTTTTAGGCTTTCTTCATATGGTACTGTGGGTTTTTCCCAACGCTTCATATAATAGCACTCATTAATTAAAATCCTTACCAGCCAAGTTTTAAAAAACCTTTCATCTTTTAGGGAATCCAGTTTTTCATAAGCTTTTAAAATTCCGTTTTGCACAGCATCTTCGCAATCTTTATCATTAATAAAAAATGTTTTAGCTATATGATATAAAGTTGTTTCAGCCTCCAATATTTTATCGGTAAATGTATTTTTATCCATGGCGTATTACCTTTCACTGTAAACCTGTAAAATAGTAGCGCTACTTTTTACTTTTACACTAATTAGATGCAAAAAACAGGTAATTGGTTCATTTTAAAAAAAATAAAAAAACCATCTGCTCATTGTTATATTGTAAAATATCTATAACAAATGGTAGGTGGTTTTTATTTATATTAATATTTAACCTCTTATAAATGCCATTATACCTGCATAAATACCTTGAGCTGCCTTATTTTGAAAGGCATCCGTAGTTAGCAATCTTTCCTCGGAGGGGTTGCTGATATAGGCAGTTTCAATTAAAACAGATGGCATTTTTGTTTTTGTAATTACTGTAAAGTTGGAAACTTTTACCCCGTTATTTGCCCGACCCAGCTGCTGCACTAAATTTTTTTGCACTTCAGTGCCTAAATTTTTACGTTGGTCTTTCAATTTTTCATCAATGGGCTTTTTTAATTCATCAACATTGGAATAATATGTTTCTGTGCCATTGGCAGATGAGGAATCCGAAGCATTGCAATGTATGGAAATAAACAAATTGGCATCTACATCATTGGCAATTTGTGCACGTTCATCAAATGTTAAAACGCCCACATCGGCGTTTCTGGTCATTATAACACCTATACCTGCGGCTTCCAGTTTTTCTTTTAATTTATTGGCTATTTTTAAAGTAATATCTTTTTCTTTTGTACCGCTGGGGCCAATAGACCCATCATCAAAAGGGGAGTTTGGGGTTTTTTTAGAACCATGCCCGGGGTCTATAACCACTACTGTACCTACCTTATACAAAACTTGAGTAGCGTATACAAGATTATTTTTTGCTATATATCCCACATCTGAAGTTCCATATAAAGTGCCCTTGCACCAATCACCTTCTATTTCCGTAGCAATAAATTCTGTGTTTTTTGAGCATAAGGAAATAGTGTTGTAAGATTTATCTGCTCCACTTCTTAAAGCGGCACCGGGGAAAACCTTAACATAAGATGTAACAGATTTTGGTGTTACATAGCTTTTATGCACAAAGCCATTGATGCCATTTTTAAAAGGTACTTGGTACCAATCACCGGAAATTCCTTGGGGATATAATATAGAACCTTGGCTTAAAGTAACAATCACATTGGATTGATCCGATGGTTGGGAACGTACGGGGAAAGAATTTCTGGGAATTTCTACGCTACAAGGCATGGTAGGTGCAGCCGATACCCCATCAGAGGCAGCCACACAAAAAGAAATAGCCAGTATAAAACCAAGGAATACAGATATCCCTGTTTTTTGCAATATTTTTTTCAAATTTATAAAATTCATAGAAGTAACCTTTCATAGTTTATATGATTTGATTATATCATAAAAATATAAATTTTCCAAATTATTTACAAAAAAAGTAAAAAAAAGAGAGAAGGCTCAAAACCTTCTCTCACAGATTGTCAAAAAACATAGTTTTTTGCCAAGATGTCAGGCTGTTAAGAAAGCCTTAGATTCGGCAAAACTCCCTGAACAGCGATTGCTTATGTACCTATATGTACATAAGCAGTCGATGGGAAGGGATTTTGCCAAATATCAGACTTTATCCACAGCCTAAGAGAGAAGGCTCAAAACCTTCTCTCATTGGGATATTAATTTATTTTTCAAGTTTTATGGTTACATCTCCAGGTAATGCCATGCCAGAGCCTACTTCCACGGTTTTTAAAATTCCCATGGGCACAGGACAAGAACCATGTGGACAAGTTTTTCTGCAAGCATCATAGATAGCACCTGTGCCAACCTTATCAAAGGCTGCCATCATACCATCAATAGCACCAATTTCTTCGGATAAACCATCATAATGAGGACATTCAGAGTCAATTTCAACTAACATTTTACCATCTTTATCTAATGTTTTTACCTCTGTTGTCATGCCGCATACCCCGGCTTCAATTACACTTTTTGCCATGTTACACCCTCCAGAACTTTTCTTTAATTATAACACTTATTCTGAAATAATAAATCAATATTTTCATATTTCGTATAAAAAATTTACTTAAAATGAAAAATAATTGAAATTTTATCAAAAAACCACATCTATTTATAGCTAAATTATTTGACAATTTATGATTTTACAAGTATTATTATTGGTTTAATGTACATCAAATTTCCACAAAGAGGGATAACTTATTATGGGTGAAATTATTGCATTTATTATTTATTTTGTATTTGGTTTACTTTGGTATGCCCCATATTTTAGTAAGGTTTATGTCTATAAAAACGCCTTATGAAAGAAAACTTCCAGAAGAATTGCCACTGTTTGGGTGGTTTTAGCCTTGATTGGTGCCATAGCTGTGGGTAATGGGCAAATCCCCAAGCTGCGTACTTCCGATGTACTCAAATGTACATAAGAGTGCGGAGCTTTGGGGGGGTTGGCTATTATCAAAATTATGGCTATTTTT
>JAVXOZ010000023.1:5581-34809 GCA_036644995.1 Clostridiales bacterium | reverse complement strand
TGGCAAGATGTCAGGCTGTTAAGAAAGGCTTAGATTCGGTAAAACTCCCTGAGCAACGGCTGTGCAGTGTACCTAAATGTACATAAGCAGTCGCTGGGAAGGGATTTTACCGAATATCAGACTTTATCAACAGCCTAAAACGAGATACATTTCTGTATCTCGTTTAGTTTTAACTTTAATATGTAATTTTATCCCAATTTATCAAAAAAACTTTTTATAATAGCAGTAAATCTTGGCTTTAATTTAGGCTTCGGATAATGTTTCCACGGAAAAAGGTAAACCCCGCAAAATTCTACGCACAACGCTAATTTTACCAAAACCACGAATAATCAAAATTCCTGCTTTTGGGTCAATGGTTGTTACCACCCCTAAATTATCATAAGCCTCAAAAACCTTATTCAAAAAATCTATATTTTTAGGTTCGGTTTGCACTTGCACCTTAAAGGCATTAAGTTCCATTATCTTTTTCTCCTTAGAATGGTTAAAGGCGGCAACCCTTTAACATAGGGTAAATAAACCATCATTTGTGCATGAGGAGCCACATCTATTTCCTCAAATTTTTCATTATACATCTTGGAAATATTTATAGATTGCGGTTGTTCAGATATTACAGGGCTGAGAATTTCCAAAGTTTCGCCGACCTTAAAGTTATTTCTCTGTTCCAAAATTAGGCATTTTCTGCTTTGGTCATATCCTCTTACCACCGCAATAAAATCATATTCACGCACATATGAGGAAGAATCATAGCGATAATCTTCAGCATTGGGTTTACCACCAAAAAATCCTTGGGTATATTCACGATGACTCACGGTTTTAAGTTCATTTTGCCATTGGGGTAAGGATTTAAAAAATTCTTCTTTATCATTAAAAGCCACATCAACGGCTTCACGGTAAACCTTTGTTACCACCGCCACATAATAAGCACTTTTAACCCTGCCTTCAATTTTTAAGGAATCTAAACCGTAATCTATAAATTGAGGTATATAGGAAAGTAGATTCAGATCCTTGGAATTCATTATATAGCTACCCCTGTTATCCTCCTCTATGGGTAAATATTCATCGGGGCGTTCAGCCTCTACCAAGGCATATTTCCAGCGGCAAGGATGGGTACAGGCACCATGATTAGCATCACGACCGGTGAGATAATTACTTAACAGACAACGACCGGAATAAGACATACACATAGCACCATGGACAAAAATCTCTAATTCTGCTGAGGTTTTAGATGTAATTTCCTCAATTTCAGCTAAAGATAATTCTCTACCTAAAACCACACGCTCTGCCCCAAATTTCTGCCACTGCTCCACGGTACGGTAATTTACAGAATTTGCCTGAGTGCTAATGTGTATTGGTATGTTGGGGGCAAATTCCTGTGCCAAAGCAAAAACCCCTAAATCTGAAATAATAAGGCCATGGGGCTTTATTTCATTTAAGCTTTTTAGATAATTAGGCAATGCTTCTATATCTTCATTATGGGCAAAAATATTAACGGTAACGTAAACCTTTACACCTTTTTCTTTGGCTATGGATACAGCTTTTGCTATTTCATCTAAGCTGAAATTATTGCTTTTTACCCTTAAACCGAAATTCTCACCACCTAAATACACAGCGTCGGCACCGTATGCCAAAGCAAAAAGAAATTTTTCAAAATCTCCTGCGGGTGATAATATTTCGGGTTTTTTTGCTTTATTGATTATCATATTCACCATTTTTAATGGCAGTTTTAGCCGCCAAGTGTTCTTCATATGTTTTGGTAAAAACATGGGCACCATTATGTTTAGCTACAAAAAACAGATATTCTGTTTGGGCAGGATACATAGCGGCTTCCAAAGAAGCATGACCCGGTGAAGCAATGGGTCCCGGCGGCAATCCTTGATTTTTGTAGGTATTATATGGCGAATCAATTTGCACATCTTGATTACTTAAAACAGTTTTTACCTCACCCAAAGCATATTGCACAGTGGCGCAGCTTTGGAGCAGCATATTTTTTGCCAAACGATTGTAAAATACCCCGGCAATAATGGGCCTGTCATCTTTAACCACAGCCTCTTTTTCCACAATGGATGCCATAGTTAACCATTGTAAAACGGTTCTGCCATCTTTTTGCAGCTGAGCCTTATATTCCGAGGTAAATTGGGAATTAAATTCTTTTAACATTGCAGCTATAATAGTTTCTGCAGATGTTCCTTCATCAAAAATATAGGTTTCCGGATAAAGAAATCCCTGCAAACGGTTGGGATCACCCTTTGCGGGCAAATAATCATAAGGATAATCACCATTTGCCACCGCCAGATTAAATTCGTCCTTGGTGCAAAGTCCATCTTTTGCCAAAACATCGGAAATCTGCTTCAAATTGTAACCTTCTGGAATAGTTAATTTAATACCTTTGGCTTCACCGCCTTTTTTTAATTGAGCGGTAATATCACCCATGGAGTATTTTCCCTTAAAAGTATATTTACCGGCTTTTAATTCACTACCATCACCGGAAATTTTTAAATGCACTTTAAAGGCAAATTCACTGCGAATTAAATTATTTTCTTTTAAGAGTGTCCCAATTTTTGTGGAATTAGAATCTGAAGGAACATCAATTTCTGTTTTTTCCACTGTAACAGGGGCTAAATAAGTATAGAGCGGAACAGCAACCGCTGCCAACACAATGAGTATAATTATGGGTATTATAATTTTTTTCATAATTTTTTTTCCTACCTGCGTATATTCAATATTTACGGCCCAACGCTAACTACACGTTTTTGAGCCGAATATTTATCGTGATTAACGGTTTCAGATAAAACCTCTGCACCATTTTCATAAACTTTTCTATATAAGTAGCTTTCTAAACCACGTCCACCCGAGGAAACAACTTTGGTTTCCCCTGAAGCTAAACCGGGGTCAGTGGTAGTTTCCGTGGTAAAAGGAATATAACGAACCAAATCTGAGGTTAATTCAACCTCTTGTTTATATGCCGTATCCCCAAATACAGTCATAGTTATTGCCCCACCACCACAACTGGCATGGATAACAATGGGAGTTGGATAGTTGTTTTTAAAGCATAAATCAGAAGATCCCCAAGCCACCATGGCATCTTGACTGGGTGGCACATAAGCACAGGGCAAAGTGTGGTTTTTACGCTGTGTTATTTCTATTTTGGGAGCACGGAGCAAGGCACCATATAAGGTGGTACTAACTTGGCACACCCCACCACCTAAACCCGGGGTATAAACTCCGCTATCGATTACCAAAGCACTTCTAAAACCACGGGCAGTGGTTCTTTCCCCCACTGTTTTATTAAAGGAAAAAGTAGCTCCTGCATCAACAATGGTCATATCTAAATATTGAGAAGCCTGGGATAAATTGGCACTTCTATCACCTTGCCCACTATTATATTTGGTAGTAAAAGTGGAAAGCACACCATTAATATTCATTGCCTGCAAATCTTCGGTGGTGCGTTCGGGGTGGGCATAAATATCCGCAGTAATAGCCACAGAATTAATGGCTGAATCCGATAAAGCATTTAAAATAGCGGTTTTTGTGGTTTCGCTATCTAAAGCTACCCCATCCACCGAGGGCACAATAATCATTTCCCCATTATCATTCAACGTAAAGCGAGCATTTTCAGCAGGCACACCAATTTGTTGGGCAATAGCCGCCAAAATAGGATCCACCAGTGTGGTATCTACAACAATTTTTGTATCTATATATGTTTTATCCTGCCATAATCTCAATCGCTCTTGATAGCGATTTATAATATTTCCCGATCTGGTCAGGGAATAAGCATCTTTAAAAACCTCATCTGTATTTTTTTGTAAACCCAAAGCTGCCGCAGTATAATCCCAATTACTTTCACCATAGGTAAGGATTATGTGGCGGTTGAGCATATTATCAAACTCCGCATCAATGGCTTTTTTAGCTTCATCAGGAGAAGAATTGCTTAAATTGCTGTTCATAAACCAAACATTTTCCGCAACTTCTTTATCATTGGTTAAATAGTAATCATAACCCAAAAGACCACCACTAAGGCATAACAAAAGCACAAAAACCACCAAACAAATAATAAGGCCTTTTTTGCCGTGTTTGGCTTTTTTGGCTGCTTTTTCTTTTTTTATTTCTTGTTTATGGCGTTCTTTGGCTTGCTGATTTTTAAGCTTTTCTTGTTTTTTATCTTCTTTAGCTTTTACTTTTTCTGCCTTGGCATCAGATTTCGCTTTTAATTTTTCTGCCTTGGAATCGGATTTCTCTTTTTCATCTTTTTTCATTATCGCACCAATTTTAATAAACAACATAATGGATGCCCTTTAATAAAAAATAGCTTTATAAATGGCTTATTTTCAGCAAAACTAACAAATCAACGCACTTAATGTACATCAATTTTCAACTTTTTTAATTTTGCCAAATATAGGTCAACAGAGAAAAACTACTTTTATCAAAGGGCTGCAATTTAATTTTTATTCTTCTTCATCCATACCCATGTATATTTCTGCAACTTTATCCCATTCTTCATCGCTTTCAATATCCAATAAGGTTTCTTCACCGGTGGTTTCATCAGTTACAAGGCGGAAAACCAAGGCTTCATCTTCATCTTCTTCGCCTTCGGGGGGAGCGATTACAACATATTCCTTATCTTCCACTTCCAGAATTTCCAACACTTCAAATTCACGTTCTGTACCGTCTTCATCCACCAAGGTTACAAAACTGGTTTCAAAATCCTCTTCGGTTGCATCCATAATTTCTTTTTCTTTTTCAGACATTAAATAGTACCTCTTATTTCTTTAATTATATTATTTTTTGGTTTGTAAAAAATCCAAATAGTTTTGCAAAATTAAAATAGCAGCTAAAGAATCCACATTCTGCCGCCTTTTTTTGCGGCTTAAATCTGCTTCCAGCATAGCATTTTCCGCCATTTTAGAAGTTAGCCTTTCATCCCAAAAAACTATGGGAACATCGGTTTTTTCAGCTATGGCAGCGGCATATTCTTTTGCCATATCGCAAGATGGGCCTTCAGTACCGTTCATATTTTTAGGATAGCCAACCACCAAAGTTTCCACGGCTTTTTCATTTATTATAGCCACTATACCGTCAACTTCTTGGTCTAATTTGCCTTTACGGCGAATTGTGGGCAAAGCTTGGGCAGTATAGCCCAAAGGGTCACAAATAGCCACACCCACATTTTTTGTGCCCACGTCTAATCCGAGAATTCTCATAAATTTTCCTATTCGTTTCTAATATATAGTTATGGCATTACTTTCGCAATTATCACGGCAATAGCCACACAACACACATTTTTTTTGATTTATCATGGCTTTTTCTTCATGGTTTTCCAAGGTTATAGCGCCCTGACCACAGCGTTTTAAACATTTACCGCAGCCAACACAATTATTATTCACTTCTATATGGCGTTTTTCCACAACATAATGTGCCAAATCTTCGGGGTTGGGTTCTTCACCCAATGCCAAAGCAACATTTATCCTCACTTCTTCGGCACTTTTCATTCCCACCGCAAAAGAGGATAGTCCTTCCACATTAAATGCCCATTTAAAGCAATCAAAGGCTTCATCGCTGAGCTTTCCACCGGCTAAAGCTTTCATACCATATAAACCTTTACCCATAGCTGCGGCATTTTTTATTGCTCCCAGCATTTCATCCCTTGTGCCATCAATTATGCCATGACCATAGCGATTTATAATGGGGTGAATAACATCTATTTCAGGTAATACCCCTGCAGCATTAACCCCTGCTATGGCATGGGTGGATATTCCCACCGCTCCCAAATTTCCTTTTGCTTTTTGATTAAGCAAATATTCCAAAGCTTCGTAGTGTCCTTTAATGGTCCACTCACTCTCTTGCTCATGGAGCAAAAAAATATCCAGCTTATCCCTATTTAAGCTTTTTCTGGCATCCTCAAAGGCTTCTGCCATAAGGGGAGCATTCCAAGCATAGGACTTAGAGGTGATAAATACATCCTTATTCCAACCTTTTAAAGCCTCTTTAATATAGCCATAGGTTTCATAGCACTGGGCAGTATCAATAAGATTTATCCCTGCTTCCAATGCAGTTTTTATAACATTAGCACCTTCCTCTAAGGGTAAATTTTTATGTATTGGCCCTAATGTTAAGGCACCAAAAGCAATGGGGCTAACTTTAAACCCCGTATTACCCAGTGGTTTGTAAAGCATTTTAGTCACAGGCATGCTCCAGATAATAGCGAACCAGAACTTCAATTACATCATCACGTTCAACTTTTTGAATAAGGTTGCGGGCGCCTTTATAACCCGTTATGTAGCTGGGATCCCCTGAAATTAAATATCCTGTTATTTGGTTAGTGGGGGCATAGCCTTTTTCACTCAAAGCTTCGTTTACCATTTTAATAATGGCAGGAACGTCAACTTCACTTGCATTGCTAAACTCCATTGTAGCATCAAATTTCTTTTCCTCATCTTTGGGCATTGGTGCACCACCTTTCTTTATATATAAAGTTAAATTGCAATTTGCAATAAATCCATTAAACTATTAAATATTTTTTAAGATTTCATCAGCCTTTGCCATAGCCTCTTTAATTTTGCTTACATCTTTGCCACCTGCCTGTGCCATATCAGGGCGACCGCCGCCGCCACCTCCAACTATGGGAGCTACGGCTTTTATCATATTGCCGGCGTGTAGCCCATGGCTCTGCCAAGTTTTACCTGCAAAGGCAACAATGGAAACTTTGCCATTATTCACCGCAAAAAGCACCAGTGCCAAATCTTCTTTATCGGATTTTAAGGTATCTGCGGCTTCTCGCAAAGCGTTCATATCCATTTCCCCAAGATTTGCCACCAAACCCTTGCCTTGGGGATATTCCACCACAGAGTCTAAAGCTTGGCCTGCACTATCCTGGGCTTGTTCTTGTTTATAAGCAGCAACTTCTTTTTCCAAGTGTTTTACTTCTTCCAAAAGATTTTGTATTTTAACAATAACTTCATTGGGTTTTGCTTTTAACAAAGCTTCTATCTCAATTAATTTTTTTTCTTCATCTTGATAATATTTTCTGGCACCCTCACCTGTTACTGCTTCAATACGGCGTAAACCTGCACCGATACTGGATTCAGAAACTATTTTAAAAAGCCCTATTTCACCAAGGTTAGCAACATGAGTGCCCCCGCAAAGCTCCTTACTCCATTCTCCAATATTAACAAAACGAACTCGCTTGCCATATTTTTCTCCAAATAAAGCCATGGCACCGGCTGCTTTGGCATCTTCAATATCCATTTCTTTGGTGTCAACAGGTAAATTTTTCAATATTTGGGCATTTACCTTATCTTCTATTAGTTTCAGTTCATCGGGAGTTACCGCTGAAAAATGGTTAAAATCGAAACGCAAACGGTCTTCGGTTACCAATGAACCTGCTTGATTCGGATGGTCACCTAAAACCTCACGCAATGCCTTGTGCATGAGATGGGTAGCAGTGTGGTTACGCATAGCACCACGGCGCAATACCTCAGTAACACCTAAAATGCCTTCATCCCCTAATTTTACCATGCCCCCATTGCCTTTGGCTTTATGTATATAAATGCCATTGGGCAATTTAAAGGTGTGAAGAATATCCACAGCGTTTTCGCCAACAACAAATGAACCTCTATCCCCTACTTGACCACCGCTTTGAGCATAGCAAGGGGTTTTATCAAATACCAAATAGCCTTCTTCCCCATCTGCCAAGCCTTCTTTTGGTTCATCATCGCCTACCACCGCCAAAAGATGGCATTGACTTTGCATTGTGGTATAGCCCAAAAATTCTGTGGGCTCTACCCCATCCAATAGTGTAGAAAGGGATACTTCCAAATCGTTGCCTGCACCATTATTTCTGGCTTCACGTGCTCTTTTGCGTTGTTCTTCCATGGCTTTTTCAAAGCCTTCTTTATTTACGGTCATACCATTTTCTTCGGCTACATCCTCGGTAAGATCCAAGGGGAAACCATAGGTATCGTATAATTGAAAGGCATCTTCACCACTTAAAACAGTTTCACCCTTGGCTTTTGTATTATTAATTTTTTCCGATACCACTTTCAGTCCTTCGGATAATGTCAAAATAAAGCGTTCTTCTTCATTGCCGATAACTTTGATGATGAAATCCTGTTTTTCACGAATTTCCGGGTATTGTTCACCCATTAAATCCACAACCACAGGAACTACTTTGGCTAAGAATACGCCATCAATACCAAGGAGCTTGGCAAAACGGGCAGCTCTGCGTAAAATACGCCTTAACACATAGCCTCTGCCATCATTGGAGGGCAATACCCCATCTGCAATTAAAAACGTACAGGAACGGGCATGGTCTGCAATAACACGCAAAGGGAATCCACGTTCATCACTATGATACACTGTGTTTGTTTCTTTTTCGATGAAGGAAATAAGTTTTTTTAGTAAATCTGTGTCGTAGTTTGAGGGAACATCTTGTAGAATCGAAGCAATACGCTCAAGACCCATACCCGTATCAATACAGGGGTTGGGCAATGGTGTCATATTGCCTTTTTCATCACGGTTATATTGCATAAAAACAAGATTCCAAATTTCCAACCAACGGTCACAATCGCACTTGCCCAAACCACAATCAGGGCCGCAAGCACAATCCGCACCACGATCGTAATGAATTTCGCTGCACGGGCCACAGGGTCCTGTATCCCCCATGGACCAAAAATTGTCTTTTTCACCCAAGCGATAAATGCGATCAGGTGAAACACCCGCCACTTTTTGCCAAAGCTCAAAGGCTTCATCATCGTCGTTATAGATGGTAATATAAAGGTGTTCTTTATCTATTTTTAATACTTCCGTAAGAAATTCCCAAGCATAACCAATGGCACCCTCTTTGAAATAATCACCAAAGGAAAAATTCCCCAGCATCTCAAAAAAAGTATGGTGTCTGGCAGTTTTACCAACTGTGTCCAAATCGTTATGTTTACCCCCTGCTCGCACACATTTTTGAGCAGTGGTGGCTCTTTTATAGGGACGTTCTTCAAGTTCCAAAAAAACATCTTTAAATTGCACCATACCGGCATTGGTAAAAAGTAATGTGGGATCGTTATGGGGAACCAGTGATGCACTGGGCACTATTTCATGCCCTTTTTCCTGAAAGTAGTCTAAAAATGCTTTTCTAATTTTGTTACCTTCCATTTGTTTTCCTTATCCTCCAGAATCTATCTAAAATATACTATTATACCCATAAAATACAATATTAAGGTCATTATAAGTACCTATATTATAATAATATTTTTTGCAAATGTCAATGAAAACGGAAACCCACAAAGCGTTGGTAACAAAACATCAGCAAAACTTTACCAACCGCCGCCAAAGGAATAACCAAAACCATGCCTAAAATTCCACCAAGGCTACCACCCAGAAAAACCAAAAGGATAATAACCACAGGATGCAAACCCACCCTATCCCCAATTATTCTTGGGGATACCACTATATTTTCCAACTGCTGTACCAAAATAAGTAATATTAGCACCAAAACCAAATTCACATCGGGCTGCAAAAGTGCAATAATTAAAATTGGTATACCGCTAAGTATTGGGCCAAAATAGGGTATAATATCAAAAAGACCCGCTAAAACCCCAAGCACCAAAGGGTAATCCACACCCAAAAGCCAAAGCCCCAGTCCTGTTAAAGTACCAACAATTAAAGATACCAACAAATTACCACGGATAAATCCCCAGAGCACATCATTGATTTCTTTTGCTAAAATCAAAACTTCACTGCGGTGTTTGGGCGGAAATACCGTAAGTAAAGCACCACCTATTTTATCATGGTCACGCAAAAAATAATAAGCTATAACCGGGCTTAAAATCAAGTAGGATATTTTTTCGGGAACTTCCATCAATCTATCCACCATTGATGCTGTGTAAGTGCTTATTTTTTCTTCCAATAGGGGCAAAACATCCACCTTCCATTCTAAAATTGAGGAAAAAGAAAGCACTCCATCTATTTTACCGGTAATCCATTGCCACATATCCACAAAATAGCCATAAAAAACCGTAGTGTTTGCCAAAAAATTACTGCTTTCTTCATAAAAAGCAGGAAAAACCACAAAGCAAATAAAAAGCAGTACCGCTCCGATGATTAAATAAGTTAAAGCTATTGCTGCATTTAAAGGCATAGTTTTTTTTTGAAAATGCTCCACCATGGGAAAAAGCAAATATGCTAAAATAATGCTGCCAAAAGTAAGCAGCACTAAATTTGAAAAATAATAAACCAGCACCAATAAAAAAATTCCCATTCCTAAAATCAGAGCTATAAGCCACAGCTTTTTTTGCATTACACACCTCGCTGGTTCAAGAAAATTACATAGGTATAAAACCCAAAAGCATAATTAAACAATTTTTTATAGCCAATAAAAGGGAAAGACTTAAAGATAATTTTATCCAAGCCTTTCCCTTTTTGGCATTTAGGTCATCATAGCCTTTATACTATTTCTTCCCAAGCTTTATGCACGTGCTTCATTATTGTTTTAGCTTTTTTTTCCATGCCTCTGGGAAAAATAATCATAGGCTCAATATTCATACCATCTTTTTTAAGCTCCATTTTGTCACTATAAAGATAACCCAATGCAGCACCTATTAAAAAAGCAGGTATAATACAGGTTTTTTTGTTTGCATACAAAAAAATCACCTCCCATTAGCCGCTGTTTTACTTAAATTGCCTTCCATGGTAATGGTGTAGACTTCCGCAGCATTATTAAATTCTACTTGACAATTCCAGCAAAAATAACGACCTTCACCTATAATTCCCACTTCTCGGCTTTCGCATACGGGACAACGCATTTTATCACCTGCCATTTTTTTGTAATTTTATTTTATTGCATAGTTCATGCCATGGAGAAAAACTGCGGCCATAAGAAAGATCATGCCAAAAACCTTGAGATATCTCACCGCCTACCATTGCCATGGTTTCATCAAAAAATAAATCCGAAACCACTTCCCCTTCGTCATATACTAAATCTGCTCTTTGTAAAAACTCTGTATACAATATGGTATCTTGTGGCAAAGATTTGGCTTTTACCGTGGAATCTGTGGATTTGGCAATGATGCCATCTCTATATATTTTTAATATTTCTTCAGCATTTATGTATGTTTTTTCTCTTTTAAAATTAGCTTTTTCCAGTATTATGCCGCCCAAAACTCCTTTGGAAATATCCAAATAGCACTGTTGGGCTCTACCCAAAAACACACCTTCATTCCAAGAAAAAACAGGCAAACCTGTTATTTCACGTCCTGTGACCATTCTTTCTCCCCTCTTTTTTATATTTATAATTCCCTATAAAGCTAAAAATATCCATATTTTTTCATAAAATTTGGAAAAAATTTACTTCTG
Source organism: Clostridiales bacterium (assembly GCA_036644995.1). Lineage (GTDB taxonomy): Bacteria > Bacillota > Dehalobacteriia > UBA7702 > UBA7702 > Cryptoclostridium. The sequence goes on along the minus strand of JAVXOZ010000023.1, from coordinate 23,469 downwards.
GACAATGGATTTTTTTAATATTGAGCATAAAAATACCCCAACACACAATATCAGCATTGGGGTATTTAATTATTTATAATTTTATTGGTTATTTAGATATTTTTTTATCTTACGGTAATTTTAAATTTCGGAAAATACCTTTAAGCTACGTTCTAAAATACCACGCATATAGCTAATGGCAATGCCATAATTGGTAATGGGAACATTGCTATCACCAGCACATTCTATGCGATATTGCATTTCCCGCTCATTAAGAGTGCAACCACCGCAATGGATTATAATTTTGTAAGGTGTTAAATCCAAGGGAAATTCCACACCACCGGTATACTTATAAATCAATTTTTTACCGGTATAATCATTTACCCACTTGGGCAATTTTACCGTGCCAATATCTTCACATTGCCGATGGTGAGTACAACCTTCAGATATTAAAACCTTATCTCCATCTTTTAAATTATCCAAGGTTTTGGCACCTGCTGCCAAGGTAAATAAATCACCTTTATGTCGGGCAAAAAGAATAGAAAAAGAGGTTAAAGGAATATCCTTGGGCACTGTTTTGGCTACGGTTTCAAATATTTGGCTATCAGTAACCACCAATGCCGGTTTTGCTTTTAGATTTAAAAGAGCCTTGACTAAACCGTTTTCCTTAACCATTAAAGCTGTGGCATTGGCATCTAAAATTTCACGTATGGTTTGCTGCTGGGGCAATATTAAACGCCCTTTGGGTGCAGATTTATCAATGGGAATAACCAAAATAACAGTATCATCGGGTTTAAGCAAATCCTTAATAATTGGGAATTTATGTTTATCCGCCACTGCTTGTTTGGCGATTAATTCTTTTAGTTGAAAAATATTGGTGGAATCCACACTGCTAACAAAAATGTAATTATCCCCATAATCTTTGGGCACATGGGGTAATAAATCCATTTTGTTCATCACCACAATATATGGTATTTCTTTGGATTTTATTTTTTCTAAAATTTCATTATCAGCTTTTGTTATACCCACTGTGGCATCTACCACTAAAATAGCAATATCTGTTTTATTGAGAATTTGATAAGCTTTATTTATACGCAGTTCACCTAAATCTCCGCTATCGTCCAAGCCCGGGGTATCAATTATCATCACAGGGCCTAAAGGCAGTAATTCCATGGCTTTTAACACCGGATCCGTGGTGGTACCCTTAACATGGGAAACAATAGCAAGGTCTTGACCGGTAATGGCATTTATCACACTGGATTTTCCCGCATTACGCTTGCCAAAAATACCAATATGCAGCCGTTCCCCGGATGGAGTGCTGTTTAAACTCATAAGCTTGCTCCTTTAAAAACAAAAATCACGTTGATTTTCGTCTTCTATCAGTTTTATGTTTTTCAGAGCTATGGCTCTAATTTTATCGCTGGGTACTTTATGGATTTCCTGTTCAATTAACTTTTCGCCGATAACTCTGGTGGCAGGGGTAGCATAATCCATTAAATATTCCTTTAAAGTCATCAAAGCATTGGGATGACAGCAATTTAAAATCTTGCCGCTTTTACAAAGGGACATAAACCTATCCCCGGTGCGACCTTTGCGGTAGCAGGCTGTGCAAAAACTGGGGATATAGCCCATCCCCATAAGCCACTGCACCACCTCATCTAAGGTTCTGGTATCGCTTACATCAAATTGTGCGGAATTATCATCTTCGGCTTCTTTTTCATAATAACCGCCAACACTGGTTTTGGAGCCACCACTTATTTGGGAAATGCCCAAGTGCAGCACACGTTCACGGCATTTTTGGCTTTCTCTGGTAGATATAATCATACCGGTATAAGGCACGGAAATGCGAATACAAGCCACCAATTTAGCAAACAAATCATCATTTAAGCTATTATCAAATTCATCGGGATTAATATCTTCAGCGGGGCAAAGCCGAGGTACGCTAATGGTATGGGGGCCAACACCAAAAACAGCTTCCAAATGCTCTGCGTGCATTAATAAGCCGGAAAATTCATAACGGTAATTATTTAAACCAAAAAGCACACCAACACCAACATCATCAATGCCGCCTTCCATGGCTCTGTCCATTGCTTCGGTATGGTAATCATAATCATGCTTTGGCCCTGTGGGGTGAAGTTGCAAATAATTTTCCTTATGATATGTTTCCTGAAATAAAATATAAGTGCCAATACCTGCATTTTTCAGCTTTTTATAATTTTCCACAGTGGTTGCGGCAATATTTACATTAACCCTGCGTATAGAGCCATTTTTATGTTTTATATTATAAATTGTATCAATACATTCCAAAATATACTCAATGGGATTATTTTTGGGGTCTTCCCCTGCTTCAATGGCCAAACGCTTATGCCCCATATCCTGAAGGGCTATAACTTCTTTTGCCACTTCTTCTTGGGTAAGTTTTTTTCTGGAAATATGTTCATTTTTTTTATGATAAGGGCAGTAGGTACAGCCATTTATGCAATAATTTGATAAATACAAAGGCGCAAACATAACTATGCGATTACCGTAAAAATCTTTTTTTATCTGTTCTGCCAAGGCAAACATCTCTTGATTTTTTTCTTCAATATCACAATCCAGTAAAACCGCTGCTTCTCTGTGGGTTAAACCTTTTCTGGCACGTGCTTTTTCTAAAAGGGAATCAATAAGTTCCACATTATTTTTATTGGCTGCGGCATATTCCAAAGTTTCTAAAATTTCCTCATGATTGATAAATTCCTCTGCTTTTTTGGATGATGGATTAAACATAGCGTATTCTCCTATTCTTTTATATAATCGCCTTTTGCAACTTTAACTTCGTAACCTATGGATTGAATTTCTTCTTTTAATTTTTTTAAATCTTCGCCACTTTCATTGCCACTATAAATTTTATTATCATATAACTCATAATTTTTACGCAAATCCACAGGGGATATATTGGGCATTACTACGTTAGCGCCTGCTAAAATACCCTTTATTCTACCTTGGGGGCAAATTGTACCCAAAGCTGTGGTAGCAGGTAACAATAATCTGGGATTCATTAAGCGTAATAAGCCAATGATAAACAATGTTAATTCCAAAGTCCCTTGGGGTTCATGGGCAAATACAGTGCTGTGGTGGGGAATGAAAGGGCCTATACCCACCATTTCGGGGTTTAAATCTTTAATAAAAAGCATATCCTCAGCAATATTTTCCGTGGTTTGGTAAGGTGAACCAACCATAAAGCCACTGCCTGTTTGAAACCCAATTTTTTTAAGATTTCTCAAGGACATTTGCCGATGCTCCGCAGTTAAATTACCAGGGTGTAATTTACGGTAATGGGCACTGTTAAAAGTTTCATGACGCAGTAAATACCTATCTGCACCGCTATTATAAAGAGCCTTATAGCTTTGATATTCCCGTTCACCAATGGATAAAGTTACGGCACAATCAGGGTATTTGGTTTTTATGGTTTTAATTATATCCACCAATACCTCATCACTGTAAAAATCATCTTCACCGCCCTGTAAAACAAAGGTTCTAAACCCCACCTCATAGCCACGGCGGCAACAATCCAATATTTCAGTTTTGGAAAGATGGTAACGGATTACTTCTTTGTTTCCTTTGCGAATGCCGCAATAAAAACAGTTATTTTTACAATAATTGGATATTTCTATTAAGCCTCTAATATAAATATCTTTGCCATAATATTCTTGGGCTTTTTTACGACTTTGGCTAAAAAGATATTGGCTTAATTCTTCATTTCTGCCATCTATAAGTGTTATCCATTCTGCTTTTGTTAAATTACCGGTTTCTTTTAATTTAGCAATCAGCTCTTTCATAATTAATTATCACTTGTGGATTTGGCATAAGTAGCTTTGCTGCTAACACCGGGAAGCATACCAATTTTACCTGATAAGGCACTGATAACATCATTGGGAGCATCCATAAATACACTGATGATAGATACATCTTTTTCACGATATGGTATACCCATGCGACCCACAATATATTTACCGTAATCGCTTAACAAAACATTGAGTTTTTCAGCAGACTCCATATTTTCTAAAATGATACCAATAAGGGCAATACGTGTTTCCATAATAATACCTCGCTCAAATCGCTTTCTTCTATATTTTTATTGCATTTACAAAACGGATAATCAAAAAAGCCTGCACCTATAAGGCGCAGGCAATATAAAGGATAAAATTACCCCTTAAATCATTTTCTGTCGCCTTTTTACTTAGGAAGTTACCTTTGTAATCAGTACGTTTTATTCATCATAGCACTTACTTATATAAAAATCAATGCTTAAAATTTGTCACTACTTAGTAATTTTTTGCCATAAATTGTATAAGATTCAATGAATATAACTATGTATATTTGCATATTGCACTATAATGTGGTATACTTTTAAATAAGGAGTATCAAATTATGAATATATATTTAGTTGATTATGAAAATGTACAATCCCAAGGCTTGGTAGGTATTTTAAATTTATCTGCCCAGGACAGTGTGTATGTTTTTTACAGCGCCAAGGACAAGCTTTCTTTTGAGATTTTAGAGCAGATAACAAAATCAAAATCTGCCATTAAATATTTAAAATCCTCTGTGGGCGGAAAAAATGCTTTAGACCATCAAATTTCCGGTTATTTGGGATATTTGCTTGGAACCTCAGAGTGTAAGGAATATTACATCGTCAGCAAGGACAAAGGCTACCAACATATTATGGAATTTTGGCAAGAGCAAAAAATTAATGTTAACATACACACCATAAGCAGCATTAAAGAAGCAAAAACCATTACTAAGGAAGTTACTAAAAAAATCCCCACCAAGGCAAAAGCCACAAAAACTGCAACGGCTGTTGCTAAAGCACCAAGTATTACCAAAAAGCCCATGGTGCCCAAGCCCAAAATAACAACAACCAAAACAGTTAGAATTACCCCGAAAAATCAAGAAGTTAAAGAAGAACATCGGCACATCAGCGTTGATGAAATTACCAAAATCATACCGGAAACCGATAGTAAAGACTGGGTTAACGATATTGTGCGGTTTATGAATAACGCTGAAAATAAAGCCCAGCTTTATCAACAAATAAGAAGAAGATTGGGTCAAGATAAAGGCAGTAAAATATACAATGCCGTAAAAAAACTATACTAAAAAAATATTATCCAAAACAAAAAAAGGAAGTCCAACGGACTTCCTTTTAGATTGCCAAAAAACATAGCTTTTTGGCAAGATGTCAGGCTGTTAAGAAAGACTTAGATTCGGCAAAACTCCCTGAGCAGTGGCTGTGCAGTGTACTTAAATGTACATAAGCAGTCGATGGGAAGGGATTTTGCAGAATATCAGACTTTATCAACAGCCTTAAAGGAAGTCCGTTGGACTTCCTTTTAGATTATAGACAAAATTCAACTTTGGCTACAAGATGATAGGCATAGGATTAAGGCTAAAACAGCCGGACAATCCTCTTTTTTCATCGGGGGTAAAACCAATCTTTCTGTTAGTAATTTACCCATTTATTTTTTTCTCTTGAAAAATAGATAACATTTTAGCTCCTTCAACCCTGGTTGTATTGCTTTGAGGATGGAAATTAAAAACATTTTTTGGTTCCTCATAGCCCTTTATAATCTCCACAGAAGCTAAGGCATATACAGCATCTTTGGCATAATCTGCTATTAGGGCTTCATCTTGAAAAACAGGTACCTTAACTGTTGGTTTTAAATTTACCCCTTCTTTATCCCCAAACCTTTTTAACATAGAAGCAAAATCTTCCCGAGTAATACTGCCATTAGGTGAAAAATTAGCCGCATCTACACCCTGGGTAACTCCGCTATTTTTTGCCCAATTTATATATGGAGTATACCATTCCCCAATAGCCACATCAGCAAATGACGAGTAACCTCTGTAATCATAAATATTGGCACCTTTAATTTGAAACAGCATTTTTACTACTTGAGCACGGGTAAGAAAACCACCCGGATCATAGGTAGTGGAATTTAAACCATTAATTATGCCTTTTGTTACTAAATCATAAATAAAAGGTTTTCCCCATTCATAACCTGTTAAATCAGTAAAATTTGTTATTTCTAACTTATTGTTGGGTGACAATCTCACCACGTTTGCACATTTTTCACCACTTTTTAAGGTTACATCAGGAGTATACCTTTGGATTTGCAAAACATGGTTACCTCCGGAAGAATAAATAGGTGGAATAGTAACATTACCTTTGTTGTCCGTGGTATAATTTTTTCCATCCCACAATACAGTAGCACCTGTAAGAGGAACATTGGTAACATACTTCCACTCATTATCCACACCTGTATATAAAAACGTTAAGGTTATAGAACCATTATCATTTAACCCTGCTTTATAGCTGGGAACAGCCACTCGCATATCCCCATAATATAAAACTACTTTATCACCATTTTTTACTGTTACATTAGTTTTAGTGTTTTCAATGGGCACACCGTTAATGGCATAGGACCACCCAACATAAACAGAATTAACTGTTTCTTCTGCATATTTTCCTATTTTGGTAAAATAACAATACTTATCATATGCCTCAAAAGTAATATTATTGGCTTTTAAAACTTTTTTTAAAACATCGGATACAAGGGCATAATCCCCGGTTGTGTTATTAACATAATTATAATGTGGCTCATTAATTATATTATTAACAGGTCCTTCCACCCGCACACTTAAGTTTATATTCGCCGCAGAAGCTTCTGCAGGGGGTAAAACACAAAAAAACCCCATAATCATAGTTAAAAGTATACCAATACTAAATAATCTTTTCATCCGCAACCTCATTAAATTATTACCTTTTAGTTATAATATTATTGCATAAAGCATAAATAGTCAAGTTAATTTACCAAAATACAGATAAGAACACCACCCAAATTACAGCATAAAATCATTCCTGTTTCACAAGGGAAGTTTTTTATTTTGGCACTTTTTCGCAATTAATAAATACTTTGGGTTTTTACATATTTAACTTATATCCACCTTTATAAAACTTATTATAAACACCAGTTACCCCGGGTAAAAATTGGCACTTTTTTACCATCTTTGGTGTAACCTGCAATATTAAGTGTATCATCACCTATCATAAAATCAACGTGAATCAAAGAATCGTTAATGCCCTTTGCCACGGTTTCTTCCCAGTTTAAGTCTTGATAATCTAAAAGCGCCATGGAAAAACCTCTGCCCAATGCCACATGACAACTGGCATTTTCATCAAAAAGGGTTTCGTAAAAAAGGATATTGCCATTGGCAATGGGGGAATCTTGGGGTACCAATGCCAATTCCCCCAGATAGCAGGAACCTTCATCGGTGGCTATCATTTCTTTAAGCATTTTTTCCCCGGACTTTGCTTCACAATCCACAACTTTGCCATTTTTAAAAGTTACAGAAAAATTTTCTATTAATTGCCCTTGGTATGATAAGGGTTTAGTGGCAACAAGAACACCTTCTGCTTTGCCCTTCATCGGTGTGGTGAATATTTCTTCTGTGGGCATATTAGGGTTAAAAATTACGCCGTTTAAAGTTGTTTCCGCACCACCCAACCATTGTCCTTGGGGTATGAGCCATGATTTGAAATCTGTGCCTAAATCCGAGGTATAATGCAAATATTCAAAATCGTAATCTGTTAAAATCTGGCATTTACTTTTAAAATTTTCATTGTGCTGTTTCCAAGCCTCAATGGGGTCATTATCCGCTGTGATGTGCACAGTTTTTAAAATAGCATCCCATAATTGTTTTTCTGCCACAGCAGAACTGCAATGAGGAAATACCTTTTTTGCCCACGCTTTGGAAGGTGCCGCAATAATACTCCACTGATATTTGTTTTCCATGGCATCGTGATATTCTTTCACCAATTTTCTTTTGGCAGCAAAGGATTTTTGCATTTTTTCTTGATCCACCCCAGCTAAACCATCTGGGTCTTCGGAAATAATATAAATCATTGCCGGCAACTCTTTAAGGAGCATTTTATGTTTTTCAAGCTGCCAATTTTCCATGGTTGAAAGTTGTTCTAAACTTTGATATTGCAGATGCAATTTTTCAATTTCCTGATATTCCCATTCAACTTCCACCCATTTTGCCCCGGCTTTATAAGCCTCCAAAGTAATTTCCTTGATAAATTCACTCTGCTCTACGGCACCACGTATTATCACACCTTGGTCTTTTTCCACATTTGCCCCAACTTTAACTGCGAGTTGGGCATATTTTTTTAATAGCTTTTTATTCATAATATCTCCTAATTTGTATTTTCTGTTAGTTTTTCCAAATCTAATATTTTAAATGTATTACGGGTAAAATCAATAATGCCATGGCTTTTCATCGCAATAAGTTCCCGAGAAAGCGAAGGACGCTGGACATCAAAATAATCTGCCATTTCCTCTCTATTTAAGGTAACAGTAAAACTTTGCACACCATTATTTTTATAATATTCTTCCAGCAAATATAGGCATATTTTTTTCCTTAAACTTTTTGCGGTGAGATATGTTATCTTTTTTTCTAAAAGATTAGCCTGATTTGCCAAAAGAGAAAGCATATTTTGAATGAGAATTTGATGCGTTGGACAAACTTTACTACAAGGACGGTAGAATATACTTTTATCTATAAACATAACTTTTGCAGCTTTTGGAGCAATAACCGTAAAACCATTAATGTTGTTATTGCCAAAAATAGTTTGCTCCCCAAAGGTTTCCCCCACCATTAAAGAACTAACTAAGCTGCGGTTACCTTCACTATCTGCTTTATAAAGCTCCAATGCACCTTGAAGCAGCAAAATTAAAGAATCCTGCTCATCTCCTTGATCCATCACTATTTCACCACGGGCAAACTCTTTAATTACAGGGTTGGCACATTGGAGAAATTTTTCAAAATCCGATTCGCTTAAAGATGCAAAAAGTTTATTCATTTCAGTTATTTTAATTTCACTCATTTTTTTATCCTTTTGTAACCTATGTTACATTAACTTTAACAATTCTATAATATACTAAATACAATAAAAAATCAACATTATACGGAGGTATGTATTATGAATATGTTTTGTTTTCAATGTGAAGAAACAGCAAAAGGCACAGGCTGCACCAAAGGTGGGGTTTGTGGCAAAACCCCCCAAACCGCAAAATTACAGGATGATATAATTGCAGCACTGATTATTATGGCAAAAACAATAAAAAATCCCACCCCAATAATGGACGAATTAATGATGGACAGCCTTTTTATGACCTTAACCAATGTAAATTTTGACAACGATGTTTTAACAGCCAAACTTAATGAGATAATGAGCATTGTAAAAGAAGCAGGAAATACAGAAGAACTAAATTCTGCTCAACTATGGGAAGGCGATGAAGATATTCGTTCCCTCCGCACCACTTTACTTTTGGGGGTAAAAGGCATGGCAGCCTATGCCCACCATGCCCATGCTTTGGGCTATGAGGATAAAGAAGTAACCCAATGGCTTTACACCGCCATGGCAGCCATTGGCACAGACCACTCCACCGAAGAATGGTTGGGACTTTTAATGGATTGCGGCAAAGTAAATTACAAATGTATGGCACTTTTGGATAAAGCTAACACCACCACCTATGGCACACCTATTCCCACAGAAGTGCCCTTTATGATAGAAAAAGGACCATTTATTGTGGTAACAGGTCATGATTTAAAGGACTTGGCTGAACTTTTAAAACAAAGTGAGGGTAAAGGTGTAAATATCTACACCCACAGCGATATGTTACCTTGCCACGGATACCCCGAATTAAAAAAATATCCACATTTTAAAGGTAATTACGGCACAGCTTGGTGCAACCAAAGAAAAGAGTTTGATGGCATTCCCGCTCCTATACTTTACACCACCAACTGCATTCAACGCCCCAAAGATTCTTATTTAGACCGCATTTACACAACTTCTATTGTGGGTTTTCCCAATACCAAGCACATTAAAGAAGATGCCACAGGCAATAAAGATTTTACCGCTATTATCAACCATGCCATTAAACTGGGGGGCTATGAAAAACCCCAAATGCGTACAGGCATGAATAATGGAGCAACTGTAACCACAGGCTTTGGCCATGGCACAATTCTTTCCGTGGCAGACCAAGTGGTGGATGCGGTTAAAGCCAAGGCTATCTCTCATTTCTTTTTGGTGGGTGGTTGCGATGGGGGCAAAGCCTCCCGTGATTATTACACAGAATTTGTAAAGGAAACCCCTGAGGATTCCTTAATTTTAACCTTGGCTTGCGGCAAATTCCGTTTTAACGATTTAGACTTGGGCAAGATAGGCAATTTTCCCAGAATTATGGATATGGGACAATGCAATGATGCCTATGGTGCTATTCAAGTAGCTTTAGCCTTGGCTGATGCTTTTGATTGCGGTGTAAATGATTTACCTTTAACCTTGGTTCTTTCTTGGTATGAGCAAAAAGCTATCTGCATAGTATTGACTTTATTATCATTAGGTGTTAAAAATATTTATGTGGGACCCAGTATCCCGGGGTTCTTTTCACCAAATGTGTTAAATATATTGGTGGAAAATTTCGGACTTACGCCTATTTCCACACCTAAAGAAGATTTGGAAAAGATTTTAGCCTAATATACAAACAAAATAGGAGAACAATTATGCGATTTAATTTACCCGGTAATTGCCTAACCACAGCCATGGGGATAATGCCCCACACAGATTTAGAAGCAGCCATGAAAATTGCCTTATCCTTTGATATTGCCTACTGGCCACAACTCCCAAGAATGAGCTATTATGAAGATATGTATGTACAATCCTCGGAAAAGTTGCCGGGCATTATTGTGGATACCAAGGAGCATCGCATCACTTTAGATACTGCACTTTTTTATGAAGAGCTACCCCAGTATTTTGAACATTGTTTTGAGCCTAACTTTTATGAATTAAGTGATGAATATTCCGTGGCTTTTGATAATTTTTTGGCACATGATTTATCGGGATATCCTGTGATTCGGGGGCAAAGTGTGGGGCCTATCAGTTTTGGTTTTAAAATTGTGGACGAAAATAAAAAGCCCATACTTTATAACGATGAAATTAGGGAATTTATGTTTGATTTCATGGCGGAAAAAGCCAATGCCCAATATCGCCAATTAAAGGCAAAAAATGAAAACGCCATTGTTTGGATGGATGAACCCGGGCTGCAAATGCTATTTGCCTCTTTCACCGGGTACACATCAAACACCGCTATTAAAGATTACAGCAACTATTTAGATAAACTGGAAGGTCCTCGGGGAGTGCACCTTTGCGGCAATCCCGATTGGTCTTTCCTCCTAAAAGATATAGATTTAGATGTACTTTCCATGGATAGCTACACCGCAGGACACGTTTTTTCCCTTTATAAAGATGAAGTAATAGCTTTTTTAAAAAAAGGTGGCATCATAGCTTGGGGCATCACCCCCACCCTTACCGAAGAAATGGCTTTAGAAACCGAAGAATCCTTGATAAAACGCTTGCAGGATATGTTTAATTACCTAACTCAACACGGTATAACTTTGGAAGAAATTTTAGACCGCTCTTGGTTTGCACCTTCAAGATGCTGCCTTGTGAATCCCGATAAAACAAAATCCGTGGAAAAAAGCTTTGAAATGCTGCGACATGTAGCGGATAAAATTTTAAATGGTTAAAAACAGCAATGATTTACGGTACTGTTTATAATACTATGTACTAAAAATAAACCTACTTGCTTATTGCATCGTTAAGATATAGAATTTATACTATAAATAAATTTGAAAGGTCTGATATGTTATGAGCAAAATTGTGGTATTTAAAGGTAGTCCCAGAAAAAAAGGTTTTACAAATCAATTAATTGATGAAGCTATAAAAGGCGCTAAATCAAAGGGTGCTGAAGTAAAAATCTATGACCTAAATGATGATGGAGTAAAGGGCTGTCAAGGCTGTTTCCATTGCAGAACCCATGAAGGCTGTGCAACCAAAGACTATTTGCAACCCATGTATGAAGATATTAAAAATTCCGATGCCATTATTTTCGGTACTCCCATCTATTTTTACCAAATAGCGGGTCAAGCCAAACAATGGATAGATAGACTGTATCCCGTCTTAGACGGCAAATCCAAACCTCGCTATCCCGGTAAAAAAGTATTTTCTATTTTTACCCAAGGCAGCGGTGACCCTGAAACTTACAAAACAATAACCGATTCCATTAACGGTTTCTTTACCATGTTCGGTTGGAATGTTGAAAAAACATTAATTTGCGGGGGCACAACTTCACCGGATTTTAAATTATCCGATGAATTATTAAAATCTGCTTTACAAGCAGGAGAAACCTTAGCTAAATAAGTAAAATTTACAACTTTTTAACGTAAAAACCTTCTATTGTATGTGTGAAAATACAATAGAAGGTTTTTCTTTTTATGTTAGTTTAGGCTTATGTTTAGGTTTCAAAAAGTTATTATGGTAATGTACTAAACCTCGATATAGAACAACAAGGCAAATTAAAACTCACCGATTATGGAATTTACAGTAAATTAATCACTTAATTCCGTATATTTCTTTTTACTGCCGTAGGCTTTTGCCACAGGATATTTTTGGTTGTTTTTACCCAATTTTGCAGCCATAATTTCATCAATATCAAAACCCATGGTGTCGCACATCAAAACACCGTATATCAAAACATCTGCCAATTCTTCAGCTATTGCTTCACGCTTTTGGGGAACCTCGGTTTCAGAACCGGACCATTGAAAATTTTCCAATAATTCCGCAGCTTCCAAGGAAATAGAAATTGCCAAATCTTTGGGGTTATGAAATTGGCTCCAATTTCTATCATCACGAAAAGCCAATATTTGTTTTTGCAATTCTTCATTCATAATATTACTTCCCTATTTTTAATAATTCACAAGGATTATCCACAATGATATCCGCTTGGGCTTTTGCCAAAAACTCTCTACCACGAAAACCCCAGCTCACGCCGACGGACTTTATACCAACATTATTTGCTGTTTTTACATCAACATCGGAGTCCCCTATATAAACAGTGGTTTTAGGGTTTGCATTTAACGCTGAAATAGCAGCTAAAACCATGTTTGGCTCTGGCTTTTTAGGAAAATTAGGTTTGCTGCCCAAAATAAAGCTAACACTGCTACCGAAAAATTTTCTAATTAGTATTTCTGTTTCCTCATGTGATTTATTGGAAACCACAGCTATTTTACTGCCTTGAGCTGCCAATTTTGCAACCACAGATACTATATCACCATAGGGCAGGGTATTATCTGCACAATGAACTTTATAATAATCTCCAAACATTTTCAAAACATTCTTGGTTATTTCAGGCTCCACATATTTAGGAACGGCTCTTTTAATAAGTTTTTCAACACCATTACCAATAAATGAACAAATTTCTGACTCTGTATGCTGGGGAAATTCAAATAGGGATAAAGCGTAATTCACGCTTTTTGTTAAATCTGCCAAGGTATTAAGTAAAGTGCCATCTAAATCAAAAATATAGGTTTCAATCTTCATTTTATCCTCATTTAAAAAAGCCCAAATCCTAACGGGTTGTAGCCAAAAAATTTCCCTGCAATCTGATGACAAAAGGACTTTTCATTTAATTTATTGCTTTTCAAACTCCATAACAGAGTGAATAGAGGTATAAATATGTTCCCCCTCTTTCACGGTTATGGTGTTGCTCTCACCGGGTAAAAGCTCTATGGTTTTAATATTCTCGTAATGGCCTTTACCATCTGTAGTGGGGGCAACTTTATCGCTTTCCACAGAAACAGTACCTTTGGAAGCAGCGGATTCTTTAGACATAACAACCTTATATGTGCCTTGGGGCAGTATATAAATATAGCCTGCTTTTTCAGGTTTTGGTGTCATGGCATATTGATTATTTTCACCTTGGGCAATGGATATTACATTATTTTTTTGGCTAAAAAATCCATCGGGTAAAAAACTACTTACCATAAAAATAGTAACCACAGAAACAAAAACTATTATGGCAATTTTAAATATAAGTTTTTGCTTATTGGGTTCAGGTTCATCATCGGTTTTTAAAGTTTCAAAATCTTCACTAAAAAATTTTTCAGCTGACATTCCTTGGGATAATTTACCTTTTTCTGACACTTCAACATTAATTTTCGGTGGTGAGGATAATGGGGAATCTGCACCGTTTATGGCAAGTGCCTCCCCACTATTATACTGTTTTTCTTGGGGGCAAGAGCTAAGAATATTTTCCGGGGATGTATCCGCAATAGCTGTTACCGTATCTATTTGATTTTGAGTTGCTATTTCTTGATTTTGAGCTGCTATTTCTTGATTTTGAGCTGCTATTTCTTGATTTATAGCCACATTATTGGCTAATTGATTCTGCCGAGCCAATTCTTCTCTGGTTTTATTATCTATGCTATTGGCAAGTGCCAATGATTCGGCTAAAGCTACGGCTTCTGCTGCTAATTTTTCTTCTTTTATCAGCTCTTCCCACTTATCACGGGCTTCTATGGCATCTGCCACCGTTACCCTTTTCACTTGCAACAATCCTTCAATATCTCCCACAGAAAGGCAATTTGTGGGTGTGGTTGGGGTAAAACCGCAAAGTTCAAAACAGCTTTGACACAAGCCTTCTCGGTGTGCCAAAGAGTGACCTGTTTCCTCAATATTTTTTTGGCAAATACTGCAAGGAGAGTTTGGATTTATATTTTTCATTTTTTCCTCTTTCGCCATTTTAAATAAAATAATAATCTTTTACAATTACTAATATCATACCAAAAAAATATCACCATTGGAACCCTTTTTTGTGTTTTTTTGATATAAATAGATTAATTTCTGTTATATCAAAAAAATTGAAGTTGTTAATATTATTTTATTGACTTTTCCTCTATATTTTGATAGTATTTACACATATCATTTCAGCAGTTAATTGAATAATGAAGCGTTTTATAGGGTTCCGCATTAATTTATTTAATGGTTAGGTCCGAGATAAAACCCACGTACTACGTGAACACGGAAGGATAAAAGCCTGGGAGATTATACTCTCAGGCTTTTTTTATTTGCAAAAGGAGGATATCTATGCATTGGCTATATTTAGGAATAGCGGGAATATTGGAAATAGTATGGGCGGTGGGGCTAAAATATTCCGCAGGTTTTTCAAAACTTGTTCCATCTTTAATAACCATAGGTGGCATGATAGCGGGTTTTTATTTTTTATCTTTAGCCTTAAAAGTTTTACCCATGGGCACTGCCTATGCAATTTGGACAGGTATTGGTACCTTGGGTACTGTTATTTTGGGAATTATCCTATTCAATGAACCCATAGATATATGGCGGTTGCTCTGCATTTTTTGCATACTCATGGGTATAGTGGGTTTAAAACTGCTTTCACCTCATTAATTTATCCCACAATTTAAGCAACTACCTCACTTTGCTTCTTTTTACCCAAGATTTTCAGGTAAATAATAAGGGAGATTACCAAAACAGGTACATTTAAGAAATACATCATACGATAGCCTAAAAGATGGGCTGCTACACCCCAAATAATAGCACCAATACCAAAGCCCAAATCAAAACCACTCATCACAGTGGCTGTGGCTGCTCCACGGCGATGAACAGGCACATCACAAACTGCCATAGCTTGAAAAGTGGGAAAAGCAGAACCAAAGCCAATACCTATTAACGCCCCACCTGCCAACAATGGTGTCAAACTATGGCTTAAACTTATGATAAGAAAACCAATAGCAGATAAAATTAATGAAGGAATAATTACATAATTATAACCTTTTCTATCTGCTAAGGTGCCCACCCATGGACGGCTGATAATAACACATAAAGCGTAAACCGTAAAGAAAATACCAATTTCTTTTATACCCATTTCCCCACCGTAAAGAGCTATAAAAGTAGCCACCGCACAATATCCGCAAGATTGCACCGCCAACATAATAGCCGCAGGAAAGGCTTTTTTTTCGTAAAGAGCTTCTTTTTCTTCACGAGGTTTTATAATTTGCAAATCTGATTTTTTTAAAAACAGAGATATTATGAGAGTTATTAAAACAATGAGAAAAGAAATTCGAAAAACCGCAGCATAACTCACAATATTTATTAAAAACAACGCAATCGCCGGTGAAAAAGCCATAGCCACAGTGGATGCCATACCATAGTAGCCCATGCCTTCAGCCAAACGAGTTTTTGGCAACATATCCGTAACCATAGTAGTCCCCGATGTGGTTACCGCCCCCATGCTAAACCCATGGAGCAACCTTATAATCAACAAAAATAACAAAATTGGGAAAAGTGCATAGGCAAAAATCATTACACAACACAAAATCAAGCCCCAATAATATACAGGCAATCTTGCATATCTATCGGATATAGCGCCGGATATTGGTCTGGCTGCCAAACCACCCAAAGTGCCTGCCCCAATAATTATGCCAATAATTACATTTGTGCCGCCCAAAGATTCAATATATAATGGCAACACAGGCACAACCAACTGAAAACTTAAAAAAAACAATAAATTAGTTATTGCTAAAATCACATAGTTCCTTGTCCAAAGCTTCTCTTTTAACATACTATAATCGCATCCTTCTGATAAATTTCTCCTAAATAAGCGCTTTTTTAAAGGATTTCTCTACTAAAATTCCATATCCTTGTATAAAAAACAATAAAACAGATAATTAAACATTATTTGCATCATTTTTGCATAATTAAACATTATTTTCGGCATCAAAATATATGACCAGCATTCATCCCCCATTTACCTGAGCTGCTAAAATACATCCACATCGGAATTAATATTTAATATTGGTTTTATTACTGTTACTTTAAATCCATATTTTTTATATAATATTTGCCCCAATTATTTATTTGTTCCATTACCTTAATAAATTCACTGCCCACAGGTGTTAAACTATATTCAACTTTTGGCGGAATAATATTATACACTTTTCGGGAGATAATGCCATCGCCTTCCAGCTCACGCAGTTGTTTAGTTAATGACGACTGAGTAATGTGAATGGATTTTTGTAATTGGGAAAATCTCTTTTTTCCATCTTTCAACTGCCAAAGTATAACTAATTTCCACTTGCCCCGAAATACTTTTTGGGTAACACAAATAGAGCAAATATCTCGCTTTTTTTCATCTGTTTCCGTACAATTTTTACATTCATCTGAAATTTTATTTTCTTCCATAACAACTTTATTTTCTTCCATAACAACTTTATTTTCTTCCATAACTACCTCCTATATTTATTTAATATGAACCCTATATTTAGATACATAATATATACTAAGTAGTTTAATTATACCATACAAATAATCTGTTAACAAGAAAACAAAAAACCTATCCACATACTATATTTACAACTAAAAATAAAATATATATAAAAATACTTTTAATCGTATATCAATAAAAGGAGAAAAAAGATACATTTGATGAATATGAAGTGAAATTTTAAGAAACATACTATAATTTGTCTAAATTTGGTGATATAATCTATATCAAGATAGATAATGGGGTATGTGGCCCAAATATATTTATTGTACATAAAAAATAGCAGTGGACATATTTCTTAAGGGAAATATTAAAAATATCAGCGTATTCTAAATATATTGTAATAACAACAAATGGAGATTAAATAATGAAGAAAATATTAATTTGTATATGCATTTCCCTGGTTTTACTGGTTGGAGGCTGCGGAAATAATAAAGAAGAAGACCATTCATCTGAAATTAAAGTAACCGTTGAACATATTTCTTCAAACGAAGCAAATAAAACCATAAATATTACCTATCCTGTGGTGGGAGGCATTGGAGATATTAGAACTTTATCTTCAATAAACAGCTCCATAGATAATTATGTAAAAACCCAAGAAAAAGAATTTAATAACGCTTTAGGTGAAATAACCAAAACTGAACCCATTGCCAAAGATTTTGATACCACGGTAAAAAAACAGATTGT
>JAVXOZ010000023.1:0-5481 GCA_036644995.1 Clostridiales bacterium | reverse complement strand
AACCAAGATACGGAATTAAAAGGGGTAGTTACCGGCACAGACCCCATAACCTTAAAAATGACCTTTGATATAACTTATCACAGCAATAATATATTAAATATCATGGAATCCTATAAAAAAATATTAGGTAAAGGCAAGGCATATATTGGGCAACAAAGTTTTGCCTTTGATTTGGACAAAGGTGTGCCCATAACTTTAGGTGATATTTACGATTTTGACAGCGATTTTCCCGTTTATGTTAACGATTCCATCAACAAACAACTTAAGGATAATAAGCGTATACAGCTCTATGATGATAAATCAGGTTTTACCGGCATTCGCAAAGATGCAAACTTTTACCTTGATGAAGCCAATGGCAATATCTATATTTTTTACAACGCTTTAGACATAAGCCCGGAAAAAACCTTAATTCCCACCTTTGAATTTTCTTTAAAAGAACTAAGCCCCTACCTTTTAGATACTTATTCCAAAAAATTAAATAAATAAAATCAAAATAAAGCTGCACTTCCTTTACATAAAACCCAAGGAAGTGCAGCTTTTTAAGTTGTTTTAATAAATTATTTTTTCATGGCTTCTTCCACAGCCACGGCAATGGCAACTGTGGCACCAACCATAGGATTATTGCCCATGCCGATAAAGCCCATCATTTCAACATGAGCAGGTACAGAAGATGAACCTGCAAACTGGGCATCAGAGTGCATTCTGCCCATGGTATCCGTCATACCGTAAGATGCAGGGCCAGCAGCCATATTATCAGGGTGCAATGTGCGTCCTGTGCCGCCACCTGAGGCTACGGAAAAATATTTTTTATTTTGTTCTACGCATTCCTTTTTATAGGTGCCTGCCACCGGGTGCTGAAAACGGGTTGGATTGGTGGAATTACCGGTAATGGAAACATCTACACCTTCCAAATGCATTATTGCTACACCTTCACGCACATCATCGGCGCCAAAGCAACGCACTTTGCTGCGTTCACCCTGGGAATAGGGTGTTTCCTTCACAATTGTAACCTCACCGGATTCATAATTAAATTGGGTTTGACAATAGGTAAAACCGTTGATGCGTGAAATTATTTGTGCAGCATCTTTCCCCAAGCCGTTTAATATAACTTTCAGCGGCTCTTTACGTGCTTTATTGGCATTTTTAACAATACCAATGGCACCTTCTGCTGCGGCAAAGGATTCATGCCCTGCTAAAAACGCAAAGCACTTAGTTTCATCTTTTAATAACATAGCAGCCAAATTGCCATGACCCAAGCCTACTTTTCTATCATCGGCAACAGAACCCGGTATACAAAATGCCTGTAAGCCGATGCCAATGGCTTCTCCTGCTTCTGCTGCGGTTTTGCATTGTTTTTTTATGGCTATTGCTGCGCCAACCGTATAAGCCCAGCAGGCATTTTCAAAAGCAATGGGTTGAATTTCTTTAACTATACTACTGGGGGAAAATCCATATTTATCACAAATTTCTTTAGCATCTTCAAAATCCACAATACCATACTCAGCGAGAATGGGCCGGATTTTGTCAATACGTCTTTCGTATCCTTCAAACAAAGCCATTTTTTCTTCCTCGCTTTCTTACTCTTCTCGTGGATCAATAAATTTTACACCATCGGCAAACCGACCATAACTACCTGTGGCATCCTGTAAAGCCTTAGTGGCATCCACACCTTTTTTAATTGCTGCCATCATTTTGCCCAGCTGCACAAACTCATAACCGATTATGGCATTATCATCATCCAAGGCAACACGTGTTACATATCCTTCTGCCATTTCAAGATAACGGGCACCTTTATATTTAGTGCCGAACATAGTACCAATTTGGCTACGCAAACCTTTTCCTAAATCCTCAAGGCCTGCACCAATAGGAAGTCCACCTTCTGAAAATGCGGTTTGTGTTCTGCCGTAAACTATTTGCAAAAACAGCTCACGCATAGCCACATTAATGGCATCACAAACAAGGTCTGTATTAAGTGCTTCCAATAAGGTTTTACCCGGGAGTATTTCCGATGCCATCGCCGCAGAATGGGTCATACCGCTGCATCCCAAGGTTTCTATCAATGCCTCCTCAATAATACCATCTTTAACATTAAGTGTTAATTTGCAAGCTCCTTGCTGTGGGGCACACCAGCCAATACCGTGGGTTAAACCATTGATATCCTTAATTTCCTTAGCCTGTGTCCACTTTCCCTCTTGAGGAATGGGGGCGGAACCGTGATTTGCACCTTTGGCAACAGTGCACATATGTTCAACTTCTGTAGAATAAATCATGGTACATCCTTTCCTTCTTTTATTTATACTTGTATAAATTTTAACAAAGTTTTTCAACAGCAAACAGAGTAATATAATTTAAAATTTACTCACTACCATTCACAAATTTTTTATCGTATCTTTCCATGGCTTCACCAATAACCACCAACGCATCTTCAGCCTTGCGAGTATGCTCTATTGCGGTGGGTTTATCTTCTAACATCTTATAAACAGAAAAAAAATGTTCAATTTCCTCAAAAATATGGGTTGGCAAATCTTTTATATCGTGATAAGTATTATAAGAAGGATCCGAAAAAGCAATGGCGAGAATTTTTTCATCTCTGCCGTGTTCATCCTCCATACCTATTACACCAATGGGATAGCAACGCACCAAAGTCATGGGCATTATTTGTTGTGAACATAAGACCAATACGTCCAAAGGGTCATCATCCTCAGCTAATGTTCTGGGTATAAACCCATAGTTACAGGGGTAATGGGTAGCAGTGTATAAAATGCGATCCATTTCCAAAAGACCTGTTTCTTTATCCAATTCGTATTTTACTCTGCCGCCTTTGGGAATTTCAATAACTACATAAAAATCCTTTATTGTAATATGATATTGCTCTATATCGTGCCAAATATTCACGATTTTACCTCCTGATAAAAGAAAAAAAGCCAACAACTCTGCAAAGAATGCAGAAGTCATCAGCTAAACAGCGGTTTAGACATTCAACAAAAAATGCCGAGGGAGACATTCATTCCCTTAAAAAAATTATATTACAGATTTTTATTTTTGTCAATAATTCATTTGGCTTAGGAAAGCATTCTCCGCATAATACACCAATATTTTTAAATTACTAATTAAAATTCTTATTTTACTCCTTTTTAAGAGATAAAATATACTGTCCGTAATCGGTCATACTATATTTTTCGCCTATGGCTTGTAATGTTTCAAAATCAATTAAGCCTTTTTTATAAGCTATTTCTTCAATGCAGGCAACTTGTTTTTTAGTAGCATGCTGTTCCTTAGCTATGGCATTGGCTGCTATTAAAAGGCTACTGGCTGAACCTGTATCAAACCATGAATAATCGGTATTTAAAGCCACCACTTTTAATTGCTGTTGTTCTAAATATGTTTGATTTACAGAAGTAATTTCCAATTCCCCACGCTTTGAAGGCTTTACATTTTGGGCAATACCAACCACGGAGTTATCATAAAAATATAATCCGGGAATAATATAATTAGATTTTGGCTCCAAGGGTTTTTCCTCAATGGATAAAGCTTTACCATCTGCACTGAACTCCACAACCCCAAAAGGTTTAGGATCCTCAACATAATAACCAAAAACCGTTGCGTTTTCATTTTGTATTTGAGCATTTTTTACTTTTTCCGAGAAATCAGCACCATAAAATATATTATCACCCAAGGCGAGGCAAACGCTATCTTTACCTATAAAGTCTTTTCCCACAATAAAGGCATCGGCAATACCTCGAGGCACTTGCTGCTCTTTATAGGAAATGCTAATCCCCAAAGAGCTGCCATCACCCAAAAGTTTTTCAAATTGCCCCATATCATCGGGTGGCACAATTATTAGTATTTCGGTAATTTCGGCGTTTAATAAAGTTGCCAAGGGATAATAAATCATGGGCTTATCATACACGGGCAACAATGATTTACGCAACGTTTTAGTAATTGGATACAAACGTGTACCCTTGCCTGCTGCTAAAATAATACCTTTCATTCTTTACTCCTCTATTCCAACAAAAATTTATTTATTTTTAGTTTTTTTCAGCAAATTATATGCTATAACAAACAATTACCATAATATTGTAATACAGATTGTCAAAAAACATAGTTTTTTGGCAAGATGTCAGGCTGTTAAGAAAGCCTTAGATTCGGTAAAACTCCCTGAACAGCGGCTGTGCAGTGTACTTAGATGTACATAAGCAGTCGATGAGAAGGGATTTTGCTAAATATCAGACTTTATCAACAGCCTAAATTACCATAATATTGTAATATTATAGCATTTAAAAACTTTAATAGCAATATTACATACTGTTATCAAAGCAAAAGAAAAGACGATTGAGAACTCATTGGGAGTCCTCAACCGTCTTTTTTTTACCTATTTGTATTAGTTAGCCATTACTTCTTCATTATCGTTATCTTCTGTGTCATGTTTTTTCTTAGACATTAATACAATAACTAATTGCACTAAAGCAATAACAATCATCAACAAAGTCCATTTATCAACGAATACCATAGGATTTCTCATGTTTTCAGTGAGAAGGAAGATAATAACAGAGCCAAGACCGGGAATGATACTTAAGACTCTCCAAAGTCCTTTTCTCTTTAAGGTAGGTTCAGTTTCTTCGTAATCTTCATTAGTTTCTAATTCTTCATCATCGTCTTTGCGTTTTTTACCAAATACATAACCTACAAGGAGTAGGAGCATGGTAACGGCGCAAGCAACTGCCAAAATAAGATTTAACAAAGCCCACTGAGCTTTAAGTGCCAAAGGAGTTGCTTTATCCTTAATGGTCACGGTATCATTTGCTTTTGCAGCAGGTGCAACAACCGCAGTGTTATCCAGTGTTGTTACAGTTTGGTTACCCACTGTGGCAACGTTGGTTGCCCTTGGTGTAGTGGGAGGAATTAAGGTGCCATTATCCGTGGGTGTTCCCGGAGTAGTAGGTGTTGTGGGTGTTGTGGGTGTTCCGGGATCCGTAGGAGTTGGGGGATTAATTGGCACCACAGGTTCGGGTGCTTTTTCAGCTACATAATATACATTGATTATATCGCCATTTTTAATATTTGTGGGGAAAGCAACACTGTAATGGTCAAATTTGAAACCATTATATGTTCTTGGTTCAACCTTTGTTATCACCATGGTATCAGGATCGTTTATCCACACATTTTTAGTAACGATTGCTTTTTCACGGGGTGTATTTTCCCCTTCCATCCAGTAATTTACAGTGTAACTAATGGTTTTGGTAATTGTGGGGTCAACAGACCATTTTGCTGTTACTGTTAGATCTTTTGCTGGCATGGTTTTGGGAACATTGGGAGTCCAACCAGTAAAGGTATAACCGATTCTATATGGGTTGGTGATAGCATTAATATCAGTATCATATTCATAGGTCTTTTTGTCAATGATACCTTGTGCACCATCTTTATAACCATCCATATAAGTTATGGTGTAGCTATTGGTTTCCCAGGTAGCTGTTACTGTTA
>JAVXOZ010000022.1:0-35030 GCA_036644995.1 Clostridiales bacterium | reverse complement strand
TGGGCATGAGCCGTGTTGGGTGGTATTTCCATGGTTACTGCATATCCTTCTTCCAGCAGTATTTCATTGACCATTTTATCGTTGTGATAAACGTAAGCTAAATCACGGTTGTATTTATCTTTGCGTTGCTTATCATATTCCAGATATACCGATTCTCCATCTAAAAGCTCTTTGGTAAAGTCTGATGCCGTTATGCCTGCTGCTGTGTTTTTATCTTTATTGGGATGTACGCTTTCGGGAGTGTCAATACCTATCATTCGCACCACGGTATCAATGTTGTCTATATTTACCACTATGGTGTCACCGTCCACCACTCTTGTGACCTCATATGCACCCTCAAATTCTTGGTTAACCGTTGTTGTGGCAGTTATGGTTGGTATATCGTTACTGCCTATACCCATAGAGTTAATGAAATGAGAGCCGAACAAACCTATAAGGCATATCAGTAAGGTAACATTAATTTTCTTTTTCATTGTAAATTCCCTCCCATTGATTATTTATGAATACCCTTGTTTATCAGTTTGGCTATCACCTTGATGTCTGTACCCGGTGTAAATTCAAAGTGCATTGAGCCACCTTCGTGTATGTGTAGTTTCATTTCACTGTCCATATCAATAATACCTGCTGTTTCTACCTCATATACTTTTAGACTTTTGTATGGAATAAAACCAAAGTTTTTCTTTTTTCCTGTGTTTTGCACATTGATTGCGATTATGTGTAGGTTGGTAAAAACCACACCGTCACGGATGGCTTGGTATGTTGCAATGATTTCTTCATTTTCCAATAACATGGAATCGAGTAAGGACGCATAAGTATTGTTGGATGCGGTTGTCATTTTCAGAAATTTTGAATTTTTAAAATCAATCATAAGAAATCTCCTTTTTTATAATATATCAGCCCATTCTTCATGACCTATATTTTGTTTTTTATAGTATTCGGGTAAATCAAGGGGAAAGCTATACCGATAAAATGCAAAGTGTTTACCGTTCATTTCGATTGTTTCGTTATATTTTCTCAGTAAGTCATTAATATATTTTTCTTCCCATTCGATGAACTCAATACAATATTTTATTGTTGCAAGAACAATATCAACATCGCTTTCTTTACCGGAAATGTATATCTTTTTAAATGCCATTTTACTACAAGCACCAACCCTTGATGCTTTACAACAATTATATTCCGCAATAAATTCTGCCAACATCATTTTATCTATATTGGTTTCATTGTTCATGTAGAAGCCGGTATCAACTTCTTTGAAATTTTCTTCAGCTGGTGCTGTTTCTCTTTTTAATAACTTATTGTTCATCATTAATTGACGTACTTCTAATAGATTAATAATAACTTGGTTTTCAGTGGGTTTTTCAGAAAGGGTTAGCCGTTTATTAATTTCGTCCATGTAGTTTTTCATTGTAAATCCTCTTTCATTTTTTATTTTCCCAAGAAAAAAAAGCTCCCAAGTTAAATGGAAGCTTATGTTTATTGAGATTGAGTAGAGTAGGGTAGAGTGATAAAAAAGTATTAGTGGCAATTAGCAAAATGCCACGGTTAAATTAACCTTGGTTAACTTAACGCTGACATCTTATTGATTTTTGTCTTGGTATTTTAATATAGATATCCGGCTGTTTTGGTGTTGGAAACCTTTATAATTGTTTAACGCAAAAAGCCATAAAGTTTTTACACTTTATGGCTTTTGATGGTGGAGATGGCACACCGCTGTCCGAACATAAACCTGCACTGTCAGAGGTTTCTTCGATGAGTTTTTTTGTTATTTTGTTGTTATCGCCTGAATAATTGTATGTAATTGTTATTTTGTCCTCATATAAATAGATAGCATTTACAAAAACGTCAATTATTTTTTGACAATAAACCTTATCTTCGATATCGCCATTTTTAAAGCTTTCCAAAAAATAGACAATGTGGTCATAGCCTATTAGTGGCCTTGCCATTTCATCCATGGCTATATTTGTTTCCAATTCTCTTTTTGCGGCTTCCAATTCCAGCAATCTATCCTTAGTTGTTGATGTTATTATCCCTTGCTCCATTGCTTTCATAATATTATTGATTGCCGTTTTGGTTTCTTGTAATTGATTTTTATGATAATTAAGCTCTGATTTATCGGCTCTTTCTTTCTTTTGCAACTCAACGGCTCTTTTAGCTATGTAATCTATGACATTATCCTGTAATACTATAGATATTGTTGTTGCTATGACGCTCTTTTCCAAAAAATCTTTGGGCACACTCTTTTTTTTACATCCTTTAAGGTGCTTTTTACCCGAGCATGTGTAATAATAATAAGTATATCCTTTTTTGCCGGTACCGCTATCGCCGCACATGCCATCTCCGCAAAGACCACAATACAACTTACCTGTAAGCATAAAATTTTCGCTGTTTTCTCTGTATTTTTTTTGTGGACCGCTTTTGTTTCGTTCCATTCTCCCTTGACACCTTTCAAAAATTTCTTTATCTATAATTTGAGGCATACCATCTTCAATAAAGATATCATGCCACCTATACTCTCCTATATATTTCCTGTTTTTGATAATGCGAGTGATTGCGCTACTGTTAAAATCGCACCCTTTTTGAGTTTTATATCCAGATTTTTTTAACTCACGAATTATTTCCGCTTGCGTTTTGCCGCTGTCATACATGTCAAATATATTTTTAACAATAACGGCATCAGCATCTTTTACATAAAAAGACTTATCCTCTGCAATACCATAGCCCAATGCCACACCTGCACCGGTGTAATGCCCCTTTAGTGCGGCGGTTTGCATACCCCTCATTATATTTTGTGATAAAACTTTACTGTAATATTCCGCAAAACCCTCCAAGCAGCTTTCCACGATAATTCCTTCGGGGCTGTCTGGGATGTTTTCTTGGGCATACATTACCCTTACATTATTCTTTCGCAATTTTACTTTGTTTATAGCGATTTCTTCCCGATTCCGCCCAAAGCGGTCTATTTTCCAAACAATTACAGTGTCAAACTGTTTTTTATCACTATCTCGCAGCATTTTCTGGAACTCTGCCCGATTATCATTTGTGCCTGTTTTTGCTCTATCTATATAATGATTGACGATACCAATGTTATTATCTGCCGCAAAGCGGCTACATTCTCGGAGCTGCCCCTCAATAGACTGCTCTGTTTGATTATGACTGCTATATCTTGCGTAAATTACTCCTTGCATATTGACCAATCTCCTTTATTCGTTTATAATAAAAGGACAGATTTGTCCCTTTATAGTATAGTGATACATTCTGTACGACCTCTTCCGGGTGCAACCGGGAGGGGTCATTTTTTATTGCCCATGTATTTTTAATACCAAAGCTTCCTGTAAAACTTGTGAAAAATTTACGCCTTTTGATGTTGCTTCCTCTCTACAAAAGCCTTGAATTGTTCCCTTACCCTTTGTGCGGTTCTAAATCACAGAAAGCTTTATCTATAAAAACCAATGTCAATATCTATACATAGGTAGTTTTCTCCGCTCTTTTTAAACTCCCTAATGTTGCATACCCTGCAGAGATATTCCGTTTGGGCATCAAGCTGTTTGGCTATTTGTTCCTGTTGTATATCTTCGTCGTTATCTTCTGGTATCCACCCTAAATGGTTGCCGGGAAAGTCTACGACCCGTATGGCATTGGGAAATCGCTTAGATCCTTGCCTTTTTAAATATACACGCTCACCCATTTTTAGCAAAGATATATTTTCTTGGGCTAAATCTCCTTTATAGTCATGCAGCGAACCTGTAACAAAAACCCATACAAAGGAATCTATCAAATCAAGGTCGTCCCATTCATCCGGTAACTCTTCCTCAATAACCTCAGCTTTAAATTTCGCTGCGAATGCTTGATACTTCTCTTCGGATATTCGCTTCTTTTCCTCTTTGCGCTCTTCTTTTTTGGCTCTTTGTCTTTCTTTTTCTATATATCTTTGCTTTTGTTGTTCCTTCCACTCTTTATCCTTTATCTCTTTTTCTGCGGCTCGATATTGGGGTGGTGAGCTGTGGAGTATCATGTCAATTACACCTCTCCCTTGGTTTTTTGCAACCTCATCTTTTATCTGCTCAAGAGTAGACTTTTTTAGACTTAAACTTAATGTTTTATTACTGCAAGGGGTGCAAATAAAACCATTTGTATCGGCGCATTTTAATTTATTGCACCGTAATTTATAATCATTACCACAAATAGTGCATTTATATGGATTTTCTGCGCTCACAAAAAGGAAATTAAGATCATTAATGGTGCATTTTGAAAGTTGCAGCTTTAAGTTTTTAGGAACTTTTTTTAGGCATTCTTTGCAAATCAATCCGCTGGCTGTATTATATTGTCCTTGCGGAGATCCGCATATAATACAAATTTCTTTTTTGCTAAAAAAAGCCATTAAATTTCACCCTACCTTTTTATTAAGACTTATTATACTTTTTTAAAAAGTATTCAAATTGTTCTTTAACCATAACTTCCAAAGGATGCTTGTACCAAGCTCCCCTTGATTTCAGAATTTGTATTTTCACCTTGTATTTATTTACCCCTTGCAAGAGGGGTTATTTTTTATGCCTGTTTTTCCACCATATCAGACGAATTACATTTTTTATATTTGCCGGAGCGGATAAGGTCATCGGCATAATCTATTAGTTTTTCCTGACCTTCTTCACTCAAGGAGCGGTAAGCGTTAAGTAGCTTGTTTTCGTCTGAAAAATTTTCGGTTCGCTTTTTTATCTGAGTCTGCTCCACCCTTCCGTATATAGGGTCTATAACATCGTCGTTGGCTAGGTAGTCTAGAGAACACTCAAAACACTTGGCTAATTTTAAAAGAGTGGTACGGCGGATATTATCTGTCCCTTTTTCGTAGAATCCAACAATCGTTGTGTAAGGGATATTTGATTTTTCGGCAAGTTGCTTTTTGTTTTTAATACCATCCCTTTTCATTAAAAAATCCAATTTTTCTATAAAATTCATTTTTAACTACCTTTACCTTTCTTAATAGTTATAATAACCGCAAAATATTGCCATGTCAAGAACAAAATTACGGTAAAGGGTAAAAAAGTTCTTGACATAGTACGAAAAGGGGTATATTATAATAATAAATTACGTTAAGGGGTATTTGTGGGAGGTGAAAAAATGAGTGTTTTAATGATAAATCTGTTTTATGAGATGAGGATAAGAAACATAACGCAGAAGCATTTATCTGGTTGTTTAAATAAATCGGAAAAAACAATAGGCAATAAGCTTTCCGGCAAGACGGATTTTACCAGAGAAGAAATGCTGGCTATTCAAAAATTAATGCCAGATTGCAGTCTGGATTATCTTTTCGGGGAAAACAACCCCCAAGCCAGCTGAAAGGAAGGAGTTGATAATGATGAGTTTTAGAAAAGAAAAAAACTGGTAGAAACTATAAAGCCTTTGCACAGGATGTAAAAGTATTTGCAAGAGAAGAAATGAAACGCCAATGCGGCTTATAAGGAGGAAGAGATGAAACACCATTTTGTGTTTAATGAGCTTTTTGCAGCAATTCATGCAGCCTGTCCCAGCGTGATAGATATCAGACCTTGGCAGAACGCAGGTATCTACAACATAACCATAGATTTTGAAAACGATGAACATATAGAACTTGGAAACGTTGGAAACCTCTCAAAGATTGAGCTACTGGCACTTGTATCGTCCGCTTGTGACAAGCCATTTTGAGGGCAGATATATGGACGAGCAATATAAATTTTGTATCTACTGTGGCCGGCGGTGGCAGGTATCAATAAAACAAAAAGACATCGATTTATATATTTGTCCCCACTGTGCCGATTGCCGCCGGCGGCAGAAAAGGAAGAAAGCGAGAAAATCTCATGGCAGCAAAAAAAGAGTTTATTAGAGTTTTTGAAAATGCGATGAAGGCAGCAGATCCCGATATTGAATCTTTAAGATATTATGTTTTTGAAGAAAATAGGGAAGAGTTTGTGGACATCCTTTATAAAAATGGCTACAAAAAAACTATCTGTGTTACTGCAGACAGTCGCATGGCAATTATGAAAGATGTTTTAACATACATCTAAATATTACCATCAAAAGAGAACGCACCAGTTAAAAGAAAGGAGCAAACAATGAAAACACCCATTGAAATAAATACTACGGAAATGCCAAAACATCAAAGCAACTATTTCGCAACTGAAACACTTCGGGCAGTAGAAAGGTTTTTTGAAATCCCGGAAAACCAAGCCAAGTTTGAGGTGTGGCTCAGTAAGCGAAAAGCAAATCGTGAAAAAACATCATAAAGTAAGTCAAAAAAACACAGTACACCACGGAAAGGAAGTAAAAATGTCTAAACCTACATTATATATAAACAGTTTGCAAGAATTAAGCTATTTATCCGATGCCTCAACCCCGAAAATAAAATATATTGAGATGAAGGACGGTAAGTTTTCGGGAGCACATCCTAAGGCAGCTTCCGAAAAATGCAAATACCATCGCCGTTCACGGCGCACTTTACACCCTTGGGCAGGGTTTGCAATTATAGTATTAGCCTGTGTGGCGGTTGGGTTTATATTAGGATGCGCAATACCGCTATAAAATAAGGAGGTGTCTTATGTCAAATAACACTCACCGATATGCAAAAATCGGTACTAATTATTACGAAATAGTCAACAACAACTATACTCATGACGGCGAGCCAATATACATCTGGAACGGCGAAAAAATGGTCTTGGAAACAGAGGTGTCAAATGCCGCAAATTGCGACAGCAAAACAAACATATGTTCTTAACAAAATACCCAAAAAATCCGCATCCGAAATTTTGGCAAAGAAAAAACGCCTTGTGCGTAAACACAGGGCGTTGCCATGTAAAAAAACATGAAAAACTTTACTTCATAAGTATATCAAAATACTAAATAAAAGTCAATAAAAAGCCCTTATACCCTAACCGCCATTGTGCGGTATGGGGGCTTGTAATGGGTATTAACGTTAGGACTAAAACCAAATAAGGGGGGAGCATGAAGAACTTTACATCCTTCATCCGTGAGAAAAAGATATATTGCGGAAATGATTATTTAGAGGTGGATATTTACCCTTATACAGATAGCCAAAAAAGAGGAGTAAAGGGTAAGCGTGCCAAGCGGCAAAAGATATCACCTCCTAAGATAAAAAACTTTAATGAAAAAATGGCAAGACGATATTTTACCCAACTCATAAATGCCAACTTTTTAACAGGTGGCTACCACATAACCTTAACCTACGACAATAAACATCTGCCAAAGACTCTTGAGGATGCGGAGCATCAAGCTAAAAATTATTTACGCCGCTTATCCTATCTAAAAAAAAAGAAGGGGTTATCCCCTTTGCGTTATATTATAGTGCACGAGTACCATCCTCGGCGGGTGCACCACCATATCATTATTGACAGCGATTTAGACCGTGATACCGTCGAAAATCTGTGGTGCAAAAATAAACAGCCTATTGGTTATGTAAATGCGGACAGGCTGCAGCCGGATATTGGCGGCCTTGGCGCCTTAACCAACTATCTATTAAAAGACCCTAAAGGCAAAAAGCGTTGGTCCTGCTCTCAAAATCTCAAAAAGCCCATGCAGCGCACAAACGACCACAAATACAGCCGCCGCCAAATTGATAAAATAGCAAAAACGCAACCGGATGCGGAATTTTGGGAAAAGAAATATCCCGGGCACAAGTTAATACAAGATTACGGCTACATAGCCGAGTATCACGAGGAGACAGGCTGGCATATATACCTAAAATTTATTAAAAAAGAATAAAAAGGAGAAAAACCATGGAAAACTTACAAAAACAAAAAGCCATTGAAAAAATCAACGACGAGATGCAAGAAACCCCGGAGAATACTTATACCGAGGTGATAGGTCATTACATAATAGACCACATCACTAATGTCAATGCGGAATATGTATTAGACAAAGATAAAACCCTCAATCAATTATTATCAAAGATTACCGCCACGGCAAAAAAACAAGCTAAAAATAATATTGCCGTCCTTGCCGATGCTGAAGTATTTGCTATGGTAGATGATTACTTTGGCTTAGGGGTGGTCGCAGATGCCAAAATCGGCTCAATCGGCATCAATATTAACTTTGATGATTTTATATAAGGCGGTGGAATATGCGAGTTGATAAAAAAATTAAGGAATTGCCCTGGCGAGATTATACTGGTGCATCGCAACTCCTTTATCAAGTATTTGCCTGTCGCAAGCTTATTGACGGCGAAAAATTACTTATAGTTGATTTTATACACAGCCCCGATACGTACCGTACAGGTCAAAGTTTTAGAGTTGTCTGCTCTAAAAAACAAAAAGATTTTGCAATCATTATAAAAGGTGATATACACACCAAAAAACGAACCATAAATGCCATGCTGCCAAAATATTATTGCGTAACATGGGTATATTTTGACATGAGCGATAATAACAAGCAGGTAATAGCCAAATTTATCAAAAATCTCAAACATTTTTATGTTAATAATGAAATTGTTAACCTCAACGATTGGATGGCGGATGTCATCGCCGCATCCACCGCCGCCAAGCGTAAACAAAACGGTAGATTTGCTCCGGACGATTACGATTTATGTCCCACCGCCATGGCGGATGGGTTTGAGGATTGGGTGCGCAATGAGATTATCGCCAATGATAAAACTATGATTTATAAAAAAGGCGGCACACGTGGGACTTGCTCCTGCTGCGGCAGAAAAGTCAAATACTCACACTCCCAGCGTGTAAGGCAGTATGAAATGTGTTATTGTCCAAATTGCGGCAGTCGCTGCATGGCAATCCTCGAAAATTCCTCATCCCTCAAAGCATCTGTGGTGAATTATGTTACAACTATCCAAAAAGGTGAGCAAAACACAGTTTGGTTTAGAACATTCCGTATTATCCGTGATAATAACACAGCTTATCCGCAGCCTATTGCAAACTATCTCTCTGAGATACAGCGTAATGGCATAAGGGGTAATCGGGTAGCATTATGGGGTTTATATGGTCAATCTTGGGTATATGACGCAGACTACACTTGGTGTTGCTATAAGTTTTACCCCGGCAACATAGATAGTGCCGTAAATGGTACAAGGCTACAATATGCCGATATATACAATTACGCCCAAGAGTCTAATAGCAATGTTATACAATATGCCAAGTATTTTGCCCAGTATCCAGTGATGGAATTTTTACGTAAAGGGGGCTATACGCAACTGCTGTTGGAGCGAGTTTGTGGGCTATCAAAAGATACCGCAAATGCGATAAGATGGCAACGCTCGAAGTTAAAAGAGTGCTTTAAGTTTCCCCTGCATTTTTTAAAATCCCGTCCCGCAGGTGATTGGACTATGTCCGATATTGCCACCTTAAATCATATATATGCCGCAAATCCTAAAATTAGCATAAATGATGCTATTTATGCTCTGATAGATAAATGTATACCCAGGGATAAAAAGCTTATTGATGTTATATTTGCTTATTGCGGCCCTAAAAAAGTAACGGATTACATAAATTTGACTGCCCAAACAGATGGCAATGAAAATATACGGTTTACATGGTATACATATCGTGATTATATCACCGAATGCCAAAAGCTCAACTACAATCTCAAAGATAAAAATATATTATACCCTAAAGATTTAAAAGCAGCCCACAATCAAACTATGAGCCTAATTGAGATTAGCAAAGATAAATACTCAAACGAGCAACTGCAAAAGCAAGCAGATAAGTTAAATAAATGGTGCTATGCTGCGGATAACTTAATTATAAGACCAGCTGCATCTGTTGAGGATTTTGTCACCGAGGGTAACGACCTGCATCATTGCGTAAAAACCTATATAGACCGCGTGATAAGCGGGGATACCGCCATATTTTTGATAAGACAGGCGGATCAGCCTAATAAACCATATTTTACCTTGGAATTGCGGAATAAAAAGATAATGCAATGTCGTACTAAAAATAATCAAGATTATAGGGACTATCCGGAGATTGTAAATTTTATAAGCGAATGGCTTACCACTATAGTTAATAAAACTAAAACCAAAAATCAAAACCACACTAAAGCTGCTTAAGCGGCACAAGGATGATATTATGGAAGAAATCACAGATATTAGCAAACGCTGTATAACAAAAGGAGAAAAACATGGATATAGACACTAACGCTATACACACCACCACCCAGAAACTCACGTCCACAGAACGTCCTATCGAAACCATAACCCAAGAAATCCAGTATTATAAAACCCAGGTAGGGAGCGGCATTATAGAATTGGGAAAACGTCTCATAGAAGCTAAGCGAGTGCTACCCCAAGGAGAATGGCTTTTATATCTCAAAGATACGGTAGAGTTTTCCGAGCGAACTGCTCAAAATTTCATGCGGATTGCCAAAGAATATGCAAATCCGCAACTGGTTACGGATTTAGGAACAGCCAAAGCCGTCTGTTTGCTGGCTCTTACCGATGGGGAGAGGGCAGAAGCTATAAAAACCACCCATGAAATTAACGGAGAAGAAAAAACCGTCTTTGAAATGACCAAAAAAGAGGTGGAAACCCTTACAAGAGAAATCTCTGAGGAGCGGAAAAAGGCTGAAACACTGAAGTTTGAGTGGGACGAGAAGCTAAAAGAATCAGAAGAAAAACATCTTACTGAATTGGAAGCCAAAAATGAGCAGTTGAACACCCTTAAAAAAGAGCTGGAAAATCTTGAAAATCAAGAGCCGCCCACGGTGATTGCGGAATTGGATGAAGAATCCTTGGAGCGGATGAAAAAAGAAGTAGAAGAAACCGCTTTTGAAGAATATGCAAAAAAAGAAGCGGCATTGATGGAGCAGATCCGAGAAGCGGAAAAAGCAGTCAAAATCGCCAAAGCCTCTGAAGATGAAAATCTTAAAAAAGCAGAAGCGGCAGAAGCTAAGGCAGCAGCCCTCGCTACGGCAGTAGAAAAAGCAGAAAAAGAGCTTATTATGGCCGCTACCCCGGAAATCACCGAATTTAAAGTGCACTTTGAAAGTTGCAAAAACGAAATGGAAAACATGAAGGAAATCATATATTACTTGCGAGATAATGAAAAAAGTGCCGAAGCGGATAAATTAACAAAAGCCATATCCGCCCTGTGCGATCAGATTAAAAATGTTATTAATAGCTAATATTAATAGCTAAAACGAAAGGAAATAAAAAATGAATGATAACCCAATAAAAAAACTTGCAGCATTTTTTAAAGGCTTGAATGATGCGTGTGACACCCACGTTTCCTGCTCTCCTCGCCAAATAGCCTATATTGCCGGTCCTATATCAAATTGCCCTAATTACAAAAATCAATTTAATATTGCAGCAAAAGCATTGCAAGAGGATGGATATATTGTTTTAAACCCGGCAATATTGCCATGCGGTTTGGATTATCAGCAATATATGGACATAGGCTGCAAAATGCTTGAGTGTTGCGATGTTATATTCCTGCTGCATGGATGGTACGAAAGCCCCGGAGCTAAATGTGAGCTAAAACAGGCACTTGAACGTAACATGCAAGTACGTGATTTTAAAAAGCATATTGAAAGATATCCAATTATAAAAAAGGAGCTGCAAATATGACAGGAAGCAATCAAGGCACAGAATCCCAAGAGCAGATAGCCCTGTTTAGGTGGGCAGCCTACAACATTGGAAAATACCCAGAATTAGAGTATATGTATCACGTACCCAATGAGGGCAAACGCAATCCCCATACCGGTGCCAAACTCAAAATGGAGGGTTTAAAGGCAGGTGTGCCGGATATCTGCCTGCCTGCATCACGGAGCGGATATCATGGTTTATACATCGAGATGAAAGTCGGAAGAAATAAGCCAACAAAAGAGCAGGAGCGGTATTTGAATTTTTTACAACTACAAGGTTATGCAACCGCAATCTGCTACGGCTGGGATAAGGCACAAGAGTTAATAGTTCAGTACCTTGAAGGGAGATTGTGAGGTTAATATGCCAAGATATATTGATGCGGATGCACTTTTTGAAAAATTATTAAAAACAATGGACGGATTACACGCAGCAGCGGCACGACATGATGGAAATGATGACCATCAAGGAATATGGATGGCAGAGGGAATGGGAGCATTTTTATCAGACTTAAACCATTATCCCACCGCCGATGTCGCACTCGTTGTGTATGGGAAGTGGGCACACCTTGGCGGAGATGAATTTTGTTGCACTAACTGCTGGTCAGTTATAACCACAGAGGGGTCATGGGAAAACCCATATTTTAAACATTGCCCAAACTGCGGTGCAAAGATGGACTTGGAGAAGGAAAATGGAGAATGAATAAAATGGAATTATGGTGTAGTCGTTGCGGAAACCACGAAAAGGTGGAAAGGTCAATAGAGGGTGTGAAAACAAAATCAAGAAAAGGCTGGCGAAGTTATGGAAGTGCTATCTATTGTCCGATATGTACAGCAACTTGGGGTGAGAGAAACAGCCGTGCCTTAGACAGCATACAGGAAACAAACGACTGGATTTATGAAAGAATGCTACGGAAATGAGGTAACGGAGGAAAATGAATGGAGGGCTAAAAATGAAGTTAATAAAAGACCCACTACGCACAGTAAAGCGTGATTGTTTTGCCTTTAACGCCAATAAAAGTGATTGTACTGCGTTAAAACAGTTATATTGCAGATGGGGAAAGTGTAGCTTTTATAAAAAACAAAAACTTAAATCCGATAAAAACTTATAAATAAAATCTTATAATCAGAAAGGAGCGGTCAATATGCGTCAATCACCAACTACCAATAGATATAATCAATCTCATTACAGAGACCCAACCGCCTATGACGCCGTTTATAACATCACAGAGGCAGCAGAGCATAAACCTAAGCCATCATCAATAACTAAAGAACAGCAACAAGTCAGTGAGCTTATAAATATAATTAAACAAATGTTACATTTTGGCGGATTTGAGTTAATCGGTCGCATTGCAATCAAAAGCACCAAAACCCAGAGAATATACCGATGAAGCGTCACAACTTAAATCATTGTCTGGAGGTCTAAAAACTATGATAATAAATAAAGTAATAAAAATATGCAAAAAATCCGGTATTGTGAGCATGGTGACTTATAACGGCTATCAGTGGCTCGGTGCTTACCGTGCAATGTATCGACTATTGGGTACTGCAGAGTTTAAGGACAAAAATCAATTTTTCGCAACTTTTGATTTTGACGAAAAAACAAAAGAAAAAATACATTATTTTGAGCACGACATACCTCCAGAGGCAGTAGACCTTGACGATACCGTGGAGCAAGAAACCCCCTTAGAACGCACTTTTTACAATCTACCATACTCCGAGCATGATGCAATACCTTATAAAACCACAGCCGGAGAAATATTATTCTTAAGCAGCGAATTTGTAGCCCCCCTAAGTGATTGTATTGAGGATGTAGAATTTTATGAGAGGAAAACCCCCGAAAATAAGTCCTACATTGTCGCAAAAATAGGCTACCTTCTCATTGCTGTAATAATGCCTGTTGACATCATTACAGATAAGTTTCTTGACGAGTTGTTAGATTTTCGTCGCCGCTGCTCTGTCACATATAATGCCATCAAGGAGGTATCCATTAATGATGATATATGACAGCAAGACCCCTTGGGGTCGGGAGCTACTCCCAAAGCCACCGGATGACCTCAACGGCGAATGCGTTACCAGATATTTAACCCCAGATGAACGGATAAGGTACGGCCTGTATAATGAAATTAGTAAGGGGTCTCAAAATGAAAAGACATGACTTGAACCTCACAAAATACAATATCTCCAAAAAAAGATACAGGGAGCTGTATTATTTTTGCTTGCAATATGATGATAGAGTGGTTGAGATTAATGCACTTAGGTATCCATCACCACCCGCCGGGGATGGACAACCCAAGGGGAGCGGACTATCAGACCCAACCGCCGACAATGCCACTCTTGCGGCAAAAAAAGTATGGGAAAACGAAATCATGGAACAGTCAGCCTTAGAAGCCGCCGGCGGTGTCTTGTATCCATACATATTGGATATGGCAAAATATGACCTAAAGTATTATTATTTTCAAGGGCAAAACATACCCTGCGGTAAAAATGAGTTTGACCGTTTAAGACACAAGTTTTTTTACCTTTTAAACTGTAAAAAGTGATTTATAAAAAATAGGGGTCTTAGGGGCGCTACTTTTATGTTATTATGATATCAGTGGTTTTTGGGTAATAATTCTCCTTTCAATTTTCTAAAATATAGCAAAGAAAAAACGAAGTCAATTAAGACTCCGTTTTTTCATTTTTTCTCCAATTCTTATATTTGCCGCTTTTTATACGTTTATCTGCCGGTGGAGTGGCATTTACAGGAATAGCCCACTGATTACCGATCTTTATCGCTTCAATTCGACCTGCGGCAATGAGTCTGCGGATATTCCCGTTGTCCATAGAATACTTTTTTGCAAACTGAGAAACTGAAAGATATTCACTCATTGTTATTCTCCTTTTTTAGCTTAAAAAGATTTATCCCAACAGATAGCAAGAGAGCCGTGGCAGTTATTGCGGTAATTATCTTAAGCCATAGAGTAAAGCCATAGATAGCGCCGGCAATTATCAGTAAGGCAACGATTAAAAACAGAATTTTATCAAAACGAAACATTGCACAACCTCCTTTTTCGTGGTATTATGAAAGTGACCCCTTTAGGTAAGAGAGGGGGCTTTCGCCCCTTCCCTATTTTAGTACTGCGTACCAAGCGGCGAGTGCGATCATTGCTTGGATTATGAGTTCTACAATCTTTACCCACAAGGGGTCTTTGTTTTTATTTCTCATTTCCTAACCTCCCTTCATTTGATATATTTATTATAACACTATATAGTGTAAATGTCAATAGATTCCGCAAAAGTTTTTCAACAAAATTAAATAAATTGCCTGCTAAATCAATAATAGCAGGCTTTTTTATTGGAGAAAATTATGAAAATAGAAGAAATAAAGTTAACAGAAATCAAGCGGTATGAAAATAATCCTCGTAGCAATGCCGCAGCGGTGGATGGTGTCGCCGAAAGCATTAAAGAGTTTGGGTGGCAGCAACCCATTGTAATTGATTCCGACAATATAATCATTGTCGGAGATACCCGCTTCCAAGCCGCCGAGAGATTGGGTTTAAAAACGGCACCATGTTTCCGTGCCTATGACCTAACCGCCGATCAAATTAAAGCCTACCGCCTTGCCGATAACAAGGTGGGAGAAATTGCCAAGTGGGATTTTGGTCTTTTGGATGTAGAGTTACAGGATATTAGTATTGATATGTCGGTATTTGGTTTTGATGTTCCTGACATTGGTGTCGGAGAGATCATTGAGGATGATGATTTTGAAATTGTGCCACCAGAAGAGCCAAGAGCTAAACTTGGTGACGTTTATCAGCTTGGCAATCACCGGCTTATGTGCGGAGATAGTACAAGTAAAGATGATATAGACATCCTTATGGATGGTTGCAAAGCGGATATGGTATTTACAGACCCACCTTGGAACGTGGATTACGGTAGCCAAGAGAATCATCCCAGTTGGAAACGAAGGTCAATTATGAATGATTCAATGCCAGCTTCAGAATTTAAAAAATTTATGGATTCGGCATTTGCCGCCATGACATCGGTTATTAAAACCGGCTGTATGCTATATATTGTTATGTCAGCACAGGAATGGGGCAGTCTTATGGAATCGTTAGATGATGTGGGATGTCACTGGTCAAGCACTATTATCTGGGCAAAGGATAGTTTCGTATTGAGTCGAAAAGATTACCATACGCAGTATGAGCCGATATGGTACGGCTGGTATGGGAGTCCTCGTCTGCATCCGTTGGCAGACCGAAAACAAAGCGATCTATGGGAAATACCACGACCAAACCGCAGTAATGAACACCCAACCATGAAACCAATTCCCCTTGTGGCCCAAGCAATAAAAAATAGCTCCAACAATGGAGCCATTATTTTAGATTTATTTGGTGGTAGTGGTACAACGCTTATTGCCGCAGAACAGACAGGGCGAGCTTGCTATATGATGGAGCTTGACCCAAAATATATTGATGTTATCATTAAGCGATGGGAGGACTTTACAGGCGATAGAGTTATAAAGTTGTAATCCGCAACCGGGTGCGGATAGATAGAGAAAAGGAGCAGCTCACTTTATTATGAGCCTGCTCCTTTATTGGTTTAAATAAATAATTAGGGTGACAGGGAGTGTGCGACCACTCCCTGTCATTCAGTGGAAAAACACTTCCGCCGAAGATGTCCCTCTTGCAAGATACATCTTCTTTATCTTAAAAGATAAGGAGCGGAATGTCAATGGCAGAAGATAAAGAAATTATTAAACAGGCACTAATGAAGCGTGCTATAGGTTACGATTACGAAGAAAAGGAAGTTACGGCAGATAAAGCTGGAAAACCTCAGAAGGTAAAAGTTATACACAAACATCTGCCGCCGGATATATCGGCAATAAAGGAAGTAATTAAAGAAATGAACAGAGGTAGATGGTAATGGCAAAACCATGGGCAAAGGTATTTTATAATTCAACACAATGGAAGCAATGCAGGGCATCTTACATATCATACAGACAATCAATAGATGGTGGTATTTGCGAGGATTGCGGTGAGAGGTTGGGGTATATAGTCCACCACAAGTCCGCCTTGACTCCTCGAAATATTAATGATACCAACGTATCACTGAACCATCATAACCTAAGGTATGTATGCAAGTCTTGCCATGACAGGGAGGATGATCACTTCATAAAAAAAAATAAAAACCAAGAACAACAAAGAGAATATATATTTGATAAAGACGGTCAGTTGGTTGCGATACTCCCCCCTATTGATAGTACGGGGTCAAAAATATAAAAGACCGGAGGGGTACTACATAACAACACACGGGAGATTTTACAGATCCCCCTCCCCATTGTCAAAAGGTAATAATAATGCTATAATGAATCATTTTTGGGATTTGAAGGTGATTATGTGAGTATTGAGGACAGGGAAGAAAAAGAAAAAAGGATAAAAAGCGAGGTAGTAAGACTTACTAAGATTTACGCAGAGGTGCCACAGAAAAAAAGATTAACAATCAAAGGTCTAATCCAAAGAGCGGCATTTATGCGTGTTTCTTTGGATTTTTTGGAAGAAGACTTAAATATTTATGGTTTTACGGAAATGTTTTCCCAGGGCGACCAAGATCCATATGACCGTAAGCGACCCAATGCCGATGTTTATAATTCCATGAATACCTCATATCAAAAAATAATCAAGCAATTAACGGACCTACTTCCAAGGGAAGGTGCTGAGCAAAAAGTCGACGATGGCTTTGATGCTTTTATAATTAATCGTGAAGATTAAATATCCATTATCATATAATCCAATTATCGAATACTGGGAAAAGATTCAAAGCGGAGAAATAAGCGTGTGTAAAAAAATTTACAAAACTTATCAAAAAATTGTAAAAGATTTAGAAAACACTGATTCTGAATATTTTTATTCTCCCGCCCGAGGAAACCATATTTTAGAATTTGCGGAAAATTTTTGCAAGCAATCCAAAGGTAAATACGGTGGCACATTGGTAAAATTGGAATTATGGGAAAAAGCTATGCTTGCCACAATTTTTGGGTTTATAGATATAAATGGATTGCGTCAATATAGGGAAGCAATGCTTATTGTTGGGAAAAAAAATGGCAAATCTCTCATCTCATCCATTGTTGGCAATTATTTGTTAGTTGCAGATGGAGAGTCGGGTCCGGAAGTATATGCGGTAGCTACAAAAAAAGACCAAGCAAAAATTATTTGGATGGAAGCAAAGCGCATGGTTAAAAAATCCCCCTCGCTTAGCAAGCGCATAAAACCTCTTGTTGCGGAAATGGCGTGTGATTTTAATGATGGAGTTTTTAAACCACTGGCATCGGATTCTGATACCCTTGATGGGCTTAATGTTCATGGTGCACTCATGGATGAGGTGCATCAATGGAAAAATGGCATGGCTCTTTTTGATATTATTTATGATGGCACCACTGCAAGAGAGCAGCCCCTTACTTTTATAACATCCACCGCCGGTAAAATCAGAGAAGATATATACGACCAAAAATATGACGAGGCTGAAAGAATAATCAACGGTTATTTTGACGATAAAGGTTATAAGGATGAGCACTTTATCTCTTTTATTTATGAACTGGACAATCGCAAACAATGGGTGGAACCCC
This sequence comes from Clostridiales bacterium, assembly GCA_036644995.1. Lineage (GTDB taxonomy): Bacteria > Bacillota > Dehalobacteriia > UBA7702 > UBA7702 > Cryptoclostridium. Next base: position 16,849 of record JAVXOZ010000022.1, on the reverse strand, counting down.
ATTGTTGGATAAAAGCCAACCCCGGACTGGGAACAATAAAGAACGTTAAACAACTGCAAGACAAGGTCAACAAAGCTATTGCCAATCCAAATTTGGTAAGAAATTTAGTGTGTAAGGAGTTTAATATTAGGGAAACATCCTCAGAGGCATGGCTTAGTTTTGAAGAACTGAACAATACAACAACCTTTGACCTTAAAAAACTTAAACCACGCTATGGCATTGGCGGTGCCGATTTATCATCCACCACTGACCTTACAGCCGCTAAGGTTGTTTTTATGGTGCCAAACGATATACATGTTTATGTGCTATCTATGTATTGGCTCCCTGAAGATGCAATCGAAACACGAGTGCGTGAAGATAAAATACCCTATGATTTATGGATAGAGCAACAGTTTATGAGAACCACGCCAGGTAATAAAGTATATGCCAAATATGTTACGGAATGGTTTTTGGAAGTGCAAAATGATTTTGACATATACATACCCTGGGTTGGATATGATAGTTGGTCTGCGACATATTGGGTTGAGGAAATGAAAAGCGAATTTGGGAAAGAAAGCATGGTAGCGGTGCATCAAGGTAAGAAAACATTGTCCAACCCCATGCAACAACTTGGTGTTGACCTAAGGGATAAACTTGTAGTCTACAACAATAATCCAATAGATAAGTGGTGCCTGGCAAATACCTCGGTAGAGGAGGATAAAAACGGTAATATACAACCTGTTAAAACATCACGACGAACACGTCGCATAGATGGCACGGCAGCATTGTTGGATTGCTATACAGTTTTACTTGACCACATGGATGAATATCAAACTATGATATGAAAGGAGGAAAAATGGGCTTTTTTAAAAACAAAATAACACGCTTGCAAATGGTTACTGAGCGAGGTAACGGATTTTACGTGTGGAATGGTAATATTTATCAATCAGATATAGTATTATCTTGCCTGCATCCATACGTGAAAGCAGTGGGGAAGTTGGTGGGAAAACATATAAGAAAAACATTAATCCAAGACGGCTCAATAAAAATAGATACCAATCCCGACGCATATATCCGCTTTTTGCTCGAAGAACCAAACCCCTATATGACAGGTCAAAAATTTCAGGAGAAACTCGCTACTCAATTACGATTAAACGGCAACGCATTTGCGGTAATTATTCGTGATTCCGCCGGGCTACCTAAAGAAATTTATCCAATTCCCGCCACCGGTGCAGAAGCTAAATATAATGATAACGGTGAGCTGTTTCTTAAATTTTACTTCCTGAATGGTAAGTCCTTCTTGTTTGCATATAGTGACATTATTCATCTGCGGCAAGATTTTAGCGATAACGATATCTTTGGCAATTCGATAGCTCCCGCACTTACACCGCTAATGGAAATAGTGACAACCACAGACCAGGGTATAGTTAAAGCCGTTAAAAATAGCGGTGTTGTAAGGTGGTTACTAAAATATAATAAATCCATGCGACCTGAGGATCTGGAAGATGGTTCCGAAAAATTTGCAAAATCATTTTTAGGGATAAATTCAGTGGGTGGCGTTGCGGCAACCGATGCCAAGGCAGATGCCCAGCAAATAGAGCCAAAAGATTACGTGCCAAATGCCTCACAGATGGAAAAAACCACTCAAAGGATTTACTGCCTCTTTAATACAAATATTAAGATAATACAATCTATATGGACAGAAGATGAATGGAATAGCTATTATGAGGCGGAGATAGAACCGATAGCAATAGAACTGGCAGGAGAATATACAAGAAAAATATTTAGCCGCCGAGAAAGAGGTTTTGGTAATGCAATTATCTTTGATGCCTTAAATTTAACCTGTGCATCCATGTCTACAAAGCTAAGTATGCGAGATATGGTAGACAGAGGAGCTTTAACGCCCAATGAATGGCGTGAAGTAATGAATCTCGCCCCCATAGCAGGGGGAGATAAGCCTGTACGTAGACTTGATACAGCTGTGGTTGGCGAAAAGAAGGGGGGTGATGAATAATGAAGGTTGATATAAAAGGTGTTATCGTGCCAAACGATGATAAAAAGGTTTATGATTGGCTGGGATATGATGCCACGTGTCCCCAAGATATTACCAATGCGATAAGCAAATGTAATGACGGAAAAATAGATGTATATATTGATTCCGGCGGAGGTGATGTATTTGCCGGAAGCAATATCTATGCAAGTTTGTGCGAAATATCCCATATGGTAAATATACATGTAACCGGATTAGCCGCAAGTGCAGCCAGCGTTATTATGTGTGCAGCTAAAAGTGATATTGCACCCACTGCCATGGTTATGGTGCACAATGTTTCTGCCAGCACCAATGGTGACTATAACGACATGATAAAGAAATCAGAGGTGCTGCAAAAAGCTAATAAATCCATTGCAGCGGCATATATTAAAAAAACAGGGATGTCCGAAAGTGACGCATTGGCGATGATGGACAAAGAAACATGGCTAACCGCCAACGATGCAGTATCGTGTGGACTTGTAGATAATATTTTAGACAAAAATTTGCAGTTTGTAGCCCGGATTGGTGCGTCCTTGCTGTCGCAAACAACTATAAACAAGGTAAGAAGAATAATTAATCTGCAAGACAAAAGTCCTGTGGATTTTTTAATGCTCAAAAAAGAGCAGGAAATATTAAACCTATTAAAAATTGGAGGAAAGAAATATGGATTTTAAAGAATACCAAGAAAAAAGGGATGGACTCATCGCGGATGCCCAAACACTTATTGATTCGGGAAACTTATCCGAAGATTACCAATCTAAAAAAAGAGAAATAGAAGATTTAGATATTAATTATGAAGCTGCAATCAAGGAGCAAGCAAACCTTGAAGCCATGAAGGATAACCATAACATTGCCAATATTTACACCGCCGCCATAAAAGAAGCAGAATTGCACACAAAAGAGGTTATGGGAGCTGTTGAAAATGAAAAGCCTCAAGAGTCAGAAGAATACCGCAAAGCCTTTATGAATTATGTGCTTAGAGGTACGACAATCCCAGAAAAGTTTAAAAATATTGACGAAATTACCAAAACCCCCAATGTGGGCGAATTAATCCCCACAACAGTAATGCAAAAAATCATTGAGAAAATGTATGCTACCGGGATGATTTGGAGTCGCGTCACCAAAACAGCATTTAAGGGTGGTGTAAAAATACCAATATCAAATGTGAAACCTGTTGCAACGTGGGTTGCGGAGGGTGCCGGTTCTGATAAACAAAAAAAGACAATAGATGATTATGTTATCTTTTCTTATCATAAATTAAAATGCACAGTAGCGGTATCATTAGAAGTTGATACAATGGCTTTGCCTATTTTTGAATCAAAACTCATTGAAAATGTATCAGAAGCAATGATTAGAGCTATTGAGCAGGCGATTATAGATGGCGCCGGTACCTGTGGACCAAAGGGTATTACTGTATATACACCCAAGCCGGGGCAAGCCCTGTCAGTAATGGAAGCCGATGGTATAAAATGGAAAGATTTATGCGCTGCAGAGGCGGCATTGCCACAAGAATATGAAGCCGGCGCAGTTTGGCTTATGACAAAACAAACCTTTATGCAGCTGTATGCGATGACCGACGCAAACGGGCAACCGTTAGGCAGAATAAATTACGGCATTGGCGGAAAACCGGAAAGAATATTACTTGGTCGAGAAGTTATAGTTAATCCATATATGCAAAATTTCAACGGCACCGTTGCTAAAGATACTCTATGCCTAATGCTTTTTAATTTGAGTGATTATGCATTGAATACTAATCTCAATATGTCATTAAAAAAATACGAGGATAATGTTACTGATGATCAAATTACCAAATCGGTTATGCTTGTTGATGGTAAGGTTACAGACGTTAATTCCCTCGTTACTGTGACAGTAAAAAACTTGTAAACGCTGATGCTGATATTACTTATACATCTACGTCCCTAAATGCTTTCACTATTGCGCAAATCGAAGTGATAGCTAAAGAATTAGGGTACAGCATCAGCGGCAGGAATAAAACCGAACTAATTGATAGTTTTTTACTTGCCCAATCAGCAAAAGTCTAAGGCGGTGTTAATATGTCTACTGAAAAAATAATTGAAAGCGTAAGGGTGGCTTTACGATTAAAAAATAATGTCTTTGACGATATGGAAATTGTGCCTTTAATTGACGCAGCCAAGCGAGACATGCTGCGGGTCGGAATCTTATATCAAGCAACTGACCCGCTTTGCGTAAGGGCAGTTATCTTATATTGTAAAGCAAATTTTGGCTACTCTTCGGATGGTGAAAAATTTAATTTGGCATATGAATCATTGCGTGATTCGATGTCCCTCTCTGGAATGTATCATCAAAGGCAGGGTGAAAATAATGTACAGTGATGTTGTCTATTTGTTGCCGGACCATACGCAAATATATGCTGACGTGAGCAGCGTAAAAAGGTCAGAGTATTATGCTGCCTTACAGGCTGGCACCCAGGCGGATGTTGTCTTTACCATTCGCAGTTTTGATTATCGCAATGAAAAAGAATTGGAATTTGAAGGTGACATTTATAACATCATTCGCACCTATGAAAAAACGAAAGATGACATTGAAATTATCTGCCAACGCGCCGAAAGAGAACCGGTTTTGCACAATTGGGAACTCAATGCTACTGCCGCATTATACAAGTTAGTCACGACCCCCACCGCCGCCGGAGGCGATATGCAAGTACCGACCCTCGTCGCCGATACTATTGCAGTAAAGGTGGAGACGATTTCCGGCCGAGAGTACACAGAACAGCGCCGCCAAAAAGCAGAGCTTACCCATAAAATTACGCTTGCTTATCGCAATGATATTAATCAATCAATGTACTTTGTATATAATGGCAGAAAACTTGTTATTGAGTATATTGTAGATATCAGCGAAGCAAAGAAAATGCAAGAATGTTATTGTCGTGAGGATATGAGCAATGGCCAAGTTTGAAGTTCTCGGGCTTGATGATTTAATGATTGGATTTAAAGAAATCGCTAATGAGATGCCGGATGTGACTGCAAAAGCAATGACAAAAGTTGCTAAGAAGTTTAAGGCAGAGGTTAGGAATGCAACCCCAAAAAGAACAGGCGAGATGCGTAAAAAATATAAAATCAGAACGAAAGGCTACGGTGCAGAAAGAGTAGTTATTTTTTATTCGGCATCACCGCACTTTCATCTCATTGAGCGCGGCCATCGTGTTGTGCCACGAAAAACAAAAAGTAAGGGGCGCAATAAAACCACCACCGGGAGCGGAAAAAAGTTTGTGCAGGGTGTCGGTATGTTAGAAAACGCGCTTACCGAATACGAGAAAATATATCCCCAAGAAATTAAAAGAGCTTTTGATGAGGTGCTTAAAAAATGATCGCTACAAAAACAATTAAAAAAGCAGTATACGACCTGTTAAAGAGAAAATTTGCATTGCCTGTATATTTTGATGAAGTGATCGAATCAATCAGTAAGCCCTGCTTTTTTGTCGCGCTTGAACAAGAGTATAGCGTAGAGTCGGTGGAAACCATGTTTCGACAGCTTACAATCACAATCACTTATTATCAGGAGGAGGCAAGCGAGGCTGACAAAATACAAAAACAAACCGACCTGGCAGCATTATTTATGCCAATTTTTGCGGTCGATGATCGTCAGCTGACGGTGGAATCTATCACAGGGTCAATTTATGGCAGCCTTATCGACGTGATGGATTTTGATGTAATGATCAATTTTTACGACACGCTCCAGACTGTCGCCACACATGACCTAATGCAAAACATTAAAATTAAAACCCAAAAAGGAGGAGATTAAAATGAGCTTAACTATGCCGGTCGTGGAGATCAGTTTTAGAGACGTCAACGATGTCAGTAATTTAAACAACGGTAAATCCGTGGCGTTGATTTTAGAATCAACGTCGGCAGGTACACCCGCAAAAAACCCCTTAATCGTAAAAGAGGTGGGAGATATCCCAACCTCTGTGTCTGCGGCCAACAAAACCCAGATTGTAAATGCCTTAATTGGTGCCACAAACAAACCGTCTAAGGTTGTCTGCTATTTTAAGGTCACCACCGAGACAGATTACACCAACGCCAAAGCCGCGTTGGAAAAGGAAACCTGGGATTGGCTTGCAATCCCCGGTATCGCCGCGGCGGATGTTGCATCGATCACTACATGGATCGGCGATCTCCGCGATGATGATATATTTGTGAAGGCTGTCCTGCCAATGGCGGCGTCCGACAAGGAATATATCGTAAATTTTGCCACTGACGATATCGTGGTAGGATCGGAGACCTACACCACCGCCCAATATTGCAGCCGCATTGCCGGACTCCTCGCTGGGACACCACTCACCGAGAGCGCGACCTATACGCAACTAACTGAGGTGACCGATTGTGAGCGGTTCTCTAAGGCCGATATGGATACAGCCGTCGCCGCCGGGAAATTTATTATTTTCCACGACGGCACAAAAGTCAAAACAGGCCGCGGGGTTAACAGTTTGACCACCGGCACGTCTGACGATATGCGTAAAATCAAGATCATTGACGTGATGGACTCTATCCGTATCGATCTTAAAAAAGTGGTGGAGGATCAGTTTATCGGACGATATCAAAACACCTATGACAACAAGGTCGTACTCTTAGCCGCCCTGGGTGAATATTTTGATAAGCTGGTTATGGATGGTGTTATTGCAAAAAAATATGAAAAGGGCATTGACATCTCCGCTCAAACTCAATATTTGCGCGAAAAAGGTGTTGATACCACTGGAATGACAGAGCAGAAAATCATCGAAGCAGACACCGGCAGTAATGTCTACTTTTATGCTAAGGTAAAAATAGCGGACGCAATTGAAGATATTTATATTGCGATTCAGGATTAAAAAGGAGGTAAAATATGGAGAGTTTTAGACCGGAACGAGTATATAACGGGACATGGGGCTTTGTTTATATCGATGGTTATAAATTAGCAGAAGTAACGGCTTTTTCAGCGACGATTGAGCAGGAAACCGAGGACGTAAACCAAGCCCAGACCTTGGCTCCAGGAAAGAAACCAAGTGGACTTAAATGCGAAGGTTCGGTAAAAATGCATAAAGTGTCCCCTTATATGAGAGATAAATGCTCCGATAAATTTAAGGCTGGCAAGATTGTACAGTTTACTATTGTTGGTGGTATCAATGATCCAGACGCTGCTCAAAGTGAGCGCATTATTATCAAAGATGCCACCGTAACAAAACTAACACTTATGGATTGGGAACTTAAAAAATTAGGCGAAGAGGAAATACCCTTTAGCTTTACAGATTGGGAGGTCGTGAACTAATGAAAATCACAGAATTACTTTTAAACAAAGATAAGTCTTCATTAAAGAGAGATGTAAAAACAAAAACAATTTATTCCCCATCTCTATCACAAATGCTTGACGAGGACGTCGAAATAACGATTAAAGAAATTGAAAATGAACGCTTCTTTGAATTTAACCAGAGACTCAACGACGAAGAGGATGCCTACACCATGTCTGAATTTGCTTGTGATATGTGTTTAGCCGCCATAGTTGATCCTGATTTTCATGATGCCGAGATTTACGAAAGATTTGCCGGAGCCCATACTCCAGAAGATGCAATCAAAGTAGCCTTTACAGCAATCGAGCAAATGAGTATTACTAATACACTATCGGAAATGCAAAAAGTATCCCCCAAAAAGGAGGATATTAAGAGCGTAAAAAACTAATATATGCCAGCGAAGAGACAACGGTTATGTACCTGCTTTTTCGCTGGCATAATATTTTGCCTGGACAGTTCTATAGTTTGGGAATGGGAGAGAAATCGGTTCTTTATGCATTTGTAAAACAAGAAGAAGAAGAAAGGAGATCGGCGTTAAATGGCAGCTAAAAAAATTGATGCAGTATTTACACTAAAAGATGCATTTTCTCCCAAAATGTTTAAAATTATACAAAGCATGGAATCCGGAGGTGCAGAAGTAAAGAGGTTGAGCAGGGACTTCCAGAGACTTGGAAAAAAAATAGAATCCGTAGGAAGTTCTATGACAACAAATGTAACTACACCAATTCTTGCGGCAGGGGCTGCCGCCATTGCCGCTGCCGATCAGGTAGACCAAGGGGAAGATGCAATCACCCGCGCTACCGGAGCCACAGGTAAAACTCTACAAAACTTCTTCCAAATACAAAAAAATGTTGCATCTGGCGTGCAAGCATCCTACGAATCTATCGGCGGTGCCCTCGGTGAGGTCAACACCAGGTTTGGGTTTACAGGCGGAGAGCTGAAAAATTGTACCACGCAATTTATGCGATTTGCTGAAGCTACAGGCATGGATGCAACCGAAGCTGTGCAGTTAGCATCGCGTGCAATGGGAGATGCTGGTGTGCCCGCAGAAGATTATGCGGGAGTCCTTGATATGGTAGCAAAAGCATCTCAGGTTTCCGGAATTTCTCAATCATCTCTTTTTGAAAATATGACAAAATATGGTGCTCCTATGCGTGCCCTCGGTTTTGAGATGGAGGAAAGTATGGCACTGTTTTCCGGCTGGGAAAAGGCCGGCGTAACTACAGAAATCGCATTTAGCGGCATGAAAAAGGCTATATCCAACTGGGCAAAGGAAGGGAAAGATCCTCGTGAAGAATTTAAAAAGACCCTTGCGGAGATTAAAGCTACCCCGGATATTGCATCAGCAACCACAAAAGCAATAGAAATATTTGGTGCAAAAGCGGGACCCGACCTTGCTGATGCCATCCGTGGTGGCCGCTTTGAATATGAGGATATGTTAACAGCCATTGAGGGATCTAAGGGTACTGTGGATTCTACGTGGGGCGCAATGCAAGATGGCGTTTCCAGGCTAAAAATGGCAATGAATAACCTCATGGGTAGTAGCGTTGGTTTTCGTGATATTATTATGGATATGGCGGCTGGAGCTTTAACCAAGATCGCGGATAAGGTTAAGATGTTAACAGATTGGTTTAGTAAACTATCTGATGGTCAAAAAGAATTTGTTGTCAAAGCAGCGCTGGTTGTTGCGGCCACCGGACCGGCAATTTCCGTATTTGGAAAATTTACGGGAGCTGTTGGAAAAAATATCAAAACAATTAAGACGATGGTATCCACTGCAAAAAAAATACACGGTGGATTCTCTAAAGGGATCTCCGCAGTTTTAAATTTTTCCAAAGCATTAAAAGTAAACATAATGTGGCAAAAAATGATTTTCGGCGCAAAATTAAAAGCTGCATCAAATGCTGCCTTTTCTGTCATTGTCAAAGGTGCAAAAAAAGCCGGTGCCGCAATGAAAGTATTCGGTAAGTTCCTTTTGTCGAATCCGTGGATTCTCGTTATTGCGGGGATTGCGACGGCCGCTTTCTTGATTTATAAAAATTGGAGTAAAATAAAACCTTTCTTCGCCAACCTTTGGACCGGCGTAACTACCACTTTTCAAAATGCTATCAACTGGGTGCGCACCAATTGCCCGGCTCTCTACGAAATAATCAGTACTCAGATTGCAAATATTAAAGCAATTTTTGCTGGTGTCAAAACCTTCCTTGGTGGTATTATTGATTTTGTTAAAGGTGTGTTTACCGGCAATTGGAAATTGGCCTGGGAAGGTGTTAAGCAAATATTCTCGGGGGTGTTTCAAACATTTAGCGGAATTGCTAAAGCCCCTATAAATGCCGTAATATCATTGGTCAACTCGGCCATTAAAAGCCTTAATAAAATAAAGGTTTCAATCCCGGATTGGGTGCCGATTTGGGGTGGTAAGGAATATAAGATCAACATTCCCACCATACCCAAGCTCTACAAGGGTACTAACTACTGGCAAGGGGGAGCGGCCATGGTCAATGACCGTGGCGGTGAAATTATTGACTTGCCCCGTGGTAGCCGTGTTTATCCCCACGATAAATCTGTATCAATGGCAAGAGATGAAAGGTCTGGTGTCGGCGGTCTGGTCATAACCATCGCCAAGCTGGCAGATCAAATTATTGTCCGGGAAGATGCTGATATCGAAAAGATAGCTACCGCAGCCACTGAAAAAATCATTAAGGAAGTCAATAAATCAAGGATTAACAAGGGAAACTTGGGGGTGAATATGTAATGGAGATATGGTTATCACAAAATAACAACCAAGAGCGGTTGCTATTACCGGTCAATCCGGAAACAATAGAAATGTCTGCTGATGGTAAAAATACCATAGTGGACGTTTTTAATTTAGGGGAGCTTAATCTAATTGGCAAAAAAGGGCTGGATCAAATATCCATAGAGTCGCATTTCCCTTGTGAATGGCGCAGATACTGTCAGTATTCGGCATTTTCGTCACCATACGAGTGCGTGGAGTTGATAAAAAAGTGGTGGCGCACAACGCGTCCTATACGTCTGATTATAACGAATACATCAATTAATCATGCTATGGCCATTGAAGCGTTTACATATAGGCAGAATCCGGGTCCCGCTGATGTATATTACACTCTTGATCTCAAGGAGTATGTATTTACTGATAGTAGCTCCATCAATGGCATGGTACCAGAGCGTATGCATCTTATAACCTGCGAAGGTAATCGAGGTGGTAAAATGGTGCCTTGGATATACAAGGTTCAAGAGGGCGATACTCTTAATAGTATCGCTCTTAAAACCACGGGAAACTCAGGCAATGTAACAGTAATACAGTCAAAAAACGGCCTGAGTGATCCTACGTCAATATTCCCAGGAATGGAGTTGTTAATCAGTGGATAATAAATTTGTCTGGAAAGATCGAGATATCTCAAAAGCAATTGGCTCCATTACCTGGAGCGGAGCAGTCTCTGAGGCGGCTCGTCGTCTTGAGTTTACCGTAGCCCATGGGCCACAGGATCACTACTTTCCCAATTTTGATATCCAGTGTGGCGACAAGGTATATTTTTATGATCAGGAGCGAGAGTTATTTCGTGGCACAGTAGTAACCCGGGAAAAATCAAGCCGTAACGGAGAGTTAGCCTATACTGCATATGATGATGTTTTTTATCTGCTGCGCAACAAAACATCGTATAATTTTGGGCAAACCACAGCGGAAGAAATTGCCCGCCGTGTACTGGCTGACCATAAATTTACTGTTTCCAATCTTGCAAAAACAAACATCCCAATTAGCCTGTTGTCAAACGATATGTGTTTATATGACATCATTCAGGCGGCGTATACTTTGGCCCACAACCAAAACGGTAAGCTATACGGCATTGTTTCCCGCGAGGGAAAGATGATTGTTTATGAGCGAGGCTGGACAGTGGCAAATTTTGAAATTTCCGAAGACAAAAATATTACAGAATCATCCTTTTCGGAAACGATAGAAAATATGGTTAATACTGTCAAAATTGCAGATAGTACCGGTACGCAGGTTGGTTATGTGCAAAATGCTGAATGGCTAAGTCAATACGGAGCCATGAAGGATATTGTCTATAAAGAGGATGGCATGGATGCAGTTGCTGCAGCTAACGCAAAACTAAAAGGACCCGAGCAAACCGCCTCCGTCACCGCCCTTGGCAATACGTACTGTTTGTTTGGTAATACGGTAAAAATCAAAGACTCCGGCACCGGTTTAGTCGGAGTCTTTGCTATACAATCAGATAGTCACGAATGGTCAAACGGTCAATACACTATGCACCTCGAGCTTATGTTTGAGGCCTTTATGGACGAAAAAACAGATCAAAAAGATAGCAGCTCTACCGGTGGCGAGAGTGGAACCACGGTAAATGCTCTCTTTACAGCTTATTACCCGGCTAATAATAAAATGGAGGGCGGCTTTTACGACGCAATGGGCAATCGCCTTGATCCGTCTAAAAACACGTGTGCAGCCCCTAGGTCAATCCCATTTGGTACAAAAATTAAAGTCATGGAAACGGGTACGGGTAAAGACGGTCAGATTTTTACCGTTACTGACCGCGGTGGAGCAATTACCATTTCCAATGGTGTATATCATTTTGACTTGCTTATGAGCTCCTCGGCGCAATGCAATAACTGGGGGCGGGTTAACGGGCAGGCTCTCATCATCGACGAATCGTTCGAAGGCAGCGATATTAATGCCACCGCAAATGGCAATTATAAATACCCATTCCACGATGGACATAGAGTAGGTACCCCTTACGGAAAGAGAGGGTCGTTATGGTCATGCAAATGGCATTGCGGTCAGGATATGACGGCTACGGGCAGTAAAAATATCTACGCTATAGCCTCAGGTACCGTAATAACTGCCGGATGGGGTGGCTCATATGGTAATTATTTAAAAGTAAAACATAATGATGAATACGTTAGTCTATATGCTCATATGAGCAAAATTAATGTTAAAAGAGGGCAAACGGTAAATACTGACACCTGTTTAGGCGTACAGGGCGCAACGGGCAATGTTACTGGACCCCACTTGCATTTAGAGGTTAGGTCTCCAGGTAATGATCGATATCCAGCCGACACTAATCCCATGACATATCTCAAAGCGAGGATGTGATAATCATCAATAAAAATCCATTTGTGGAATTAACTCAAATCATCGAAAGAGATCCGCCGGGCAAGATTCTATCCATGGGGTTTTTTCTCGGCTCTGTTAGCAATATTGAGCCACTCGCAATAATCATTAACGAAATGTCTCTCCGCGAAACCGATATTTTTAGACTCAATCACATTGGGGCGTTAAGCACAGGGGATATTGTGATAATGTCACCATACTACGACAATCAAAATTCGCTAACGCCAAATAAATACATTCTATGGGGGGTGATAGAGTGAGCTTATATCCATGGATTTCAGTTTCAGAATCAATTCCCGGCCTAAGCGATGAGTTAAATTACAAAGAGTATGAGATTGATTGCCAGACTGGCCGGACTACTGGCCATATGCTCAACGGCATAGATGCGATAAAGGCATGGGCATACCGAGCCTTAAAAACCCAGCGTCTTAAGCATCCTATTTTTACATGGGATTTTGGCTCTGACCTCCAAAATTTTATTGGACAGAACTTTTCCCAAGATTTAGCGCAAAGTGAAATACAAAGAACTATAAAAGAAACATTATTATTACATCCCAATATTACAGACGTTACAGCATTTTCTTTTGATTTAGAGGGTAGCAAGTTACGTATAGGATGTAAAATTGTAACGATTTTGGGGGACGTAGAAATTGGACTTTACACAGAAAACATATGAGGCCATCCTGGCAGAGCTGTTGTCAAACATCCCAGGGGATCAGTTAAGCATCGAGGGTAGTTTAATCCATGCAGCCCTTGCGCCGGCAGCCTTAGAGTTTGCCGATGAGTACTCGTATATAAAATATGTATATGAGCAAATATCGGTAGCAACGGCCACATCTCCCATTTTGGACAATCTCACAGAACAATATGGCGTATCTCGCTTGCCCCCTACATATGCCACCAGACGTGGCGAATTTTACGATATCTCCGGCAACTTGGTTGATGTGCCTATAGGCAGCCGTTACAGTTTGGATGCAGTGAATTTTGTCGTGGAAGAACGGGCAGGCGATGGAACATATATCATGATGTCCGAGGAGTCTGGGAAATCTGGAAATTACCCCGTGGGACAGATGCAGCAGCTACAGTTTACCGATGGCGTTGCTAGAGCTATGGTAACAGATATTATTATAGCCGGAGAGGATCGAGAGAGCGACAGTGCTCTTCGGGAGCGATACTATGAGTACCTGGCAAACTATGCACAAGATGGCAATGTAAATCAATACCAAAAATGGGTATCACAATTTTCCGGCATCGGCAGAGCAAAAATCATCCCGCTACGGAATGGAGCAAATACCGTTAAGGTGAGCATCTTAGATGTTGACAATAAAAAAGCATCTACGGCTCTAATCAAATCATTCCAGAACTATCTTGATCCTAACTCCGAGGGATTGGGAAACGGCGCAGCTCCCATTGGTGCTATTGTAACGGTAAGCACCGCCACAGAAAAAGCTATTAATATCTCTGTAAATATAGAGATTGTAAGTGGTTTTGCTTTGGATACGGTAAAGTTAAACATTACTGATGCGTTAAATAAATATTATTCCGAATTTTCATACAAAAAAAGTAAAGTTTTTTATATGGATGTTGGGTCGGTCATCCTCGGAACTGAAGGCGTCTATGCTATATCGGATTTACGTGTAAATAATGGTATCATTGACATTGCCCTTGAAGATGAAGAAATTGGGAAGATAGGCACTCTCACCATAACGGGGGTATAATCATGGATTACAATAAACTGTTGCCGCCGTTTTATATGGAGGTAATTGATTTTGCTGCTTTGCAAGATGCGCTAAATGTTGTTTATGACGATGTGCAATATTACACAAAAAACATCTTAGATGATATATCCATTTCCACCTGCTCCGAATCCCGCCTCGCCGAGTGGGAACAAATCCTCGGTATCATCCCTCAAGAGCGAGACGCTACCCAGCGGCGCATGATGATACTGGCCACTCTTCGGGGCACGGGAAAACTCAACGAAGATAAAATTAAAACTATCGTCAAAACCTTTAGCGGCGGAGGGTGTCTGGTCAGTTTTAACAATAGTAAAATTACGGTTAAAATCTCTCCTCCATCATGGGGTGAGATTTTTTTATTCCCCGATGTTGAAAAAGCTCTTAAACCCCTAATTCCGGCACATCTTGGGTTATCCGTGGAGCGCTATTACAACACATGGGCAGACCGCAAAAAGCAACACCCAACATGGGGTGACATTAAAAACAACGTAACAGATTGGGGAACAGTGAAAAATAAAGTGGAGGCAATATAAATGGCAGTACAATCAGTAACAGCTAAAATTAATGGACAAATACACACACTAACATACAACTCAACATCCGGTAAGTACGAGGCTACAATATCAGCACCATCTACCTCAAGCTATAACAACAACGCCGCACATTATTACCCGGTGGAATTAACTGTGGCAGATGATGCAGGTAACAGCACAATAGTTAATGATAGCCACGGCAGCTTGGGAGCAAACCTTAAATTAAAGGTTAAAGAAAAGGTAAAACCCACTGTGGCATTTACCTCACCCACAGCAGATGCCACCATTATTAACAGTAAACCCCAAATTACCGCACTGCTCAGAGATAACGATAGCGGAATTGACACTGCAAGCATTATCTTAAAAGTGGATAATGTAGCAGTGCCTGTGGTCAACATAAATAAATCAGCTGTAACAGGTGGCTATAACATTGATTATACTCCCACAAGTTCCTTGGGCGATGGCAACCACACCATTAGCTTGCAGGTCAGCGATAACGACGGCAACCAATGTGTGGCAACATCCAACACTTTTAAGGTTGATACCACACCACCTGTTTTAAGCGTAACCGCACCTACTGTTGGGTTAGTTACCAACGTGGCTGCACTTACCGTAACAGGGGTTACAAACGATGCCACCAGTTCACCCACCACTGTTGCCATTAAGCTTAATAACACAGATCAAGGTGGGGTAACGGTAAATGGGGGCACCGGAGCATACAGTAAAGCTATCACTCTTACCCAAGGGATGAACACCATTGAAGTAACCGCCACGGATAGTGCAGGAAAAACAACCACTATAACCAGAACTGTGGAATTGGATACCGTGGCACCGGTTATTTCCGCCGTCACAATTACACCTAATCCTGTGGATTGCGGTGCAACCTATATTATATCCGTAACCGCAACAGACTAAGCCGTGGTTACACAATTAATCGGCAAAGCCGATGGCAAGGATATAATTTTTAATCTGATTGATGAAGCAAAGGGGCTGTGGGAAACCGCAGTCCCTTTTGATTTAGATGGTACCTATGTGGTGGATTTAACCGCTTGGGATGATGCCGGGAACAGCAGTTATTGTGCTACGGTGCTATTTGCCGTCGACCCGGAAAAACTGCATATCTCCCTTAAAGTTTTAAAATATCGCCTTGTCGGTGTGGAGCATGGCTGTGCTTTGCAAAACTTAAAGCTGTGGGAAGTTGATATGGTAAATAAAGGTTATGATTTAATACCGCAAAAAAGCGGTTATCACTTAGAAAGGGGGCATTTGTGTGAATTGCAGTAACGCCGTGGAAATGATATTGGGTGAAAAGAAATGGCTGGAGTTTAAGGTGCTGCCTTGTGGCACGGTGCCGCAATATTTTGAAATACTGTGTGCCAACTATACTATGATAAAACTTTGGGAAGATGGTAGGGGCAGTGCGCCAATAACAGGTGATTGCCTTGTGGACAATACCGAAAAGACTATTAAGTGTTTATTGCGTCCCCAAGAAAAAGGCAGTTATGAAATGGTTTTCACTTGGACAATAGCCGATGAAATTTTCAAGGAAAAAGTGAGGTTGTGCGTATGTTAATATTATCGGATATAGCCATAACTCCTTTGGAGGTAGAAACAGGCAAACAGTTTGTTATTGCGGTTAAGGTGAGTGAAGTTAACACCACATGGTCGGCACTTAAAAACGCACTACCAACTTGGGCGGCAATTAAAGCAAAATACACAACATGGAAGCAGGTGAAACAAGGATGAGCACAAATACACCAAATTACAAATTAACAAAAATAGATTTAACCGATGCCCCACCGGATATCACGGTTTTAAACCATAATTGGGATACCATTGACGCTAAAATTAAAACAGCGTTAGACCACCTTGGAGATAACGGCATCCACGTAACCCCAAGCCAAAAAACCACTTGGGATAATAAAGCGGAAGGTAACCATAATCATAATGCAAACTATGCTCCAATATCACACAGTAATGACGGCAATATCCACGTCACCACCGGTCAAAAATCAAGCTGGGATAATAAGGCATCCGCTACCCACGGTCACTCACTTTCATCGCTGGGTGCCGCCCCGGCAGGTTATGGCATGGGTGAGGTGCTGTGGGGTAATAGAATAA
>JAVXOZ010000021.1:0-36789 GCA_036644995.1 Clostridiales bacterium | reverse complement strand
GTTCGGCATCATTCGTTGAGGAAGAACACAAGGGTGTTGTATATGAAATAAACCCACAGGATAATTTGTCCATGGTGGCAGAACCTAAGACTCCTTATGGTGCAGACAAGGAAAATAATAAATAATCAGTGTAGGCAAGAATTGCCTACACTGTAATTAAAAAACGGCCACGCTTGAGCATTTTTACTCTTGCATGGTCGTTTTCTCTTTGCACCGCTTGAAGGTGTCGCTCAAAATTTACTTGTTTTCATAAATCCCTAAGTGAACGCCCCAAAACCTTCCTCATATCAGTATCAAGGATTATTTCTACGGACAATGTTACATCATTTAAAATTCCCAAGGGTGATACCGAGCCTTGGGTTAAGCCTAAATATTTTTCTAAATCAGCATTGGAGGCAAATGTTAAACTGCGACTTTGGAGTTGTTGCCGCAATTTTTTTAAATCTAAACGCTTATTTTTATCTATTGCTACTAAATAATAATGTGTTTTTTTATCATCACGCAAAAATAGGTTTTTAGGTATTACCTCATCTTTATCCAAGTGCAAGGCTTCCATATCTTCTATGGTAAATACAGCAGGGTGCTCTTTGAGGGTATAGGGTATACCCTTAATATTTAACATATCTAAAACGGTTTTTCGTATATTATTCATTTTTTGCTCCGAAATGTTTTTTTTCTTTCTTTATATATAATTTCGTTTCGGGAGCGTATAGTCCTTTTATTGTGGAAATAAATAGGGCAATCATGATAAACAATAAAGGTAAGGATGCCAATACTGTGAGCATTCGGGCGCCATCTATCCCTGCAAAACTAATCATTATCCAAGCCATAAAGCCAATTATAGAACCCCAAATAATTTTTAGGATAGTGGATGGTTCTTTATCTTCTTGGCTAAAACCGCTGGTGCTCATAATAGCGGCAACCGATGTCATGGAATCTGCCATTGTGATAAAGGAAATAATGATAATAACCAAAAATAAGAATACTAAAAATGTGCCAAAAGGCATTTGTTGAAAGAAAGTGAAAACCGCACTTTCTAAGCCGCTGGTTTGCAAAGTATTCCATAAATCATGAATACCTGTTAACTGCATATTAATGGCTGTGGCACCAAAAATAGTAAACCAAATAATGCCAAAAATGGCAGGAGCAATCAGATTTACCACTAAAAATTGACGAACAGTTCGTCCATAACATAGGCGAGTTAAGAAAATACCCACTACCGGTGCGTAAACTATCCACATAGCCCAGTAAAACACCGTCCACCAGCGTGACCAATCTTCACCTGTTGCCGCACCTAAAAAGGTAGATTTTGCAAAAAAGGTAGTAATAAAAACCCCAAGACCCTCTACACCAAGTTTTAAAATAAAAGCAGTTGGTCCCACAACCAATAAAAAGATAAGTACCATTATATAAAGTTTTAGATTTTGGTCAGATAACCATTTTAAGCCTTTATCTATGCCCAGTGCTCCGGAAAAAGTAAAAGCTATTACTATGAAAATAGCAATTAATGCCCAAATTAGGGTAGAAGGTTGTAGTCCTGTTGCAAATTCTAAGCCACTGGCAATTTGCATTATCCCTAATCCCATACCCGAAGCCATGCCGCTTACTAATGCAAAAAGACAAATTGCGTCAACAATATTGCCAAATTTTCCATGGCATTTATCGCCCATAATAAAATATAAACCTGAGCTGATGGTCATTTTTTGGTTATAATTGTAAACTGCCAAGGCAATGGGGATAGTTGCCACTGTGTAAAGGGCATAAGGGGTAAAAGACCAGTGCATATAGACTTGGGATATGGAAAATAGCACAGCATCGGGGCTAAATGGCTTTATACCGTTATTTGGCTCTGCTAAAAATTGAATAGGTTCTGCTACCCCCCAAAAGATTATGCCAATGGCAATGCCACCACATAGGCTCATGGCAAACCATTGATAAAATGTGTATTGAGGCTTTGCCTCAGCACCGCCAAATTTTAAATTACCGGCTTTGGTGCAAAGGATTATTGCTGCTAAAACCACAAAAGCCAAGCCAAGTAAAAGGTAGAGCCAATCAAACCAATGGCTTACCCAGGCATAACCATTGTTCATTGCTGTGGCAAAAGCATCTTTATTAAGAAAACTAATAATAATGGCAAATAATAAAACTAAAAATGGCGGCCAAAATACCCAATGATTCAAATTATTTTTGTGTGTAATAATTTTCATTGATATTCCCTCTTTTCATAATATTGTGAATCACTTATATTTATTGCAAGAATCATGCCAGAGGAAACAAAATATTCAACAAGGGGAAACAATTAAAGTGGTTTCCGCTAATGTAATTATTATAGCATATTTTTGCTGTTTTAATTGTTTTTTTAAGTAAAATTGGTGGTAAAAACGATACTATTAATTTTTAATATTTCGTGCAATATTAAAAATTCCCGTTGTAGGTATAATTGCCGTTATTGTTCTATCCTGTTATAGTGTTTAATTGGTAGCACCTATTTAGCATCATATATTTTAGCAGGTAACATAGATATTGTGCAAATAATAAAGTAAAAGTGTAAATGCGAAACCGGTAAAAGTTTGGCATTTACACTTATTCATTATTGATAAAATCAAGCTGGTGTTATATCTTAATTAGGCTTTTATTTCTTTTTCGCTTTTGGCAATGATGGCATCTAATTTGGCGATTACTTCATCACTTAAAGGTGCTACTTTATGGTTGTCTAAAATATCAACAATTTTTTCACTTATAACTTCTTCTAAATCTTTTTTACCATCTGCTTCCCATTCTTCATAAGAACGACGTTCGCTGATTTGGGGGGACCAAATTTCTTTTCTGAAATATTCAAAAGTATGGGTTGCTGCTAAGTAATTGCCGCCGGGGCCAACTTCTTTAACGGTATCATAGGCAAGGAAATCCGCATTTACACTAACACCTTGACGTAAACGACGAACAAAACCAATAATCTCATCGCACATTACCATTTGGTGGCAAGAACCCGTAAGACCGTAATCGGTAAAGCCGATATCATGGATTAAATTACCGCCGCAAGCATCGTTGATGAAAATTTCCAAAGCAGATTCATAGCCTGCTTGGGCATCAATTTTTTTAGCATCGGTAGCACCGGCTAAACCGAAGGAAGGAATGCCCAAATATCTATATATTTCAGAGGATGCACCGTAAAGTAATACACTTTCGGGAGCACCGTAAGGTGTTTTCATTTCTTTAAGATCCATTACGCAGCCGCCACAGGAGCTAATAAAAGGAGCACCGGGGCATACTGTTTGATGAACAACCAAGCCTGTTAAGCTTTCCGCAATACCCACAGTCATGGCACCGGCAACGGTTACAGGTGCTGTGCCTCCCACTAACATACCAGGTGAATAAATAACAGGTACTTTATTTTCAGCTAAAATCATTACTTTATCCAAAGCTTCTTTGCAATGGGTTAAAGGAGTGGTGGGTTCGGCATAAACAATGGCAAAAGGTTTTTCTTGTAATTCTTTTAAACCACCTTTTACAGCGGCACACATATCAATGATAGCTTGGGTGTTTTCGCCGTTAAAAGCCCAAGTTGCAATGGGTTTGGTGCTGTTTCTTACCATGGCATCTACTTCATGTAAATCAGCTAAGCCACGGGTTTGGTCACCAATCATACAAAGTGACATTACAAAATCTATGCCGGATAAGGCATCTGCAACCACTGAAGCATCAGCAGCATCTTGTTTTATTGCAATGCGGCGTTCGCCGGTACGTGCATCAATGAAGTTGGGGCAGGTGGGGCCGGAACCATAATAGCTGTTTCTGCCACCTAAGTCCATGGCAAGGTTGCCATCTCTATCGTAAATTTTCAGATAGGAGGGAACAGTTGATAACGCTTTGGCAACAACTGTGCGAGGAATGGTAACTCTGGTTTCTTCAACACCGCATCCTAATCCTTTTAATAAGTTCAATGCCTTATCGTTGTGAACTTCCACACCAATGGTTTCTAAAATTTTATAAGCACCTTCAACAATTTCTTGCATTTCTTCTTCTTTGAGAATATTAAAGTCTAACATTATTTGCCTCCTAATTTTTTTTTGATGAATTTTTAGTGAATTAATTTCTTTATCGTGAACACTGAATTATAAAGCAAGAACTGTGCCAAAAGCGATTTTATGAGAAAAAAAGTTTCATTTCTTGTTGGTTTGCAAGAGGTATATATTAATGATATAATAATACAAAGTTTTTTTGTAAATAAAAATACTGGTTGACGTTGTTGACTTAAGTAAAAAATAGGTGTATTATTTTGTTTAGCAAATAGCAACGTTTGTTTCTACAACAAATGTTGCATAGAGTGAAAATACTGTCAACTTTTGTTGCTTAATGTATAGGTGGTTAAATTGATTACAAAAGAAATTGAAATTACAAAAGAAATGTTATTATATATTTTAGACCAAATTCATGAAGCGGTGCATATTGTGGATCATCGGGGAATCATTATTTACGCCAATAATGGAGCAGAATCTTTAGAGCGTATTCCCAAAGAAAAAATGGTAGGAAAGGATATTACATCCATTTATACCCATACTGATTATGAAAAGGGCAGTTTGCCGCCTTGCTTGATAGTGTTAAAAACAGGGATACCCAGAATTAATGAAAACAGCGAATATTACTCAAGTGATGGTAATAGTGTAAATTCCATTGTTAGCAATTATCCTTATTATATTGATGGGGAAGATAATGAAGTTGCTGCGGTTTTGGGTATTTCCGAAAATATAAATCAGATGAAAGAACGCTTAATAAAATTAGGCGGCATAGAGAGTAAGCACACTTATAGATTGCGAAAAAAGCTTATGAAAAACGGAACTGTTTATATATTTGATGATATTATCGGTGAAAGCCCCAGCATGAAAAGTGCTGTTGAAATGGCTAAACGTTTTGCAGCTAAAAAAATGCCCATCATGCTCTATGGCGAAACCGGTACAGGCAAAGAAATGTTTGCCCAAAGTATCCATAATGCCAGTCCTGCTATGCACAACAATTTTGTGCCCATAAATTGTGCTGCTATTCCGGAAAACTTATTGGAAAGCATTTTATTTGGTACGGTAAAAGGGGCATTTACAGGGGCTTTGGATAAAGAAGGTCTATTTGAAAAAGCCCATGGCGGAACTGTGTTCTTAGATGAAATCAATTCTATGCCCATTGGTTTACAGGCAAAAATATTGCGTGTGCTCCAGGAAAAAGAAGTCCAGCGTATCGGCGACAGTAAAACCAAAAAAATAGATTGCCGTATTATCAGTGCTACAAATAAGCAGCCCATTGAGGCAATACGTTGCGGTGAGCTGCGTGAAGACCTTTTTTACAGATTATCCACAGGCATTGTTTTTATACCGCCATTACGGGAACGCAGTGGTGATTTGGGGCTTTTAGCACGTTATTTTATGGAAACATGTAATGAAGATTTCGGCAATAATATATATCAAATTTCAGATGATTTTCAAAATATGCTTTCACAATATTCATGGCCGGGTAATATTAGAGAACTGGCAAATACCATTGAAAGCTCTATGAATATGACTGCCCCGGGTGAAATTATTTTATCACTAAAGCACTTGCCTGCCTACTTGCGCAATAGATTTCAGCAGGAGATACACCCTGAAACCTTGGGTGATTTTTCTAAACCCAAAGATGCGGATTTGCCCACTTTTTCTCAGCCTAATACCGGTCTTAAAAACATGGTAGGATTTTATGAAAAAGCGTTAATTGAGAAAACCCTCTCAAAAGAGAGAGGAAATGTTTCTCGGTGTAGCGTAGCATTGGATATAACACGCCAAGGGTTGGAAAAGAAAATTAAAAAATATGGCATAGATGTAAATAAATACCGCAAAAACTCAACACATGAATGAATTTAAAGCATTAAAATTGAATCACTTATCTCTATTTCTATTAATAAGTAAATAGCAAAAACAACGGCATTTTTATGTCGTTGTTTTTTTGGCATGGATATTGCATTATAGTTTGGCATCGTGAGCAATTTGGCTACAATTTAATCGTGAACAATAAAGCATATTGCTACTACAATTTAATCGTGAACATAAAATTTTGATTCAATTTACAATTTATAGGAGGCATTTATGAAAGAGTTTAAAATCAATAGGTACCTGATAATATTTATCATGTGTATCGGTTCAGGAGCATTATATTTCTTACCATATTTAAGATGGACATTTTACGATACTATTTTGGAAGCAGTAAATCTCACCAATGCCCAATTTGGTGCAACAATGAGTATATATGGTTTATCTTCCATGCTTTTTTATGCACCGGGTGGTTATTTGGCAGATAAGTTTTCACCTAAAAGATTATTATCCATTGCCTTTTTATCCACAGGTATATTAGGTCTTTGGTATTCAACTTACCCGGGTTTCATTGTTCAAATGGTAATTTTCTTCCTTTGGGGGGCAATAGCCACTGCTTTTTTCTGGTCTTCAATGTTAAAGATTGCCAAATCATTGGGCAGCAGTTCAGAACAGGGCAAAATGTTTGGTATTTTAGAAGGCTCCAGGGGCTTTGTTGATGTTGTTGTAGCTTTTGGATTTTTATTCTTCTTTAACAAAATGGGAGCATCTGTCGCCGGTATCACCGGTATTTTAATAGTGGATTCTATCCTTTGTATTGTTGCTTCAGTGCTTGTTTGGATATTTATCAGTGATAATGTCACAGGTGTTGCCGGTGAAATTCATATTAAAGATATTGGTACTGTTTTAAAAATGCCATCGGTTTGGATATTAGCTTTGGTGGTAATGTCTTGTTACAGCATATATATCAGTTCCACATATTTAACACCTTATATGACGGAAATACTGGGTCTTTCCACTTCGGTTGCTGCAGGCTTAGCCATTATACGTTCTTATTTCTTTATGTTTGTAGGTGGCCCTGTTGGTGGTATAGTTGCAGATAAAATTGGATCTATTCCCAAGGTTATCATCGCTTGTTTTGTGATTATTGTCATAACCTTGATTGGGTTTGTGGTTTTACCTGCATCTCCTTCTGTTACCTATATCGCCGTGGCTTTGATGCTTTTATGTATTGCGGGTGTTTGCGGTATGCGTGGTATTTATTTTGCCCCTATCGACCAATGCAAAATTCCTCAAAGATTAAGTGGTACAGCCATTGGTATGATATCAGTTATTGGTTTTGCACCGGAAGTGTTTATGAATACCATTGCTGGGAATTTATTGGATGCTTACCCAGGAGCACCGGGATATAAATATTTATTTATAGTTTCCTTAGTTATTGCCGTTGTTGGTTTTGTGTCTGCTCTGGTTCTTAATGTTCATGTTAAAAAAATAAATGCGGCGGATGCAAAAGAAGCGGCAAACCCAAATAACTAAATTAAAACATAAATATCTGTTTTGTATTTGTTTTAATTACCACTTTTAATCCCGATAATTTTTCATTAAAATCAATATACAAAACCCTATCAGACGTAAAAATCTGATAGGGTTGCTTTATTTCTTGTGGTGGTAAAAATAGTGGTCAAACCAAAATTATTATGTTTTATTATTTATTAAAGCACCTGTATAAGGTGGTGGAGTTAAGTGGATTCGAACCACTGACCTCTACGATGTCAACGTAGCACTCTAACCAACTGAGCTATAACTCCTTAGTTGCATCAACACATCTTAGATGGTGACTTACTTGGTTTTTATTATGCTTTTTTCATAAATGGTGCTTTAATATTATCTGACATAATTCAAAAATTGTCAAGGTTTTATTCGTGTAAAGTTTTTATGAATAAATCTTGGTCAAATTCGGATTCTCGGGTGGGGCAGTTTTTTCTTTGGCATAATTCGCAATTTTTAAACTCTTTTTTGGAAGGGTAGCGAATGCCGGAAACGGATTTTACCGGATACATTAATGAAGTTTCGCTTAAATTAACCATGATTTTATCTGCATTCTCACCGAATACTGTAAAAAGCTCCTGTTGCTCGGTGATGGACCAATCAACCAAGGAACCGGGATTAACAGAAGATGTTAAACCATCGGTTTCTAAAAAGTTGGATAAACTTTCCGTTAGCGCTAAAGATGCCTTTCTTAAGTAAAATTCCATAATGGCATCACAGGCATATTGCTCTACTATATCTTCTAATGAATCGCAATATTCCGCTAATTCTTTACCGCAAGTGCAAAGAAAGGGGTAAACTGTTTCAACATCAGTAAAATTTCGCACCAAAGCTGTGCTGTGAAAAGTTTGCCCTAAAATAGTTACAGAGTCCTCTGTTCTGGCTTCTATGGGTGTTTCCATAAAAAATGCACGGGGCTTGGCAATGGGTTCGAGCTTTTCCATCATTTCTGCGATATTGGCACTAAAACTGTTATCTCTGGGCATACCCATTTTTTCCAAAACATCCCCGGGGGTGAATGTGTAATTATAATCATCAACAAATACTGTTTTCATTTTTTCATCCTCCAAATAGTGATATTATATATTATAGAGTTCTTTTAATAAAAAAGCAAGATAATATATTGAGGTTATTGCTTAAATATGGTAATATAATTATCAGTAGTTTGGAGGAATAATATGCACCAAGGGCATCGAGAGCGTATGCGAAATCGTATAGAAAAGAATGGATTGGCAGGACTGGAAGACCACGAGATATTGGAATATCTTTTGTATTTTGTTCATAAAAGAGGTGATACCAATGGTATTGCCCATAATTTGATGGCAACTTTTCAATCTTTGGATAAAATATTTGATGCCGATGAAAAAACTCTTAGCAAGGTAAAAGGCGTAGGGCCTGTAACCGGTCAATTTTTAAGCACTTTACCGGAACTATTCCACCGCTATGAACGGTGCCGTAAAGAAGATGGCATGAGGTTTGTTTCACTCTCCGCAATGGTGGATTGGTTATCCACCATATATTATGGTACTCAGGGCGAAAAAACTGTGTTGCTGTGCTTGGATGCGGATTTTAACCTTATTTTTGAAGAAACATGGAAAGAAGGCAGTGCTACCCAGGCTACGGTTAGCATTAGGGACATTGTTTCGGTTTGTTTAAAATATAATGCCGCCAAGGTTGTTTTTTCCCATAATCATTTAACCAATATCAGCAAACCATCCCTTGAAGATGTGCTGCTTACCAATGAATTGCGGAATGCTTTAACAAAAATGCAAATTGAATTAATAGACCATTTAATAATATGTCCCAATGGCAAATATTATAGTTTTAAAGCAGAGGGACGGCTGTAATGGTAATTTTAACTAAAAATAGCATTTATGCCCAGATAAAATAAATACTATAAGTGGAGTAATCCTTGCTTTTTTTAGTGAAATCTGTTATATTTATATGAATAATTTTTAATATAGAGGAGAAAATCATGGAAAAAATTATAGCAAAAATTAAAGAATATCTTGCTATGGATTCAGAAATTGAATTTAAGGAGTTTGAAGATTATTATAAAACTTTAATTGAAAAACTCAATAAAGACTTTAAAGAGCTTAAAGAAGAAGAATTATTGCAAATGCGGTATGTTTTAAATACCGTAACAATAAATGCCGAAAACAGAGCCGCCAGAAAAGATAAATACATGAAAAAATTCAGAAAAATGGCGGATAAAACCAAATTTTGGGCAGAGGCAATCGCTCATAAACTTAAAAAGGAATTGGGCTATACCGATGCTGCCATCGAAGAAGCCGACGAACGTATCGATGGTGAATTGCGTCCCAACGAAGAAACCAACGAAAATCTCGACGGTGAAACAAGCCCCAAAGAATAATGCGTTTAAGAAGAGTGCCGGGTATAGAAAAGGAATTTCTTAATTATCCCCATTTGGTAATTGCTGACAATGAAACACAAAAAGGTAAGTGGCAGCAACATTTTGCCAATGAAAATCCTGTTTATTTAGAAGTGGGAATGGGACGTGGGCAGTTTTTAAAAGCCATGTCACAATCTTTGCCAAATGCTAATTTTATTGCTTTGGAATTAAGGGATGAAGTGATTTTTGATGCGGCACAAACCTTGGGTGATGAATTAAAAAATGTAGCGGTCTTAAGGGGTAATGCGGATTCTTTGGATAAATGGTTTGCCCCCCAAGAGGTTAACCGCCTTTACCTTAATTTTTCCGACCCTTGGCCTAAAAAACGCCATGGTAAACGCCGCTTAACCCATGAAAACTTTTTAAAACAGTATAAACAAATTCTGGCAAAAAACGGCGATGTTTTTTTCCGTACCGATGTGAGACAATTAATGGAATTTACCTTAACCGAAATGACAAATAACGGTTTTTCCTTGGTTGATGTAAGCTTGGATTTTCATAACAGCGAGTTTTTTGATGGCATTACCACGGAATATGAGGATAAAAAAAGTAAACATGGCCCTATATATTATGGGCATTTTGTTTTAAAATAATATTTTAACGAGGTTTATTATGTATATCAGTACCAGAGGCGGTGTAGAACCTGTAACCGCATCAAAAGCCATATACAGCGGGCTTGCTCCCGATGGTGGTTTGTTTGTACCACAAAGTGTGCCCTGTGCCAATAAGGAGCTTATGGATTCCTTAGATACCATTTCTTATCAGGATTTGGCAACGGAAATTTTTGGCTACTATTTAGACGATTTTACCCAAGAAGAAATAAAAACTGTGGTAAATGCAGCTTACGGCGAAAATTTTGATGATAAGGAAATAGCACCTTTACATAAATTAAATGATGATACCTATATTTTGGAATTATGGCACGGTCCAACCGCTGCTTTTAAAGATATGGCACTTCAGGCATTGCCCCATCTTTTAAAAGTTTCCATGCAAAAACAAGAACCCGATAAGGAAGTGGTTATTTTAGTTGCCACATCGGGAGATACGGGTAAAGCCGCTTTGGAAGGTTTTGGGGATGTGGAAAAAACCAAAATAATTGTGTTTTATCCCAAAGATGGCGTTAGTGAAGTGCAGCGTTTGCAAATGGTAACCACCACAGGAAAAAATACTACGGTTGTGGCTTTAGACGGCAATTTTGACCATTGCCAAACCGGGGTGAAATCCATTTTTAACAATGTGAAATTTAATAAAAACTTAGAAGAAAATAATTATAAGCTTTCTTCTGCCAATTCCATTAACTGGGGTAGATTGCTGCCCCAAATAGTCTACTATTTTAAAGCCTATGGTGCTATGGTAAAAAGTGGTGCCGTATCCATGGGTGAAGCCATAAATGTGGTGGTTCCCACAGGTAATTTTGGCAATATTTTGGCAGGCTATTACGCTAAAGCCATGGGTTTACCCTTGGGGCGTTTAGTTTGTGCTTCCAATAAAAATAATGTATTAACCGATGTTTTAAATGATGGGGAATACAACAAAAATCGTGATTTTTATCGCACTGTTAGCCCTTCTATGGATATTTTAATTTCCAGTAATTTTGAACGTTTTGTTTTTGAAATGAATGGCAGAGATGCGGATGCCCTAAAATCTTTATATGCAGATTTAAACGATAAAGGCTCTTATCAATTAACAGAAGATACTTTAAAAGCCATGCAAGACATCATGAGTGGTTATTTTACCGATGAGGATACCACTTTAGCCACCATTGGCGATGTGTATAAAAAATATGATTATTTAATGGATACCCATACCGCTGTGGCTGTTAACGCTTGGGAAGAATACTTGACTCAACATAAAGGTGCAGCCCCTGCCGTGGTGGCATCTACTGCGAATCCTTATAAATTTAATAAAGCTGTTTATGATGCTATCAACCAAAAAGGCAGTGCCGATGATATGGACGAATTTACAGTTTCTCAAGAATTGAAAAAGCAAACAGGGGTGGAAATCCACCGAGGACTTCAAGATTTAGATAAAAAAGAAGTGCTGCACAATATTGCCATTGATCGTGGTGAAATGCTTACCACTGTGGCTAAGGTTTTAGGATTAATGGGAGAATAATATGGACTTACCTATTTCTTTACAAAAAGAACTTAGGGAAATATTAAAAGATGAATATGATTTATTTGAGGCGGCCATGGGTGAACAATCCCATGGCGGTCTTCGTTTTCATATGTGTAAAATAAAAGGTGGGGAAGAAAAGGTAATAGGTTGTGAAAAATCTGTACCTTGGGCACCTTACGGTTATTATTCAGAAGAAAAGAAAATAGCCAAGCACCCTTATTATCACGGTGGCATACTATATATTCAAGAGCCAAGCGCCATGGCTCCTGCTGAAATTTTAAAGCCCCAAAAAGATGATTGGGTTTTAGATATTTGTGCTGCTCCCGGTGGCAAAAGTACCAGGTTGTCGGAATTTTTGGGTGGTAGCGGTTTTTTGGTTGCCAATGATATCAGCAATAGTCGGTGTCGTGGTCTTTTACATAATTTAGAGCTTTTCGGGATGAAAAATGCCGTGGTAACCAATGAAACCCCTAAAAGATTAGGGGAGCATTTTGGGGCTGTTTTTGATAAGGTATTGGTAGATGCTCCTTGTTCCGGTCAGGGAATGTTTAGAAAAGACCCAAAATTATTAAAAGAATATATAGAACGTACTGACCGTGATTTTCCCCGTTGGCAAAAGGAAATAATGGCAGATGCAGCTCGCCTCACTGCTCCCAGTGGTGAAATTGTATATTCCACCTGCACTTTTACCAGAGAAGAAGATGAATGGATTATCAAAGATTTTTTACATGATCATTCTGACTTTTCCCTTGTGCCTATTTCGCACCAATATGGTTTTGCTGGGGGTGTAGATGGATTTGACCAAACTGCAAGATTGTGGCCCCATCGTATAGAAGGGGAAGGGCATTTTATCGCCCATTTACAAAAAAACGGTGAAAAACTGCCTCGGGAATTTACCTCGGATAATAGTGAGATTTGTGCTGAATCTTTAGAGATTTTCAAAGATTTTTTGATAGAAAATCAAATTAAAATGCCCATGGGCAGAATCGGAGAGCACAAAAATTCTTTATTTTTAACATCAGAAACTATACCCTGTTGTCAAGGTTTGAAAATAGTGGGTAAGGGGCTGTATTTGGGAGATGTTAAAAACAAAAGATTTGTGCCATCTCAGCCTTGGGCTTTATCTTTGACCAAAGATGAAGTGGAAAATCATCTCAGCTTTCCTGTGGAATCCGTGGAAATTGCAGATTATTTAAAGGGTTTAACTTTAAAAGTAGAGGCACCAAAGGGCTATATTTTGATTTTTGCCGATGATTTTCCCATGGGTTGGGTAAAATCTGATGGTTGCGGCACCCTAAAAAATCATTACCCCAAATCATGGCGTAATATTTAAAAAAAAGTAGGTTTTGCAATGATTATCCTTGACTAACCGCACTATGGTTGTGTATAATGAGTGAATTACTACGACTCTTAATTTACTATTTATACTGATCAGACAGTGGTATATCTTTAAAAAAGTTTAATATTGGTTAATACATCATTTACCATGGCTAATATAGCTGCTTTGGTGTGTTTTCTGTTTTAAGCATTTTTGAAAAACCTGTTGAATTACAGATGTTTTGTTTTTTCTGTAATTTTTCGGTATGTATCACGTAGTCGGGCCAAAGGCAGCAGAAGCATCTGTGGGACAGTAACCACGGTGCTTTTTTTTGTTAATCTGTTTGGTATATCTACAGTATGAGGAGGACTTCTTATGGAAAACAATGTTATGGATGATAAAAACAGTAAAAAATTGGTTATGCAGATTTCCATTGGTAGCATAATTGTGAATGTTGTGCTGTCTATTGTAAAATTTATTGCCGGTGTAGTTGCAAATTCCGGTGCAATGATTTCAGATTCCGTGCATTCTGCTTCAGATGTTTTTAGTACGTTTATTGTTATTTTTGGCTATAATGCCAGTCAAAAACAAAGCGATGCAGACCATCAATATGGTCACGAACGTATGGAGTGTGTAGCTGCTATTATTTTAGCATCTATATTGGCTATGGTGGGCTTTGAAATAGGTGTTAGCGGTGTTACTAAAATAATTCAAGGGTTAGATGGGGAATTGGCAGTTCCCGGTCAACTTGCTTTATGGGCTGCTGTATTGTCCATTGTGGTTAAAGAAGCCATGTTTTGGGTAACACGTTGGGGAGCAAAAAAAATAGATTCCAGTGCTTTAATGGCAGATGCTTGGCACCATCGTTCCGATGCCATGTCCTCAGTTGGTGCCTTTGTGGGTATTTTTGGTGCTATTATGGGCTTTCCCATTTTAGACCCCATTGCCTCACTGGTAATTTGCTTCTTTATTTTAAAAGCAGCCTTTGATATCTTCCGTGATGCCATTGGCAAAATGACAGATAAAGCCTGCGATGATGAAACCGTAGCAGCAATGAAAAATACCATCATAGAAGTGAATGGCGTTTTATCCATAGATGAAATTCGCACCAGACTTTTCGGCAATAAAATTTATGTGGATTTAGAAATAGGAGTTAATGGTGAATTGAAGCTCAATGAAGCCCACGCTATTTCCGAAAATGTTCACAATGTTATTGAAGAAGGATATCCAAAAGTTAAGCATTGTATGGTTCATGTTAACCCATTTCAGGTTCAGACTTCCCAGAATGGGTGATACTCGCCAAAAACTAAAATGACCGACCGTTTATGTACATCAGAGTACACTGCACGTCCGCCCCTTTTAGCCTTTGGCGAGTCTAACCCATTCTGAAAAGTCTGGGGTTGGTGGGGACTTTGGGGGATGTTGAAAAAGGTATTAATTTAGGTATGGTGTGGTTGGCTCTCTTGGGAAATTTCGGTTTTTAGGAGTTCTATGTTAATACGGAAATCATATCTATCTATGTTAATACAGAAATCATATCTATATCAGTATTTTAGTTTTTCCAAAAATTTAATTTAGTAGAATTATGGGGAGCACGCAAAAAATAATTTGTGTGCTCTTTTTGTTTTGCATAATTTTGGACTTGTCACAGTAGAATTCAGTAGGGAAGTTTATTGTAATTAAATGAAAGCAGTTTCGTTTTAAATTTTTTAATTATTTTTAATATTATTACTTCCCCAAATTAGCCATAGTCTTTAGATGAAGATTAAAATCGGTAAAACATATCAAGAAAGGGACGTGGATTGTTCTTTGATGTGTGTAAGCAATTTGTAAATTTCGCCACTTTCAAACTTTCTTTGCCTGCTAAAGGGTAATTAAACTCCTTTCGCTATGAACAATATAGTAGCAAATGTGCTTATGGCATGGTTTGGCTATTGATGATAAGAAAATGAAGCAAATGGGTGAGTTTGGAAAACCACGTCAATCTGAGGAGGTAACAATGGAAAAACTATATTCAATAGTTAAAAAATGGGGTATAACGCCGCAACATATAGAAGAAATAAAATTTAATGTTTGGCGGGTGAAAACATCTCACGGTGATTATGCTTTAAAATGTAGCGAATTAAACCAAAATCGCCTTGACTTTATTGCCGCTGCTCATGAACATTTAAACCTGTGTGGTTTTCAGAATTTTGCCAAGCCTATATCCTGTAAGGGTTTACCTTATCTCAGCCATGGAGATGACTTTTATACCCTTTACGATTGGGTTTGCGGTGAACCATGTAACTTTGATAATATAGGGCACCTTAGGGCGGCTGCAGAGGCTTTGGGGAAGTTTCACCTATATTCACGCAGTGAAAAGCTTTTAGAAAATCAAGGTGCTAAATTTTCTTATTTTAGTTGGATAGAAAAAACAGGCAAGCGTATTGAAGATATGGAAAAGTTTCAAGCTTTAGCATCCTTGGGTGAGCGTAATTTTTTTGAAAAAATGTACTTGGGTTTTTACGAACCTTTTATGGCAAAAGCTAAAAAATCAAAAAAATTGCTGCTAACTTCTTCATATCCCGGTATTGCCCATGATGATTTTAAAGTAGGGGCATTTATCCATTACGATGTGGCTGCCAGAAACTTTATTATCCAAGGTAAAGAGGGATATTTGATAGATTTTGATTATTGTACTTTGGATATGCCCATTGTGGATTTAATGCGTTTAATTAAGCGCAGCTTAAAATACGGAAATGACTCCGAATCGAAAATCAAAGCCATTGTTTCAGGATATACCAATGTTAAACCCTTAACAAAAAAACAGTGGGAGGTACTTTACGCCCTTTTGCTGTTCCCTCAAAAATATTGGCGGTTGGCTGAGCGTTATTTTGGCAAAGATACAGTTTGGAGTTTAGATACCTTTAATAAAAAAATTCGCAGTGTAGTAAAGGAACTGGAAAATGAAAACCGGTGGTTGCCCATATTAAGGCAAGAAGCAGGGTTGGGTGAGGATAGTGAAAGATAAAGACAAAATAGCCCAAAATTGGCAAATTAAATGTGAATATCAAAAAATAGATAAAAACCAATGGCGTTTTGGTACTAAAGATAAAAGCGTTTTAGTAACTGGGGCAAAAGAAAAAGATCCTTATTTAAGTGGCAGAATGGAATTTTGGCAATATTTGGCTGAAAATCAAGGGGAAATAGCCGCTGCCCCTTTAAAAGATAAAAACGGTGCAATAGTTTTAGAAACCCATAAAGCCTGCTATTTTGCCAGAGAGGAAGTAAAAGCCAAATCTGTGGATTTTGGCAGCGCCGATACTTTAAAAGCAGCAGCTACTACTTTGGGTAAATTGCATAAAATTGCACGGGATTTTGATTGGACACAATATTGTTTACCCCAAAAAAATCCTTTGCGATATTTACATCGTATGGAAAAACTAATGGATGATGGGGAAAAAGCTTTATCAAAATCTAAAAAAACACGAGAATATAACGATGCTTTGATTAAGAGGAGTGAGGAAAGTCTTTTTCTGCTTTGTGACGGGACTTTAGATAATCTAAAAGATAATTTGGTGGAAAATGGGGATTTTGTTTACGGTAAAATAAATTGCCATACTTTAATGAGAACAGATAACAAAATAAAGTTAACGGATTTAAGCTATATGGCAGAGGATTTAGCTATTATGGATTTGTGGCAGCTTTTTAGACGCTATCTGAAAGATACCACTGATAGCGGCACAAAAATTTGGGAGGCTTTGGAACTTTACCAGAAAGAAAATCCTTTAAATTCTCAGGAAAAAAGGGCTTTAATGGGGTTTTTGCTTTTCCCCTATGATATTTACAGAATTGCTGTTAGCGAAAAAAAGAAAGATGAGTTGGAAAAAATCATAGCCAAAGAGGATAAAAGAGAAAAACTTTATATGAAAATATATAAAAGGGGAGCGGAGGTAGAAAATGAAAATAGCCATTGATGGCAGAGGTGCACTTTTGTACCGTGGCACAGGTATAGGAACTTACACTTGGCGGCTTTTATCGGCATTATGCAAAAGTGATAATGTAAGAATTTTATTGCCCGGGGAGGAACTAAAGGGCTTCACCTTTGCGGATGACAGCATTTTGGATTATAACCATAATTCCCACGAAATATGGGAAAATGAATTTTTGCCCCGTACTTTGGCAGCGGAAAATATAGATATATTCCATGTTCCACAAAACGGTTTGGGCTTGCCTTTGAAAAAACAATGCACCCAAACTGTTACCATACACGATATGATACCCTATGTTTTTCCCGAAACCGTGGGTAAGGGTTATCTCAAGGAGTTTTTGGGTAAAATGCCCAAAGTAATGGCTGAAAGCGATGGTATAATCACTGTTTCCCAAACCTCTAAAAAAGATATTATGGATATTTTTGATTACCCTCAGGATAAAATTGTGGTTATTGCCGAAGCCGCAGAGCCTATTTATAAACCTATGGCAAAAGATATGGCAAAAAAATATTTACAGAAAAACTATAATATTACAGAGGATTATTTTATTTACGTAGGCGGCTATGGTATGCGAAAAAATGTAAAAACTTTGATTTTGGCATATTATCTTTTGCGAAAAGATGAGGATATTAAGTGGCAGCTGGTTTTGCCCGGTAAGCGTTCCTCGGATTTTGACCGCCTTGATGTGCTGGTGGAAGCTTTGGGACTTAAAGACCACGTTGTTTTTCCCGGGTTTATTCCTGTTAAAGATATGCCTTATTTTTATGGGGGAGCGGAAATTATGGTTTATCCCTCAATTTATGAGGGGTTTGGCTTGCCGCCATTGGAAGCCATGGCTATGGGAATACCTGTTATTTCTTCCAATCGCTCATCTTTGCCCGAGGTATTGGGAGATGCCCCTGTGTATTTTGATGCCTTTGACACCGTGAAATTGGCAGAGCTAATGCTGGAACTTTATGAAGATGAGGGCAAAAGAAAAGCCCTCTCCCTAAAATCACTGGAAAGAGCAAAGTTATTCTCTTGGCAAAAAACCGTAAAAGAGACAAAACAATTTTGGGAACACACCTTTTACGATATTTAAAGTTTGGGTTTGGTTGATTTATTAGCGAGGTAGCAAACAATGTTTGTTACCTCTTTTTAAAAACAAAAACAGCTTTTACGGTTTAGGGAGATTATGCTCATTTTGTAGGTTCAGCAGAAAAAAGAAGATGTGGTATATCAACGCCACGATAGTGTTTTGCCCAGGTATCTATAGCTATCATTCCATTTCGAATGGCTACATTTTGTGAGGCTTTATTTGTATCTCTAATAATGGAGCATACTTTTTTTGTACCAAGAACAGTAAAAGCATATTCTTTACAGGCTACTGCTGCTTCAGTGGCATATCCCTTATGCCAATATTCTTTTTGAAATAAATATCCTATTTCAAGTAATCGTTGATCTTTCCAATCCTGCATTGTTAAACCGCATTGACCAATCATTTCACCGGTTTCTTTTAAGATAACGGCATATAACCCAAAACCCTCTGTTTTATAGCTCATTAACTGCCTGTAAAGCCAATCTTGTACTTCTACATCACTAAACGGACCTTCAAAAGCGTACATAACATCTTTATCTTGTAATATTTTGCACAGTCCATCAAAATCTGATTCTTGCATATGTCTTAAAAATAGTCGTTTAGTTTCTATAATCATATTGCTTCTCCTATAAATCATCTTTGTTAAGATTATATCATGGTTTGAAATATAGAAAAAGACCTATTTTCCGTTAAAAGGAAAATAGGTCTTTAATTGGTGACGCGTAGGGGATTCGAACCCCTGGATGCCAGCGTGAAAGGCTGGTGAGTTAAGCCACTTCTCCAACGCGCCATGTGGTAGCGGTGACTGGATTTGAACCAGTGACACCCCGGGTATGAACCGAGTGCTCTGACCATCTGAGCTACACCGCCGCAGCGAAATATATTATCATATAAAACTGCGCAAATGTCAAGTAGTAAACGTAAAAAAATTTACTCTGTTTTTCGGGTTAAGAAGAAATTTTCGCCTTTTAATATTAAAGAGTCCACTTCAGACCATGTTTTGACTTTTTGAGAGCGTAAAAAATTTAACACATCTTCTGCATTTATTTTACTCTCATTCCATGCCCAAGGGTCAATTTTGCCGTGAATTGCCAAATAAAACGAAGATGGTTCACCAAAAAATCTGGGGGTAATTGGGGATGCTTCACTTTTTAAAATTACGCTGAAACGACCCGATGGTTCTAAATTGGCAATGTCAACATCGCTTTCATCTCTTAAACCTTTTATTCTCAGTTCTTCCATGATGGATTCAAAGTCTATTCTGTTTTTTGCCAAGTTTTTAGTCAATATTTTACCATTTCTGATTACCGGCACAGGACCACCCTCCATGATATTTTCCACTTTTGGTAGTTTTGCATATAAAGATGATAGGGCAATTTGCAAGATGGTAAGAGTGCCGATGGCAACCATGGGCATGAAGATGCCATTTTTCACATCTGTTAAAGGTGAACCCATGATTTCTCCTATGCCCAAAACTATTACGTAGTCCAAAGGCTCCATATCCCCTAAAGAACGATAACCCATAAGGCGAAAGCAAAACAGAGTGAATATAAAGAGTAATATGGTTTTTCCCACGGTTAAAGCTGTAATCGTCATATTTGCTCCTTTGCTTGGTTTTTTGATATTATGCCCTATTGTGGAAAAATTATGGCATAGAAAAAGCAAAATCGGTAAAGATATATGAAAAAAGGTGAAGCATGAACGGAATATTTTCATTTTGTATTGCAGGCTTGGCAGGTGCAGCCATGGCTTTGCAGGGTACTTTTAATACCGCAGCGGGTAAAACCATCGGCGTGGCAGAAAATACATTGCTGGTACATTTGGTTGGTGCCGTTGTTATGGGGCTTATTTTGGTTTTGGGTTTTGGCAAGGGAGATTGGTCTAAAATAGGGGAAATTCCATTTTATGGCTATTTTGGCGGTGTTTTAAGTGCTGTGATAATTTTTGGGGTTATATATGCTATGACCGCCTTAGGAGTGGGCAATGCCACTGCTGCTATTATTTTGTTTCAGATATCCATGGCTTTGATAGTGGATTCCTTTGGTTTGTTTGGGGCTGAAAAAATCCCCTTTTCTTGGTGGCGTATTTTGGGACTTATTCTTTTGGGTGTAGGCACAAAATTTGTTTTTTATAAAACTTAATACAATTTACACTTAAATCTTGTCATTTTTTGCGTAGGTTTATACAGGGCAAAAAGATTTTTCCTTAATTTTTTAGGAGAAAATAATGAAAATAAACATAATTTTTTTGGAATTTTGTCGTAAATCTCTAAAAGGCACTTTTCAATTTCGACACGGTTTTTATCCTCATTGTCGTATACTGTAATCAAGCAGTTGGGGGCGGAAAAAATCGCTGCACCTAAAGTTGATGTGAGGACGGATATGATTGAATTAAGGTGAAATTTTATAGTTACACCGTGTTGCCGTTTTTTGAACTCATATGATTTTATCCTTTGGTATGACATCGTGATATGACATTTAATTAGCTCTTAAAGGATAAAATTCAGTTTTAGGTGTTTTCGCCCACCACTGCCGTGTTAATTTAAGGAGTGAGGGAAATGACAGAACATATGAAATTTTATGCTTTTGAGCAAACAGAACCACAGAAAAAAAGAAAGCCACCGGCTATTACGCCCTTGGACTTTAAACAAATATTTACATATAATTTTCAGTGGAAAAGTTTGTTTTTTGCCGCTATTGGTTTGCTGTTGGCAGGTGCATCATTTGCGGAAAGTGTGTTTCCCTGTGGCATAGGTTGGATAGCCGCCATGGCAGTGTGGGATAAAAAAAGGGTGGTTTTTCAGGTAATACCCGTTATTATTGGCTCACTGTTGTGGACAACCACGCCCTTGGCATACACAGCCATACTCCTTTTATTAGTGCTGTTTTTTGGTGTTTATACCCCCAATGGTAATAAAGCACGCTATTTATTACCGCTGACTGTTTTTGCCGCAACCTTGGCAGTTCGGGGTAGTTTTTTAATCTTCACCGGCATAACGGATCTCCTTTTAATTGTTATTATTGCTGAAAGCATATTAGGTGCAGGTCTTTCTTTGGTGTTTTTAACAACTTTGGAAACATGGCAACGTTTCACCTTTATGGAAGGGGCAACCTGGGAGGAGATCCTATGCAATTTTTTATTAATTACAGCTGTTATTATGGGTTTGGAACATCTTGTTATATTCTCTATGCCAATTAGTGAAATAGCCATGCGTTTTGCTGTTTTACTGGGTTCGTTATTGGGTGGCGTAGGGGGTGGTGCTGCGGTAGGTGCTTTAATGGGGGTTATCCCTTCATTTGGGGGCGCAACATCACCATCGGCATTGGGGCTTTTTGCCTTTTCCGGTTTATTGGGTGGTGTTTTTCACCGTTTTGGCAGATTAGGGGTTATAGTTGGGTTTTTATCGGGAAATTTGGTGTTAACCTTTTATTTATTAAATACCTCACTTATTGCCACCTCGGTTATTGCTTCGATGATAGCTGCTGGTTTGCTGTTTATAGTGCCGGATAAAATGCTTTTTCGCAGTAAAGAGGTTTTAAAGCAGGGTAACACCGCTGTGAAACCGCTGCTGAAAAGTTACCATGCTGATGAATATGTAAATGTGCGGTTGCGATCTGCGGGGCAAGCCTTAACTTCGTTAAAATCTGCATTGAGTTCCAATAAAGAGGAAACCCAAGAAGAAAAAAATATAGAAGGCATTTTAAATCATCTTTGTCGCACAGTGTGCCATGATTGCAGCCTTAAAGATATCTGTTGGAAAAGCGATTTTTATGTGAATTACCGTGATATTATGACCATGTTTGCGGTGGTTGAGGCAAAAGGAGTGCTTTATGCCAAGGATGTGCCTGAGTCCTTCCGAAAGCGTTGTTCTCATCGCAAGGAAATTGTAGCCTCGGTAAATTGCCTGTACGAAATGTACAAAAAAAATGTATTTTGGCAGCAGCAAACCGCATCAGGGAGGTACCTTGCCATCAGTCAGCTGGAAAATACCGTTAACTTATTGACTAAAATAGAAAAAAATCTGGATAGTTATGTGGAATTCAGAAAAATTATAGGTTCTAAATTAAGTGTGGAATTACGTGAAAAGAATTTTCCCGTTGATTATATAAGTTTAAATAATGTGGATGATAATTATATTGATTTAAAGTTAAAAATACGTCATTGTTCAGGTGATGGACGCTGCGGCAGAGTGGTTTCCAATACCATAGAAGAACTAACAGGCAAAAAATTTAGGTTAAGAGAATTTCAGTGCGGTATTGAAAAAAATGAACTGTGCCGCTGTTGCTATTTTTTAGAGGGTGCTTTGAACTTTAATAGCCACTCCTTGGAAATGGCAAAAGGTGGACAAGGCATAGTGGGGGATAGCCACAATGATTTTATCCTTGCCAATGCCAAGCATTGCTTTATCATCAGCGATGGCATGGGCAGCGGCAAAAAAGCCAAAGAAGAAGCGGATATTACCATGAATCTCATAACCGATGTGCTGAAATCCGGTTTTGATGAAAGTTTTGCCGCAGGTATGGTAAATTATCTGCTTTTGCTGAATAAAGAAGAAGAAATATATGCCACAGCGGATATTTGTTTGCTGGATTTATATGCCAAGGAGGCAAATTTTGTAAAATTGGGGGCAGCACCTTCTTTTATTTGTTCACCAAATCTTGGGGTAAAAGTTGTGGCAGGTAATAGTATGCCCCTGGGTTTTGGAGATGATAAACCCAAAATATTTAAAGAAAAGCTAATTCCCGGTGATATTTTGGTTATGGTGAGCGATGGCGTTTTGGAAACAGGGCTTGATATCTCCGAAATGGAACTTTGGTTAACGGAAACTTTGAATGAAAGTGCCAAAGAGGAGGCTCATACCATTGCTGAACGAATTTTAAGTGGATCTGTGGCATTTTGTGGGGGTAAGCCCAAAGATGATATGACCATTACCGTGGCAGTGATGGGATAATAAAACAATTATTAATTATTAAGTTGATATGCCGGGGATTATTAAGAGGTAAACGGGTAATAATATAGAATAAAAGAGTTTAACCCAAAAGTTTAAGGTAACTTGGGTTAAACTCTTTTAATATTAACCTAAAACGGGGTAACTATGGAAAATAAAATTAGAAAATTTATAGATGAAAATAAAATCATGGGAAAGGCAAAAACTGTGGTTATTGGGGTTTCCGGAGGTGGCGATTCCATGGCACTGGCAGATTTTATGGTAAAAAATTATTCCCAATATCAGTTTACCTTTGCCCATATCAACCATTGTTTACGCCCCCAAGCTCATGCGGAAGAAGTTTTGGTTAAAGAATTTGCGGCTAAATTAGGGGTTGAATTTCAATGCTTAAAAATAGATGTGGCAGCTTTGGCAAAACAGCGTAAAACAGGATTGGAAGAAACCGGCAGGGATGTGCGGTATGAATTTTTTAACAGCTTAAATAAAGATTTAATATTAACCGCCCATCATAAAGATGATAGGGCAGAAACTATTATTGCCCATATTATCCGAGGATGCGGCATTAAAGGCTTAGGTGGCATGAAACCACTGCAAAATGGGGTGGGTCGTCCTTTATTATGTGTTACCAAGGCTGAAATATTAAATTATTGTGAAGAACATGATATTGAGTATGCCGAGGATATTTCCAATGAGGACACCACTTTTCAGCGTAACAAAATTCGCCATGAAGTTTTGCCTTTGTTGGCAACTATGAACAGTAATATTACCGATAGCCTTTGCCGCTTGGGTGATATTGCCACTGAGGATGATGATTTTTTGGATTCTTTTTCTCAAGTTATTTATGATAAAGTTGTAATATCGGAAAACGGCGAGTATATTCTAAGCAATAAAATATTGGAAATTACCGCTAAAAGTGTAAATAGTAGGGTAATTGGCAAAATTTGTGCAGAAATTGGCTGCCCTTTAGACTTTAACACTGTGCAAAAAATATTGGGTTTAAAAACAGGCAAGGAATTGCCTTTGGGTAAAATGGGCAAAGTAAGACAAAACGGTACTGGGCTTGTTTTTTCCTTGGGCTGTATGCCTAAGGTAAAAGAATGGTCTGTGGCTTTGCCAAAAGAAGGCACCGTATTTATTGAACCCTGTAATTTTAAAATTGAAATTTCTCAATCTTCAGCATTAAAAGCCAACAAAAAAACTTGTGCTGTTTTTGATAGTGAGGATATAGTAAAAGACTTAACAATACGTAATTGGCGTAAAGGTGATTGGTTTTACTTGGAGAGTGGGGGACGTAAAAAAATAAGTGATTTTTTTATAAATGAAAAAATACCAAGAGAAAGGCGTTTGGAAATACCCCTTTTGGCAATGGGTGACCAAATCATTTGGATAGTGGGGTATAGGCAATGTTTGGGTAAAGGTAAAAGTAATCTTACTCTGGCAATAAAACTGTAAAAAAACACAAAAAATTACTTTAAAAAATAAAATAATTATGATATAATACTCTGATAATGAATAAAATGTGCTCTTACAGTATTTGAGATGAGATAAACTGCAACTCTGAAAGGAGAAATGATTTGAAGAACGCAAAGAACATAATGGTATTTATTCTCATCGTCCTCACGGTATTAACTGTGTTTCAGTTTATGGGCGGTGCCAATAACGGTATAACGGAATTAACTACCTCTGAATTTTATGCCAAGGTAGAAGATAAGGGATTTACCACCGTTTCCATTGTGGCAGGTGACAATGCTTGGGATGTAACTGCTGAAGATAAAAGCAAAAAGAAATATACAGCTACTATTCCTCCCCAAGAAACCTTAATGGATACCTTAAAAGCTAACGATATTAAAGTATCATTTTCCCCGGATCCCGGTGATCCTTGGTGGATGAGCCTTTTGATTATGCTTGTGCCTATGCTTTTGATATTGGGTGTTTTCATATTTATGATGAACCAAAGTCAGGGCGGTGGCTCTAAAGTTATGCAATTTGGCAAAAGTAGGGCTAAAATGCAGGAACCCAATACTCAAAAAATCACTTTTGCCGATGTGGCAGGAGTTGATGAAGTAGTGGAAGAACTTGAAGAAGTTGTGGATTTTCTGAAAGATAGCAGAAAATATACGGCTTTAGGTGCTAAAATTCCCAAGGGTGTTTTACTCTTTGGTTATCCCGGCACAGGTAAAACCTTGGTTGCCAGAGCTGTGGCAGGTGAAGCCGGTGTGCCTTTCTTTTCCATCAGTGGTTCGGATTTTGTGGAAATGTTTGTGGGTGTTGGTGCTTCTCGTGTTAGGGATTTGTTTGCCGAAGCCAAAAAAAATGCACCATGTATTGTTTTTATTGATGAAATAGATGCCGTTGGACGTCAACGTGGTACAGGCGTTGGCGGTGGACATGATGAACGTGAACAAACCTTGAATCAGCTGTTAGTGGAAATGGACGGTTTTTCGGAAAACTCCGGTATAATCATGATTGCCGCAACTAACAGACCCGATGTTTTAGACCCTGCACTTTTGCGTCCCGGTCGCTTTGACAGACAAATTGCCGTGGGTATGCCCGATGTAAAAGGCAGAGAACAAATTTTAAACGTCCATGCCAAAGGAAAACCATTGGATGGCGATGTAAATTTGGGTGTAGTTGCTAAACGTACCCCGGGATTTACCGGTGCGGATTTAGCTAATTTGGTAAATGAAGCTGCTTTACTTTCTGCACGTCGCAATAAAAAAGTTATTCATATGTCTGAAATGGAAGAAGCCAGCGAAAGAGTTATTGCAGGACCTGAAAAGAAAAGCCAAGTTGTGAGTGAAAACGAAAAGAAACTCACTGCTTATCATGAAGCCGGCCATGCTGTAACTGCCTATTATTGTCCCACCTCAGACCCTGTGCATAAAATTTCCATTATCCCCCGGGGCAGAGCAGGTGGTTATACCTTAATGTTGCCGGAAGAAGATAGAAATTATATGACAAAAAGCCGTATGCAGGAAGAAATAATTATTCTTTTGGGCGGACGTATGGCTGAAGCCTTGATTTTAAAAGATGTTAGCACAGGGGCACAAAACGACTTAGAACGTGCATCTGCCATTGTGCGAAAAATGATAATGCGCTATGGTATGTCCGATGCTTTGGGCTTGATGACCTTTGGCCATGACCAAGAGCAGGTTTTCTTGGGACGTGAATTAGGGCAGGATAAGAGCTATTCCGAAGAAGTGGCAGGTGCCATTGACCGAGAAGCCCGCAATATGATGGACGATGCCTATGAAAGATGCAAAAGCATTTTGGAAGAGCATATAGACCAACTTCACCTCATTGCCAAAACTTTATTTGAAAAAGAAACGGTGGAAGCCCAGGAATTTAATGCCTTAATGGAAGGGCGTACATGGACACCTGCGGTAAAAAGCGAAGTTGAAATTATAGATGTGGAAGCTCAGGTTATGGAAACCGCAGATGATGCCACGGATAGTGCCGCAGTGGAAACCGCAGAAGAACCCGAAACTGCAACGGAAACCAAAAAAGAAGATAATGATTTGGTTATAGATGATGTTTTTAAACCCGTTGAAGGCGAATCCCTCGAGAGTGACGAAAATGACGAAAATGGAAAAACTCGGGGTAATTATTAATTTACCTCAATATCAAGAATATTGTAAAGCCATTGAAAATGAAGAAAAAAATAGGGTTTTTTGCCACCACGATATTACCCATTTTGCCGAGGTGGCAAGAACCGCTTATATTCTTTATTTAACCAATGAAGTTCCTTGCCCTGAATTAAAGGCTTTTTCTGAAGAAACTATTAAGGAACTCATTTATGTATTTGGCTTTTTACATGACATCGGTCGGTTTTTGGAATATCAGGATAATGAAAAAGACCATGCCGTGGAAAGTGAAAAATTATCCCGCCCTTTTTTGAAAGAGGCGGGTTTTTCCCATGCTGAACAAGAAATAATTCTAAAAGCAATAAAAAATCACCGATGTGATGATACCCAAGGCTTTGACCGCTTAACTTATTTGGCGGATAAAAAAAGCAGATTATGCACAGGTTGCAGCGGCTTAATCCATTGTAAAAAATTTGCCAATGGGCAAATACCTGAAGTGGTAATATAAGTGATAATAAAAATAAAGTGGTAATATTTAATTAGAGGTAGGAAAATGAATAACTTTAATTTAAGAATTCTTTGCTTTGATAATCCCAATGAAGCACGTGTTTTTAACGAAAAGTATGTAAAAAGTGATGAATATGGTGCAGACCATATGAGTAAAAAGCTGGGATATCTTAATATTTTTGCGGAAAATTTAAGAGACCCTGCTTGCCATATTTTAAAACAAACTATGCTTTCGGTAGGCGGAGATGTGGCTATTCATCGAGATGTATTGCTAAACCAAGGTGGGCATACTTCGGCTATGATTATGGCTACCAGAGTTCAATTGAGAACCGCTGTGAAAAAATTAAAACTGCAAATGTTTGGCTTGCCAATTTTAGCGGATGAACTTACGGAATTGTTAAATGCGCCATTGCCACGAAGTCTAAGAAAAATGTCTTATAATGGTGGTGAATTGGTTTTTGGCGA
The DNA here is from genome assembly GCA_036644995.1 of Clostridiales bacterium. Lineage (GTDB taxonomy): Bacteria > Bacillota > Dehalobacteriia > UBA7702 > UBA7702 > Cryptoclostridium. Next base: position 9,008 of record JAVXOZ010000021.1, on the reverse strand, counting down.
AAAAACATTGATTATGGGGATTTTAAATTGTACTCCTGATTCCTTTTCCGATGGCGGCCAATGGTTTGATACGGATAAAGCTGTGGAACACGCTTTAGCTATGCAGCGTGATGGTGCGGATATTATTGATATTGGCGGTGAAAGTACACGCCCGGGTTCTGCTGAGGTGAGCTTGGATGAAGAAATTTCTCGAGTTGTGCCAGTGATTGAGGCATTGAAAGGTAAGTTGAAAATTCCTATTTCCATTGATAGCTATAAAGCCGCAACTGCCAAAGCAGCACTGAAAGCCGGTGCCCATATAATAAATGATGTGTGGGGTTTTCAGCGTGATCCGGATATGCCTAAAGTAGCAGCGGAATTTCAGTGCCCTGTGATTTTAATGCACAATAAAACTGAGGCACAATACGATAACTTTATTTCCGAACTTATGGCATTTTTGAGGAAAAGTATAGATATTGGTGTAAATGCAGGGTGCGATAAAAACCAAATTATTGTGGATCCGGGTTTTGGCTTTGGCAAAGATATGGAACATAATTTACTTATAACCAAAAAGTTAAAAGAACTTTCAGTGATGGGGTGCCCTGTTTTAATGGCTGCTTCCCGCAAAAAAACCGTGGGTTTGGTGCTGGATGCACCTGTGGATAAACGGCTTTTTGGCGATGGGGCAATAACTGCCCAATCCATTGTTAATGGTGCGGATATTATTAGAGTTCATGATGTAAAAGAAATGTCACAAGTAGCAAAAATGGTAGATGCTACTTTAAAAGCTCAATATTAAGAGGTGTAAAATGGATAAAATATATTTAAACGAGTTGGAATTCTTCGCTTACCACGGTTTTTTTGATTTTGAAAAGAAAAATGGTCAGCCATTTATGATTTCTTTGATTTTAGAAACCGACCTTTCCTTGGCGGGCAAAAGCGATGATTTAGAAAAAACCGTTAATTATGGTGCAGTTTATGATGTGGTTGCAGATATTACTACCAATAATAAATTTGACTTAATTGAAACTTTGGCAGAGAGAATCAGCCAAAGTGTTTTAATGGATTTTTCCCTTGTTAACGCAGTAACAGTACGAGTGGATAAGCCTAAAGCTCCTGGCAGCGATGGTCCTTTTCATGCTGCGGTGGAAATACGGAGGGAAAGAAAATGAGCCAAGCTGTTATAGCTCTGGGTAGCAATATCGGCAATACGCTTTTGAATTTAAAGGAAGCTGTTGCCTTATTAGAAGAATATGGCTGCGTGGTTTTGGCAAAGTCTCAACTTTATCAAACCGAACCCTGGGGTTTTAAAGAACAATCGGATTTTTTAAATGGTGCAGTTTTGGTGGAAACCATTGCGGAGCCCAAAGGACTTTTAGATATTACCCAAGGTATAGAAAAAAAGATGGGTAGATCCAAAGAATTTATCAATGGTCCCAGAAATATAGATTTAGATATTTTGTTATATGATGAAATTGAAATTATAAGTGATGATTTAACTATTCCCCATGCTCGTCTACATCAGCGGCTTTTTGTTTTACAGCCCATGGCAGATGTTGCCCCTAATTGGCGGGTTGGTAATTTGGGCACAGTGGCAAATATTTTGGCAAATTACCAAGGCAATGAACGGGTGGAACTTACGGATTTACAACTGTAACAAAAAAAGAATAACTTACATAATATAGGGTAGCGAAACAAAAGGAGATGATTTCCATGGCGTTTCTTGCTGCCCTTATTTTTATATCAGTAGCGGCCTTGGTCTTATGGGTGGTTTTAGGTGAGGATAAAGAGGAAACAGAAGAAAACCAATGGAAAGAATACCCTTAATTTTGGAAAGAGGAGGTCTTTTCGTGGGGAAGAAAAACTACATTCCCGAGGGAGAGTGGGTATTGCAGGAAATGTTGAAAGTTGCTATGGAGGATGAAAAGAACGACTGGTTGAAATATCGCAAAATTGCGAAAATGGCAAAAAAAGAAAAAGACAGAGAAAAGATATTTAAAATTGCCGATGAGGAAAAAGGTCATTTGCGCAAGATTCTTTATATCTATAAGCGTCTTTACGGTGGGGATGATTTAAAACTTCACGCTATTACCCCTAAAACCTATTCATTTGATATTGCCTTGGGTAAAGCCATTGCCACGGAATATCAAGGTTTGGCCTTTTATCGTGAGGTTTTGGGCAGAATACCTTGTGATGAACTGAAAAAAATAATCCGTACTATTATGGCTGAGGAGCAGAACCACGCCATAATTTTAGAAAATATTTTGAACCATTGTCAAGGTGGCTTTTCCAATAGGGCTGCTCGGATAGATGGGTAATATTTTTTCATTGGGTTCACAAAAGTAAACTCCCTATTTGCAGCATAGCACTGTATTTTAGGGAGTTTACTTAGTAAACTCAGGCTGTGTATAAAGGCTGATATTCGGCAAAATTACTTCCCATCGACTGCTTATGTACATATAGGTACATAAGCAGCCGCTGCTCAGGGAGTTTTACCGAATCTAAGTCTTTCTTAACAGCCTGACATCTTGCCAAACAACTATGTTTTTTGACAATCTGGAATAATTATATTATTGACTTTTAAATAAAAATCACGGCTTAATAAAAAGATTTTATGGAGCTGTGGCATTTTATATTGTAGAATTTCAGGAATTGTGTTATTATAATTTGTATTGTAATTCGGGTTTATAATGTGGGTTTTGATTGGAAGTAAAAAAGTGGATAAAGTTTTTTGTCTTATTTTTGTGATAATGGGTGGAATAGCCTTAGCGATACAATCCCCGGTGAATGCCGGTCTTGGTAAACGGGTTGGGTCTTTAGCGGGTGGTTTGCTTTCCTTTATCGGTGGGGTTCTTGTACTTTTGGTTTTGGTGCTGGTTTTTGGCAAAGGGAATTTAATGGCTTTTACCCAAGTGCCCAAATGGCAGCTTATTGGTGGATTCCTTGGTGTAATAGCTGTAATGTCCGTTATTGTGGCAACGCCCCATTTAGGGGTTGGAGTTGTACTTGTGGGAATTTTATTGGGACAGGTTGTTATGGGGGTGGTAATTGACCATTTTGGTCTATTTCGCAGCCCTGTGGTGCCTCTATCTCCTTTGCGAATAGGCGGTGTAATTTTTATTATAATCGGTGTTGTAATGGTATTTAAGAGTAAAATTGGGGGATAATATTATGGAGGAAATTAAGGATAGCTTAAAAACTAAATGGTTGGGTCAAAATTGTATTTATTTGGATAGTGTGGATTCTACCAATAAATATGCTTATAATGAAGCGGAAAATAAGGCTCCCATGGGCACACTGGTGGTTGCGGATTCTCAAACCCAAGGAAAAGGCAGAAGAGGTAATAGCTGGGAATCTCCTGTTGATGATGGTTTATGGTTTTCTGTTATTTTACGCCCTGCATTAAAACCCCAAGAGGCTACGGCTTTAACCATTGTTACAGCGGTGGGTATTTGTCGTGGTTTAGATTTTTATCCTGGATTGGGACCGGGAATAAAATGGCCCAATGATATTTTAATAGGCAGACGTAAACTTTGCGGTATTCTTTCGGAAATGAAGGCGGAGCCAAATAAATTACACTATGCCATTATTGGTGTGGGCTTAAATATCCGAACCACAGAATTATCTGAGGATATTGCCCGTATTGCCGTGGGTATGGAAGAAATATTAACCGAAGATGTGGATAAAAAAACTCTTTTATGCCATCTTTTAAAAGGTATGGAAGATGTTTATGATGAATTTTTTCAAGGTAAATATGATGATATCAGGGAAGAATGGGAAGAACGTTCTTTATTGATGAATAAAAAAGTTAAGGTGGAAACTGCCAATGGGGCAATTACCGGAGTGGTTGTGGGTTTAAGCGATGAGGGATTTTTGCGTATACGCTTGGATAGCCAAAAAATAGCTCAGGTAATTTCCGGAGATATTACTGTTTTAGAAGAAAATTAGTCCGCATAATGGACAAATCTGGGAGGACGTAAATTTATGTTATTAGCCATTGATGTAGGCAATACTCATATAGTTATAGGTGTTTTTGTAAAAGATGAAGTTGCCTATAATTGGCGAATATCCACTCAAGGTGAAAAAACCGAAGATGAAGTTGGCTTAATTATTTTAGAATTGTTGGAAAGGTCGCATTTGGGAAAAGAGGATATAGATGGCATTGTTATTGGTTCTGTGGTTCCTGCTTTAACCGAAGCCCTTTTTTATATGTCCCAAAAATATTTTGATATAAAACCTTTGGTGGTTAATGGTCGCATTGAAACAGGTATGAAAATTTTATTTGATAATCCCACAGAAGTTGGGGCAGACCGCATTGCTGATGGCATTGCTGCTTTTGCACTTTATGGGGGGCCTGTAATTGTTGTGGATTTTGGCACAGGTACAACTTTTGATTATATCAACGAAAAAGGTGAGTATGTGGGTGGTGCTATTGCTCCGGGTATTGGTATTTGTATTGATGCCTTATTTTCCAAAGCGGCAAAATTATCTAAAGTTGAATATGTTAAACCACCCAAAGTGGTGGGTTCCAATACAATGAATTGTATGCAGTCGGGATTTTATTATGGTTTTGCGGGACAAGTTGATGGCATTATTGGTAAAATGATTGAAGAAATGGAAATAGATGCCAAGGATGTTACTGTGGTAGCAACCGGAGGTTATGGACGTTTGGTGGAACGTGAAAGTAAGTATATTCAAAAGGTTGAGCCATTGTTAACTGTTTATGGCTTGAAAATGTTGTATGAAAAAAATTGTCAATAAAGTGAATATAAAAAATGTAAAGATTAAAAATAAAGTGTTTATTGCTCCCATGGCAGGTATTACCGATAAAGTTTTTCGGAAAATACTTATGGAAATGGGGGCAGGCTTTTGCTTTACCGAAATGGTAAGTGCCAAGGCTTTGCTTTATCAAAATAAAAAAACTCATGTCATCATGGATATACAGGGGGAGGAAGATTGTTGCGGTATACAATTATTTGGTTCTAATCCCCAAGAAATGGCAACCGCAGCTAAAATCGCAGCAAATAACGGTACACCTATAATTGATATAAATATGGGTTGCCCTGTGCCAAAAGTGGTAAATAACAGTGAAGGCTCGGCTTTATTAAAAAATATACCCTTGGCTGTGCAAATTGCAGAAGCTGTGGTAAATGCCGTTGATATACCTGTAACTGTTAAGGTGCGCAAAGGGTTTAATGGTGAAAATGCCGGTATTGCCTTGGTAAAAGAATTGGAAAAAGTAGGTGTAGCCGCAGTAACGGTTCACGGTCGCAATAGAGTGGATTATTATAGTGGTAAGGCAGATTGGGATTCTATAAAAACCGTAAAGGAATCATTAAATATTCCGGTTATTGGCAATGGCGATATTTTTACAGCCCAAGCTGCTTATGATATGCTAAACAAAACAGGGTGTGATGGCATTATGCTGGCTCGGGGTGTTTTGGGAAATCCTTGGTTGGTGCGTGAAACCTTGGCTTTCCTCAATGATGAGCCTTTGCCCAATCCTCCCACATCCCAAGAAAGAGTGGAAATGGCTATTGACCACTTGGAGGCTTGTTGTAGCTTATACGGTGAATGGCTGGGTATTCGCTATATGCGAAAATTTCTTGGCTGGTATATTAAGGGTTTTGCCAATGCTGCAAAAATGCGGAAGGAAATTAACACCTTAACCAATAGAGATGAAATAAAAAATTTACTATTGGCAATGGGTAAAGCCGATGAAATATCTGAGGAATGGAATGCCACTATTCCCCCATTAATCTAATTTTAGATTTACCCTAATGGCTAATGACGGTTAAAAGCGAAAATCTTCCAAGGTTAAGGTTTTATATCTATATATAGTAACCGTTTGGAAATTGCCGATATAAAAAATGGGTTGGCATAGAGTTGAAATTATTTAATATAATTCAATATGAAAACATTAGTTAAAATTAAAGAGGTTTCCAAAGCCTTGCCCTATTTTCGCCGTTGCTCTATAAAGACGGAAACAACTATATTGGATGTAAATAGGTTTGTTTTAGAGGTTCCCAAAACAAATAACATTGGCTTTAAAAAGGTACAAAAAAGTTTAAATGCAGTAAATCCCGATATTTGCATAGGTAAATTGGGTAATATGGATTTATCCGCAGAAAAATTATCTTTGGATTTACTTAAACATTATTTGTGCTTTTACTATTTAAAAAAGAACTGTAAACTTGCCAATGCTGATATAATATTGGCAGGGGTATCCGAAGCCACAGCTTGGTTTTGGTGCGAATATTTATTAAAGGAACAGGTGAATCTTTTTATTTGGGATAAAAATTATAATAAATCGGAGAATTTTGCATATCATATATATCATCGTTATGGTAAAACTGTTGTGCCTATATTAAACGGTAAATTGCACAACACACCGGTGCTTGCCATTACTAAAGATGCAGAAAAATTTTGGAATACGGGTTTAATGTTGGGTTTATCGGATTTTGAAGGACATTTTTTTTGGCAGGGAAATTGCTTTTCCTTAACAGAGCTGGGAGCGATATTATATCTAAAAGAAGTAAGTATAGCAAACAATATTAGTTTAGAAGCAGGATGTGCTTTTTCTCAATCAATGGAAAATTACGAAATATTAGGTTCATGTGAGGAAAAACTTGACTTTTTTAAATAAGAGAAATATAATAGTAAGAACTATATTGAATAGGCAGACTATCAATGAGATGAATCTGCCTATTCAATAATTTTATAGAATACCCAAAGGAGCAGTAAAATGAGTAATGAACAACATCAAGATGTGCTATTAACAGCAGAAGGCCTAAAAAAGCTGGAAGTAGAATTGGAAAATTTAAAAACAGTTAGACGTAAGGAAGTTGCGGGTCGTATCAAACAAGCAATAGAGTTTGGTGATATTAGTGAAAACTCTGAATATGAAGATGCAAAAAATGAACAAGCCTTTATTGAAGGTAGCATTTTAGATTTGGATAAAAAGCTTCGTCATGCCAAGGTTATTGATTCCGCAGAGTCTGCTGAAACTGTTTCTGTGGGTTCCACTGTAATATTGGAAGATGTGGCATCCGGGGATAAAATGGAATATGCCATTGTTGGCTCTATGGAGGCAGACCCCATTAACGCTAAAATTTCCAATGAATCACCGGTGGGGAAATCTATTTTGGGTAAAGCTGTAGGTGCAATTGTTAATGTGGAAGCACCTATGGGTGTTATAGAATATAAAGTATTAAATATAAAATAAGAGGGTAAATAATGGCGAACCAAGAAAATAATGAATCAGCAGTAGGCATGAATGATCAAATGATTATTCGCCGTGAAAAGATGGATGCTTTGCGGCAACAGGGAATAGATCCTTTTGGCCACAGCTTTAAAAGAACAAATTTTAGCAATGAAATAACCGATAACTTTGAAGAAATGGAAGGGAAAAAGGTTTCTCTTTCAGGGAGAATCATGTCCATCCGTGGCCATGGCAAGGTTTCATTTATGGAATTGGTGGATTTTAAAGGCACTATTCAGTTGTTCTTTAAAATTGATGTTATCGGTGAAGAATCTTTCGAGCATATAAAACTTATGGATATCGGTGATATTATTGGTGTAAATGGGGAAGTTTTCAGAACTCAGCGTGGTCAAATATCCGTAAGAGTTGAAACTTTTGAATTTTTATCCAAAAGCTTGAAACCGTTACCGGAAAAATATCATGGTTTAAAAGATACGGAATTGCGTTATCGTCAACGTTATGTGGATTTGATTATGAATCCTGAGGTAAAAGACGTTTTTGTAAAACGCAGTAAAATAATACGTGCAATACGTAATTATTTGGATGGTCAGGGCTTTATGGAAGTTGAAACCCCAACCTTGCACGGGGTGGCAGGTGGTGCCGCCGCACGTCCCTTTATAACCCACCATAATACCTTGGATATGGATTTATATATGCGTATCGCTTTAGAGCTTCATTTAAAGCGTTTGATTGTGGGCGGTTTGGATAAGGTTTATGAGCTTGGGCGAGTTTTTAGAAATGAAGGCATATCCATTAAACATAATCCGGAATTCACTATGCTGGAATTATATGAAGCATTTTCCGACTATGAAGGTATGATGGATTTATTGGAAAATTTGGTTAAAAGTGTATGTATGGAAGTTTTGGGCACAACTACTGTTATTTATCAAGAGCAGGAGCTGGATTTTTCCCATTGGGAACGCATTACAATGGTGGATGCTGTTAAAAAATATAGCGGTATAGATTACTATGCTTTTGATACAGCCGAAGCTATGGTTGCTGCTGCCCAAGAAAAAGGTATAGTGGTTGAAGGTAATCCCACCAAGGGTGCTTTACTAAACACTTTATTTGATGCCACAGTTGAGGAACATTTGATTCAACCTACTATAATAATGGATTATCCCATTGATATTTCACCATTGGCAAAGCGTATGTCTGAAGATTCTGATTTTACCTATAGATTTGAAAGCTTTGTTGTGGGGCGTGAACTTTGCAATGCTTTTTCTGAACTTAACGATCCCATTGATCAACGCCAACGCTTTGAAGACCAAGCAAAATTGCGAGAAGAAGGCGATGATGAAGCTCATCCCCTGGATGAAGATTACTTAAATGCCATGGAATATGGCTTAGCCCCAACAGGTGGTATCGGTATTGGTATTGATAGATTGGTAATGTTATTAACGGATAGTGCCTCTATCAGGGATATCTTGCTATTTCCAACAATGCGTCCACGTCAGGATTAATAAATTTTAAAAAAAGTTGAAAAAGTCCTTGACTTTATGAATCATAGGTGATATACTTTATCAAGTTGGCGCCATTCAAGTTAAGTTTTAAGCCTTTAAAAAAAACTTTTAAAACTTCTTAAAAAAGTGTTGACAAGTAACATAAAAAATGTTATATTAATATACGCCCCTTGAAACACAGGGGCAAACAAACTGGTCTTTGGGAACTGAACAGTAGAGCTTGTGAGTGTCACATTGTTCGAAAGAGCGATGGTGGACACAGGGTCTAAGTTAATGCAGTAAGTCATTAATTAAGATTTAAGAAG
>JAVXOZ010000020.1:31777-37020 GCA_036644995.1 Clostridiales bacterium | reverse complement strand
CCGCCAAAAAAATATTTACTCAACTTGAGCACGATAAAGTAGGCAACGAATTTTATAAAAACATCTACAAATCCTATTTAGAAAAAATTGCCGCCAAAGAAAATATATGAATTTAGATAATATTAAATTTTTAAGAAATAATGTGTTTTTTTAATCTTTAAACTAACATTTTAAACAATAAACCAAAAGGAGGCAATTAAAAATGGCATATGTTTATTTATTCTTGGCTATTTTTGGGGAGCTACTCGGTACTTCTTTTTTAAAAAGTTCCCAAGGATTCACTGTTTTATTGCCCTCTCTTGGGGTTGTGTGTGCTTACAGCCTGTGCTTTTACTTCTTTTCCAAATCCTTACTCACCATCAATTTAAGCATTGCCTATGCCACTTGGTGTGGGGTTGGGATTATTGCCGCAACGTTGATATCCGCTATTATTTTTAAAGAAGGAATTACAGGCTTGGGAATAATAGGCATAGGATTAGTGGTGGCAGGTGTGATTATTTTAAATTTATTTGGCACTGCCCACTAAATTTATTCCCCAAAACTTAAAAAAATATTTTTCTGTTTTTTTAGCTTATATTGTGGATAACAGCACAATATGTTAATTTTATTAAGCTTCAAATTTTTTATACCGCCAAATTCGCCTTATTATCAACATAAAACTAAGTTTTTTATGTTGACAATGGGGCTGTTTTCATTATAAAATAAGAGTTAATACCTTATTATATAATATTCGCAAACTATTGAAGGAGATAATTATAGAAATGGATTACAGTAAAACACTGAACCTACCCCAAACAGATTTCCCTATGCGTGGCAATTTACCAAAAAAAGAGCCTGATATTTTAGCTTTTTGGGACGAAAAAGATATTTACAAAAAATCTTTGGAGTTGAGAGAGGGCAAACCCACATTCATATTGCACGATGGGCCTCCCTATGCCAATGGCAATATTCACTTGGGTCATGCCTTAAATAAAATATTGAAAGATATTATTATTAAATACCGCACCATGGCAGGGTTTCAAACACCATATATTCCCGGCTGGGATACTCACGGGCTTCCCATTGAGCAACGTGCCATTAAGGCTTTGGGCTTAAACCGCAAAGAAGCCTCGGTTTTGGAATTTCGTGATAAATGCAAGGAATTTGCCTTGGATTTTGTGGAAATACAAAAAAAACAATTCCAACGCTTAGGTGTTCGTGGGGATTGGGATCACCCATATATTACCTTAAAACCCGAATATGAAGCTATTCAAATCGGCATTTTTGGCACCATGGCACAAAAAGGCTACATATACAAAGGTTTAAAACCTGTTTATTGGTGCCCCTCTTGTGAAACTGCTCTTGCCGAAGCGGAAGTGGAATATGCAGACCACAAAAGCCCCTCAATTTACGTTAAATTCAGCGTTAAGGATACCAAGGGCAAAGTTCCCGCTGATGCCAAATTCATCATTTGGACCACCACCCCCTGGACTCTCCCTGCCAATGTGGCGGTTTGCTTAAATAAAGATTTTACCTATTATCTCTTAAAAATCAACGGGGAAAAATGGATAGTGGGCAAACCTCTTTTAGCTGCCTTCCTCAAAGATACAGAAATCAGCGAATATGAAATTTTAGAAGAATATTTAGGTTCAGACCTTGAATATATCACCTGCGAACATCCTCTCTTTGGGGATAAAGAAAGCTTGGTTATCTTAGGTGACCACGTTACGGATGAAGCAGGCACAGGTGCGGTTCACACTGCTCCTGGCCATGGGGTAGATGACTTTAACGTAGGTAAATTATACAATTTACCTGTGGTTTCACCCTTGGATAACAGCGGCCGTTTCACCGCTGAGGCCAGACAATTTGAAGGCTTAACCACAGATGAAGGCAATAAAGCCGTGGTTAAAACCTTGGAAGAAGCAGGCACTCTCATCAAGCTCATTTTCATCAAACACTCCTACCCCCATTGCTGGCGTTGCAAAAGCCCCATTTTATTCCGTGCCACAGAGCAATGGTTTGCCTCTATAGATGGCTTCCGCCAAAATGCTTTGGCAGAAATTGATAAAGTGGAATGGATTCCCGGCTGGGGCAGAGATAGAATTTACAATATGATTCACGACCGTGGAGATTGGTGCGTTTCCCGCCAAAGAACTTGGGGTGTACCTATTCCGATTTTCTACTGCGAAGATTGCGGCAAACCCATTATCACCCCGGAAACCATCAGCCATCTGCAAAAACTTTTCAGAGAAAATGACGGCTCACAGGTTTGGTTTGCCAGAGATGCCCAAGATTTAGTACCTGAGGGTTTTGCCTGCCCTGAATGCGGCGCCAAAAAATTCAGAAAAGAAACCGATATCATGGATGTTTGGTTCGATTCCGGTAGCAGCTTTGCGGCGGTTATCGAAGAAAATCCCGATATCAATGGTGATATAGACCTTTATCTGGAAGGCAGCGACCAACACCGTGGTTGGTTTAATTCCTCCCTTTCCATATCCGTGGCAACCCGGGGCAAAGCTCCCTATAAAGCGGTTTTAACCCATGGTTTCTTAGTGGATGAAAAAGGTCACAAACAATCAAAATCCCAAGGCAACACCATGGACCCCTTGAAAATTGTGCAAAACATGGGTGCAGATGTTATCCGCCTTTGGGTAGCATCCGCAGATTATCGCAACGACCTTGCCAATTCCCCGGGGATTATGAAGCAGGTTTCCGAAGCCTATCGCAAAATCAGAAACACCGTGCGTTTCCTCATGGGCAATCTTTCGGATTTTAATTACGAAACCGATGCCGTAGCCTATGAAAAAATGGACGATTTGGATAAATACGCACTTCACCTCTTAAAAGACCTTAATACCAAAGTTTTACAGGGTTATGAAGATTACGAATTTCACACTGTTTTCCACAGCCTGCACCACTTTTGCGTAGTGGATATGAGTGCATTTTATCTGGATATAATCAAAGACCGCCTCTATGTATCCGCTAAAGATGATGAAAACAGAAGAGCCGCCCAAACAGTGCTTTACGAAACACTCCAAGTTTTGGTGCGTTTATTAATGCCTATTTTATCCTTCACCACCGAAGAAATTTGGGGCTACATTAAAAAAGAAGGTGAACCCCAAAGCGTCCAACTTTTGGATGCACCTGTGGTTCCCGAAGAATACAACAATGAAGCCATTGCCCAAAAATGGGAAAAAATCATCGCTCTGCGTGAAGATGTTTCCAAAACCTTGGAAGAAGCTCGGAGAGAAAAGGTTATTGGCCACTCCTTAGATGCCGCTGTGGCTTTAACCTTAGACCAAGAAACCTTTGATTTAGTAAATACCGTGCCTGATTTGGCAGGGATTTTCATTGTATCCAAAGCCACGGCACAACAGGGTGATGAACAGAAAATAGAAGTTACCGCTGCACCCGGGGAAAAATGTGAACGCTGCTGGAAATACAGTGAAGAATTAAACAATGATAATATTTGCCCCCATTGTGCCGATGTAACCAAAAACATGGACTTAACCGAAATAGTTAGCGAAGAAAAATAAAGGAGTGCAATTATGAAAGGCAGAATAATGATTACCGTTATGGGCAGCGATAAAGTTGGCATTACCGCCAAGGTTACCACTGTTTTAGCGGAAAGCAATGTAAATATTTTAGATATTAACCAAACCATCATGCAGGATATCTTCACCATGATAATGCTCTGCGATATGGAAAATTCCACAGTGGAATTAAGCGAGCTCCAAGAAAAATTGGAAAAAACCGGCGCCGAATTGGGCATGAAAATACAAGCACAACACGAAGACATCTTCACCTATATGCATAGAATTTGAGGTAAACAAATGACCATTAGTATAAACCGTATGGAAATATTGGAAACCATAAAAATGGTGCAAGCCGATAATTTAGACGTTCGCACCATTACCATGGGGATAAGCCTAAGAGATTGCTGCCACAGCGATGCGAAAATTGCCACTCAAAAAGTATACGATAAAATCTGTAAAAAAGCAGAAAACCTCGTATCCGTGGGTGAAGCCATTGGTCGGGATTTTGGCATTCCCATTGTTAATAAAAGAATATCCGTAACTCCCATGGCAATGATTGCGGAATCCTCGGATACCGAAGATTACGTTTGCTTTGCCAAAGCCATGGACGATGCAGCCAGAGAAGTTGGAGTAAACTTCATCGGCGGCTTTTCCGCCTTGGTGCACAAAGGTGCAACCTTGGGGGATGAAAAATTAATCAGAAGTATTCCCCAAGCCTTGGCAGAAACCAATAATGTTTGCTCCTCGGTAAACATTGGCACCACCAAAGCAGGGATAAATATGGACGCTGTTTTCCAAATGGGGAAAATAGTTAAAGAAGCCGCAGAATTAACCAAAGATGAAGATGGCTTAGCCTGCGCAAAGCTGGTGGTTTTTTGCAATGCAGTGGAAGATAATCCCTTTATGGCAGGGGCTTTTCACGGCATTGGGGAACCGGAAACCGTTATCAATATGGGAGTAAGCGGCCCTGGGGTGGTGCTCAGCGCCATCAAAAACCAAGAGGGCCTATCCATCAGCGAAATAGCAAATATCATCAAAAAAACCGCTTTTAAAGTCACACGCACAGGTGAATTGGTGGGGAAAGAAGCCTCCCGCCGCTTGGGCGTACCCTTTGGGATTGTGGATTTGGCATTGGCACCCACTCCTGCCATTGGTGACAGTGTTGCAGATATTTTAGAAGCCATTGGCTTAGAAAAATGCGGCTGCCCCGGCACCACCGCAGCTTTGGCACTTTTAAACGATGCAGTTAAAAAAGGTGGCTCCATGGCATCTTCCCACGTTGGTGGTTTAAGCGGTGCTTTCATTCCCGTAAGCGAAGATGCAGGGATGATTAGTGCGGTGGAAGCAGGATCACTTTGCTTAGAAAAACTTGAAGCCATGACCGCAGTTTGCTCTGTGGGTTTGGATATGATTGCAGTGCCCGGGGACACCACAGCGGAAACCATTGCCGCCATAATTGCTGATGAAGCAGCTATCGGCATGATAAACAATAAAACCACAGCAGTGAGAGTAATTCCCGCACCGGGCAAAAAAGAAGGGGACAAAGTTGAATTTGGCGGCTTGCTGGGTTACGCACCCATCATGCCTGTAAATCAATGGAAACCAGATGTTTTTGTACACCGTGGCGGCAGAATACCTGCCCCCATTAAAAGCTTAAACAATTAATAATACAGAATAAATAGCCCCCCACCAAACCACCTAATTTTAATAAGCTAAATACCAGATTTT
>JAVXOZ010000020.1:0-31677 GCA_036644995.1 Clostridiales bacterium | reverse complement strand
AATTAGCTAAATACCAGATTTTAATTAGCTAAATACCAGATTTTAATTAGCTAAATACCAGATTTTAATTAGCTAAAAAGTCGAGAAGATGTAAAACATCCTCTCGACTTTTTTTATGGATTTATGTACTTATGGATTCATACACTTATACACTTATACACTTATGTACTTATTGCACTTATGTACTTATTACACTTATGCACATATGTACTTATATACCTATGGCTTTATGCACTTATGCACTTATAATTTTTATTAATCCACCATTATTTTATACTATTTACTGATTTACAATAGCTTGCAAAACTTTATTGGCAACTCTACCTGCCACCTTGCTACCACTGCCGCCGTTTTCCACCAGCACCACAAAGGCAAGGGGGTAATCACTGTTGCGAATAAAACCCGTAAACCACGCATTGGGGGTTTTACCGCCGCCAACCTCAGCAGTGCCTGATTTTGCGCACAAATCCAACCCGGGGTAATTGCCTTCCCCATAGTTATTTATTACATTATTGTGCATCATTTCCGTTAGCCTTGCGGAGGTATCAGCAGATAGCATTTTACCGCTCCACCACTTATAGGGTATGCTCATGGGTATCCCCATGGAGGATTTTACCTTATCAATGGCTTGGGGCAAAACCGCCCTGCCGCCATTGGCTATGGCACCCATATACACCATCATAGAATAGGGATTTAGCAAATCCTCATATTGACCAATCCCTGCCCAAGCCAAGCTTGCCTCATTATCGGTATCAAAATTAAATTTACCTTTGGCCGTTTTAATGCCGTTTACCGAGCGTGATTGGGTCAACCCTAATTTATCCACATATTCCTGTAACACATCACCGCCCAAAGCCAAGGTTAAGGTAGCATAGGCACAGTTGCAAGAAACAGTTAAAGCCTTATCTATACCCACAGTGCCGTGGGGATTGGGGCAGGTTATACGGTCATTTCCCAGCTGTAATTCCCCATTGCAGGTGTATTCCCAAGAATCCAAATCCGCCATATTATCAATGGCAGCAGCAGTGGTTACTAATTTAAAAATAGAACCCGGAACTATTTTACCCGAATAAAATCTGTTGATAAATAAACCAGAGGAGTCGTCATCACCCACATCAGGTGGATTATTGGGGTCAAAATTTGGCGAGCTTACCGCACAGAGCACATCTCCTGTTTTGTAATTGTAAACCCCCACAGTGCCATTGTGTCCTTCCAAAGCCGCATTGGCAGCTTTGCTCACATCGGCATCAATGGTTAAAAACACATTGCGTCCTTTCCCTGTCATGGAATAAGTGCCGGTTATAAGATTATAGCCTGTGAGTTTATCCGCAAAGGCAGATTCCGCCCCTGCCTTAATGTTGCCCTTGGGGTCACCCACCGCATGGATAGTGGCTTTTCTTATAGATGTACTATCGTTGTAAATAGGACCATCGGGAGTATTAGTTAAAAGCACCTGACCATTGCGGTCTAAAATCGTGCCTCTACTTAAAAGCCCATCGGCATATATATGTTTATTGGCAGGAAAGGAAACCCAATCGTCACCATCCACCACATATCTAAAAACAAATATAGCTAAACCAATTATCAATATAGCAGCGAAAACCAAACAGATTATCGCTCTTTTTTCTAATTTTTTCATTTTCTTTTCTTACCTCCCATCTCTTTTCTACTGGGAAGGCGTATGGCAAAACTGGCATTTTGTCTGGTATCTGCGGCTTTTAAAAATGCCAACATTCCCCAAGAAACCATCATACTGGTACCGCCGTTGGATACAAAAGGAAAAGTAACACCGGTTAAAGGTAAAATATCCACAGAGCCAAATACGTTTAGTACAGTTTGGAACAATAGCATGGAAGATGCAGCACAAGCCGCAATGGTATAAAATGCCGAACGACCGGATACAATGGAACGCACGGCAAAAAGAGCCAAAGTAACAATGCACAAAACCGCCAAAATAGCGATGATAAGCCCCCACTCTTCATTTAATATACCAAAAACCAAATCCGTATCGGCGGCGGCAACCTTTTCCAGCCAACCATTGCCACTGCCCACCCCCACAAGTCCGCCATTGGCAGAAGCAGACATAGCACGAACCTGTTGATAACCTGTGGTATTGGCGTATTCCCAAACATGGCCCCAAGCTGCAAAACGTGAGGCAATATAAGGCTTAAACCTTAAAACCATCATACCGGCAAAGCCTGCACCACCTAAAATCAAGGCAAGCTTGGAAAAATCGCCGCTGCGCATAAAGGAGATAATTAAAAAGGTAACAAAAAATATAGCTGCGGTACCAAAATCCCCCATCAAAGCCAAGCAACCCAAGCAAAATCCCGAAAACACCATAAACATGGTGAGATTGCCTTTTTCAAATAATTCATCCAAAGTGGCGGCACCTGCATAAACAAAGGCTATTTTAACCAATTCCGAAGGCTGCAAAGAAAAACCACCAATGGATATCCAATTTTGCGCACCGTATTTAGTAGTACCGAAAAGAATATTAATTAGCAATAAACCAACGGCAAAGACCACCATCAGCCAGCGTATTTTTTTTGTGCGTGTAAGATCACGCAAATACCAGCACAGCACCAAGAACAAAGCTACCCCCATACAAATGGCCAAGAATTGCTTAATCACAGCACCGGGCACCGAGGTAGCGGTAATTGCCAAGCTTAAGGTGGAAAGGAAAAAGGCAATGGTTTCTATCTCAAAGCCTACCCGATGAAAAGACCTAAGCACAACAAAATAACCCCACATTACCCCGGATAAAGCAAAAAAGGAAACAGGCACAGTTATGGGGCAATCCGCACCCAAAGCAATAACCAACTGCAAAGCGGTTATACACTGAAAAATCGTTAAGGCAATCAAAGATGTCCAAGGTGAAACAGGGCGTCCTTCTCTAATGCGGCTACGCACGTTGACTCTTTTTTCTTCGGCGGTAACAGGCAGCAGCATAAGGTCTACGCCGCCTAAGGTTATGGTATCACCTATTTTCACAGGGGTAGGCTCCGTAACCTCTGCGCCGTTAACTTTAGAGCCACCCTTGGACTTTAAATCGTTATACAGCCAATTACCATCGGAATCACGGACTAAAGTGCCGTGATTTCTGGATACCGTGGGAAAATTTACCACCACATCGGCATTTTTGGCACGACCCACCAAATTTTCCCAGTGATTCAGCGGCTCATTGCCACCGCCGGGAAAACCCAAATAAGCCCAAATTTCCGAGGGGCTTTCCATTTGTAAAAGGGAACGAATGGATTTCACCAAAATAAAAATCGCAAGTGCCACCAAAATCCATCTGGCTAAAGTTGTATAACCAATACCCAAAAAAGTATATCGCTGAAACAAAACCGATAGATGCTCCATAAATGGAGCAAAAATATTGGATATAGCTGCTGAAATTCCGTTCACAAAATTGCTCCTTTTCTATTTTATCAATTTCTGTTTTATAAATTGCGGAAAATATTTAATGTTATTAAATTAAACTATTTAAAATTAATGGGTGGGATGGGAATGGGATGCTTCCATTATTTGATAGTATGCCCAATGATCTTTATTTACATCAGAATAGGGATTAACATTGGAAATGCTATCAAAATAGCCATTATTAGGCTCTCTGCCCAATACTTTATTCACCATTTTCACAGCTTCACTGCGTTGGATATAATCATCGGGTCTAAAAATACCCTTACCATCGCCGTTAACATAGCCTTTGGCACTGCAATTAGCAATGGCATCATGTGCCCAGTATGAATTTGGAACATCACTAAAGCCGCTGTTTAACCCAGAGGTCATGGCAAAAAACCGAGATAACAAAGTGGCACATTCCGCTCTGGAAATATTATCCTCGGGGTGAACCGTACCATCACTGTAACCATATAATAAACCGTTAACCTCCATAAAGCCAATAACATCCTTATACCAAGCACCTTTAGGCACATCTTTAAAAGAATTTACATAGTGAGCTTTGGGGTTAAAGGTTTTATTGCCATTAGCATCCACCTGTAACCTTGCTAAAATTGTAAAGAATTCACCTCTGGTAAGGTTATTATCCGGTTGAAAAACACCATCTGAACCTTTAACATAAGCATCGTGGGACTGTAAAGGAGAAACCAAAGCAGGAGCTTTACCCAAATATTCCTCTTGGTAAACTGCGGTGAGCATAGGTTTATCAATTAAGAAATAAAAGCGAAAATGCACTTCCCCTGTGATTTGGGGAATGGTAGCATTTAACTTCAACTGATTCTTAATTATATTAATATCAGTCCAAGAGCCGGCACCGTTTACATATTTATAATCCGCCATACCGATATAAAGCTTAACATTGGTGCCGCTAACCACATCTGCCCACCAATTAGCCAGCACTTTGTAATCTGCAATTTCAAAGCCTATTTCCCAATATATTTGGGGGCAAATATAATCCACCCAACCATTTTTCACCCATTTACGGGTATCCGCATAGGCAGAAAAATAGGTTTGGTTGCCCTTGGTTAAAGAACCGTTGGGCATAGAGGGGGATTTATTTGCCCAAATACCTGCGGGGCTTACCCCAAAAACTTTGCCATGACCATGGGCTTCAGCCTGCAAAGCCTGAATCAACAAATCGTTATTATTCCGTCGCCAATCACCTTTATCGCTAATGCCATTGGGATTAGCGGCAAAAGAGTTATTATCAAAAGTATCGGTTTGGGCATCGCCACCGGGATAAAAATAATCATCCAAATGAATGCCGTCCACATCATACTTATCTAAAATTTCTTTGGCACCATTCACCACCATTTGGCGAACTTCAGGCAAACCCGGGTCAAAATAATATTTGCCATTATATTCATAAACCCAATCAGGGTGGATTACAGCTGGGCTATTCCCTGCCAAGTCATTAAATTCCGTAACGTTGTTTGCCACACGGTAAGGATTTAGCCAAGCCTCGATTTTAAGACCACGTTTGTGAGCACCATCTACCCAATATGCCAAGGGGTCAAAATTATTGCTCGGAGCTACCCCTTGGGTCCCTGTGAGGAATATACTCCAGGGGTAAATATTTGAAGGATATATAGCATCTGAAGATGGGCGTACCTGTAAATATACGGTGTTCATACCCAAAATTATGCAATTATCTAAAATATCATCGGCATATGCCCTTAGTTTTTCCGGAGAAGTAGTGGGAGAAGCAGGATAATCCAAAGAATAAACCGTGGATACCCAAACACCACGCACATCTTTTATTGCGGCAGAAGTAGGGTCCGATGCGGAAAAAATAGCCACCATACAAATTAGTATCAGGGGAATGAGTTTTTTCATTTTTAACCTCTTTCATCAACAAACACATTTAATTATACAGATTGTCAAAAAACATAGTTTTTTTGCAAGATGTCAGGCTGTTAAGAAAGCCTTAGATTCGGTAAAACTCCCTGAGCAGCGGCTGTGCAGTGTACTTAGATGTACATAAGCAGTGGATGGGAAGGGATTTTGCCGAATATCAGACTTTATCAACAGCCTATTAATTATATGCAATATTCAATTATATGCAATATTCCAAGCCATATCCAATTAGATGCTAAAATTTCAATTTATATTATAGCACAATATCTTTCCACACACAAAATTTTACCAAAAATACATAAAAAAACCAAATAAAAAACCGATGTCAGTGGCAATACACACAACATCGGCAATTAATCAATTTTAAATTTTCCATTAAAGCGAAAAATTACTACCAAACACCCAAAGTAAATAATAACTTTATCAGTGTTTAAAATAGAAAAATCTCAGCTTCTTATTTTAAAGTTTCCAGTAATGCGGCTACTTGACGAGTGCCTAAGCCTTTAATTTTGCGGTTTTCATCGATGCCAATTTTTTCCATAATTTCTTTAGCTCTTACCTTGCCTATACCCGGCAAAGATTCCAACACATATTTAACTCGCATACCACCGACAACATCGTCTTCTCTTTTTGCGATGACATCTTTAAAAGCCATTTGACCTGCTTTCATTGTTTCACGCAAAGCGGCGCGATCTTTTCTTACTTTCTGAGCTTTCTTAAGAGCAGCTGCTCTTGCTTCGGGGGAAATTTTAGGTACTGCCATTTGATTTGCCTCCATTCTATTTTTTGTTTCAGTGGCTATATTATACACCCTTTCTACCCATTTGGGAATACCTTTTTTTAAAAAAATAGGTCGAGTAGTGGGCTTTTTAAGTAAATATATACAGATAGCAGGTATTTCAGCTTAAAAAATATTTAATTTTTCGCTGTAAAAACATAAATTTTATGCTATTTTACCATAAATTTTATGCTTTGCAACCTGTATTTAGATGTGTTAAACTATATAAATGAATAATAAATTTAAAAACACAGATAGCTTAATATTTGATTTAGATGGCACACTTTGGGATGCGGTAAGTGGGGTTACCACTGCATGGAACATCGCCATCAAAAAATTTAACCTAAATATGATATTAACGGAAAATGACGTTCGGGGGATTATGGGCCTTACTGCCCAAGGGATAAAAGAAAAACTATTCCCCAATTTGCATAAAAATGCCCAAGATGAGCTATTTACCCAATGCAGCAAGGAAGAACAAATATATCTCAATGCAAATGGAGCAAAAATTTACCCAAAGGTTAAGGAAACCTTGGCTCAATTAAGTTTATCCATGCCCTTATTTATAGTAAGCAACTGCGGCCATGGCTATATTGAGGCTTTTTTAGACTATTATAATTTAAGACCATATATTAAAGATTTTGAATATTTCACCAGAACAGGCTTGGAAAAAGGCGAAAATATTAAATTAATAATTGATAGAAACAACTTAAAGCACCCCATCTATATAGGGGACACCATGGGCGATTATAAGGGTGCAAAATATGCCGATATACCTTTTATTTTTGCGGCTTACGGCTTTGGCACCATGGAAACCGCAGAAACAACCATAACTAATTTTGCAGATTTAAAAACGCTTTTCAATACCCAAGGTGCAAATTAAAACACTTAACACCCAATTTAAACCCCAGAGCATTTCACCCCATTAAAACAGCACCTTAACAAATTTTACGTGGTTTTTCAATAATTAAGATTTATAGGGTTTTCCGTATTTATCAGATTTTTATCGGATTATGGTTTTTTTTTCAACGTAAGCCTTCAATTTTTCAAAGGTTTCACTGCTAATAACGTGCTCTATACGGCAAGCGTCCTCTTTGGCTACTTTGGGGTCTACCCCAATACCAATCAAATTATCCGTTAAAAAAGTGTGGCGCTCATACACCATTTCCGCTATGGTTTTGCCTTTTTCGCATAAAGTAATATAGCCACTTTCGTCCATTAATATATAGCCATCTTCACGCAATAATTTCATGGCATGGCTAACGCTGGGCTTGCTATATTCCAGCTCACGCACTATATCTATGGAACGCACAGAGCCATTACGCCGAAAAAGAACTAATATAGTTTCTAAATAATCTTCTGCGGATTGCTGGATTTTCAAAGCTTTGTCCCCCTCTAAATATCATTATTTCGTTTGTTTCCATGGAAACAGTGATTAATTAAAGACAAAAACTTATCCAATTAACGGCAAAATACAAAGTTTTCCATACATCTTAGGATATTACTTCTATCTTTTCCTTATCATAGCAAACTTTAATGCTTTTTTCAAGGCACTTTTTACCAAGGGGTAAATTACCGAAAAAATGTACTTTTACCGAGATAAAATAGGCTTTTTATTAAATATCAATTTACAAATTTTTAGCAATTAAAATATAATTCGGAAAAGAGGGTTGATATGAAAAAAGATAATTACGAATTAGTGGTAGAATACGACAAAACACGTTTTTTAAAGAAAAACCCCATAAAAATAGCAGAATACGCCAATTTAACTATTGAGGATGAGAATTATATTATAGTGCCCCATTTTAACCAAGAATATGCAATAAACCTAAAAACAGCAGCTATTTTTAATACAAATGACGATTCTGCCCCAATCCCGGTTATGACTCGGATGGTTATATTGCACCATTTAATCGAAATAAAACCCCACGCCAAAGCCGCCAATGAATTTGTAACTATCCACAGCTTAAAAGATGCCTGTGTTCATGAAAAAGCTTTTAACAATAGGGCAACAATACCATTGGCAAAATATTTCAGCAATAACTTACCCAGCTTTATTGCAGCGGGGAAAAAACTTGGGGGCGAAATAAGCACCGGCGGCGACCATAGCTTTATCCTTTATGCCTTCCCCTCTATACCCTTGAAATTTATTTTTTGGGACGGAGATGAGGAAATCCCCGCCGCTGCCAATATCCTATTTGATAAAAACATTACGGATTTTACCCACCCCGAAGATACCATAGGCTTAGGGGAAATGGGAGCGGATTTAATTTTAACCACAGCCAAAAAATTAAATCATCAAGAATAATTAGGAAAAAAGATAATACTTTATCTATTGACAATGATTTCAAAATTAGTTATAATTTTTTCACGTAGATAAGGGAGTAGTTAGCGGTTTAATTTTTAAACCGTCATAAAGTCAACATACTGATATTAATTTATCTGGCTTTATTACAAATAATGAGACTTATCTGTGGCACTATGCCGCAGATAGGTCTTTTTTTATATCTTTAACATATCCATTTATTATAAAGAAAGCGAGAATACTATGGGATTATTGGAATTATTTTTCATCGCTGTGGGTTTAGCCATGGATGCCTTTGCGGTTTCTGTTTGCAAAGGACTTTCCATGGATAAAATAAAGCCCAAAAACGCTTTGATAATTGGGGCATATTTTGGGCTTTTCCAAGGTGGTATGCCCATTATAGGTTACTTTTTAGGTGTGCAATTTCAAGATAAAATAACCGCCATCGACCATTGGATTGCCTTTGTGCTTTTGGTACTTATTGGTGCTAATATGATAAGGGAAGCCATGAGCAAAGAAGATGTGAAACCCAATGACTCAGTAGACTTTAAAACCATGATAGTTTTAGCCGTTGCCACCAGTATAGATGCTTTGGCAATAGGTGTAACCTTTGCGTTTTTGCAGGTAAATATTATAACCGCAGCTTCACTAATTGCCATTGTAACCTTTATAATTTCACTTTTAGGTGTAAAAATAGGTAATGTTTTTGGCACTAAATACAAATCAAAAGCGGAATTTGTGGGAGGCTTAATATTAATACTTTTAGGCACTAAAATACTAATAGAGCACTTGGGTTTATTTTAAAATAAAGCCATCAGATTGTCAAAAAACATAGTTTTTTGGCAAGATGCCAGACTGTTAAGAAAGACTTATATTCGGTAAATACCCTCCACTTTCCTTAAGCCACGGCAGAAAATATGCCTTATATCTCACTGCTGTAAATCCCCAATATTTTATTTTAAAATAAAAAAGCAATCATTTACCTTATGGGTGAAAATGATTGCTTTTTACTTTGCTTTTATATGATTTTATATCCTCTGCTTTGGCTATGGGATATTACAAAGGTTTTATTTTCTGCAAATAAATTCTCCGCAGGAAAAGAACACTGAAAAACAGCGATGCCACTTCTGCAATGGGGAAGGATAGCCAAACACCGTTTAAGCCTATAAAGTGGGATAAAACAAAGGCAACAGGCAAGAGTACCACTAACTGTCTGGCAACGGCGGTAATAAGGCTTAACATTCCATTGCCCAAGGCTTGAAATACCGAACCTGCCACAATGCAAAAACCCGCAAACAAAAAGCTTAGGGAAATAATGCGTAAAGCAGGTATCCCCACAGCCAACATACTTGGTGAGGCATCAAATAATAACAATAAATATTTGGGTAAAAACAGGAAACAGCACATACCAAACAGCATCATCAAAGTGGCATAAATACTGCTGTATTTTATAGTATCAATAATCCGTTGTTTTTTGGCTGCACCGTAATTGTAAGCCAAAATCGGCACCATACCATTGTTAAGACCAAAAATAGGCATCAGCACAAAACTTTGGAGTTTAAAGTAAACCCCAAATACCGCAATGGCGGTGGATGAAAATTCCAACAATATCCTATTGATACCAAAGGTCATAACCGAGGAAACCGAGGACATAACAATAGAAGGCAAACCCACGGAATATATTCTGCCTATTATCCATTTATTGGGGCGAAATCCCTTAAATTTTAACTGAACTTCGGGATTTTTGGTTTTATTATAATAAATTGCCAAAAACATCGCCACTATTTGCCCTGTTACCGTGGCGATAGCTGCACCCATAACCCCCATGGCAGGTAAACCAAACCAACCAAAAATCAATATGGGATCTAAGATAATATTTATCACCGCACCCACTCCTTGGGTTATCATGGTATAAAAAGTTTTCCCCGTGGATTGCAGCAAACGCTCAAAAGTAATTTCCACAAAAAGCCCAAAGGAAAACACTGTGCATATCAATAAATAAATGCCACCTTGGTCAATAATAGCGGGGATATCCGTTTGCACGGAAAAAAACTTATATGAAAAAAATATCCCTAAAATTGCGATTCCCAAATAACTTAAAACTGCTAAAAACACACCGTTATTAGCGGTTTTATTTACATGATCCTGATTTTTTTGCCCTAAACTCCGGGATAACATAGCATTAACCCCCACCGCCGTGCCAACCGCAATGGAAATCATTAAATTTTGCACAGGAAAAGCCAAGGAAACCGCTGCCAAGGCATCTTCACTGATTCTGGCTACAAATATACTATCCACAATATTATACATTGCCTGTATAAGCATGGCAATAACCATGGGCAAGGACATTGTTATCAGTAACTTTTTAACGGGCATTGTGCCCATTTTATTTTCTTGTTGATTTTTATTATCTTCGGAAATTTCCACTTTTCCCTCTTTTCCTCTTTTTCCTCTTTTTTCCAAACAAAAACGGTGCCTTTGTGGCACCGACAGATTGTCAAAAAACATAGTTTTTTTGGCAAGATGTTAGGCTGTTAAGAAAGACTTAGATTCGGTAAAACTCTCTGAGCAGCGACTGTGCAGTGTACCTAAATGTACATAAGCAGTTGGTGGGAAGGGATTTTACTGAATATCAGACTTTATCCACAGCCTGACGGTGCCTTTGTGGCACCGAATATCTGCACTCGGAAAATTTAGTGCACCATTTATTATATGCTTAATTAGCCTTTATGTCAAACTCAATATCAGCAAATATTACCCCTTTGCTTTAATCTGCACAAATAAAAGATTCAACGTAACTTATGGGCACATCCATTCTTTTGGCAGTTTTTTCCACAGATAAACCCTCACCAAGAAAACGGCGGCAAACCACGGCAATATTTTCCCCAACTTCAATAATATGCTTATCCAAATCGTAAAACCGCACCACTCGTTGTCCCCAACTGTGCTCCATAACACCGTGGACATAATTAATATTGGCTATATTTTTTAGTTTTTCAATAAAACTATCAAAATCTTCTTCTTCAAAATACAACTCCCCATCGTTACCGCCAAATTTAATATTTTTCACATCTGCACCAATAAAATTCAACCAGCTATCTTGAGTTTGCAAGGAAATACCCCCGGATAAAGTAACATTTGCCCCAAAATCTAAAATTTTTTCCAATCCCAAAACTTCATTATAAAAATCTGTGGATTTTTCAATATTTTCAACCACCAATAAAACATTTGCAAATTTCATGGCAACCCCCGTAAATATTCACTATTTTTGCCATTATAGCACAATTAAAATTATATGGAAACCGCTATTAAAAAACTTTTTAAATAGTTATTGACATATGCCAGAAAAGGTGTATACTATATTTATAAATGGCATATGCCAAAAACGAGGAGGAATGCCCATGCCAAGACCCTGCAAAAGAAGGCGAATATGTGCCATGCCAAGGTGTAAAGGCTTTGGCCCCATTGGGGATGAAACCATAGAACGCCAAGTAATCGCCATGACAGTGGACGAATTTGAAGCAATACGCCTTATAGATTTAGAGGGGCTAAACCAAGAGGCCTGTGCCCAACAAATGAATGTAGCCCGCACCACAGCTCAGGCAATATATAACAGTGCCCGTATAAAATTGGCAGAATGCTTGGTAAATGAAAAAAACCTATCAATACAGGGTGGGGATTTTATCCTTTGCGATGGCGAAAGAGCAAATTGTGGCTGCGGACATTGCCGCAAAAAACATTGCCATGGGCAAATTGAGGAAATAAAAAAAGCAGATTAAAAACAACCTTAATTTATCCCCAAATTATAATCAACAACTTAGGTTTCAATTATTTGGTAATATTATAAGCTGAAATAAAACCAAATTATATAATAAATCAGCACAAGCGAAAGCGAGGAAAAAACAGAATGAAAATAGCAGTTACATATGAAAACGGAGATGTATTTCAACACTTTGGTCACACCGAACAATTTAAGGTTTATGAAATTGAAGATGGCAAAATAGCCATGGCAAAAATAATAGGCAATAACGGCAGTGGTCACGGTGCTTTGGCAGGGCTACTCCAAGAACAAGGCATAGATACTCTGATTTGCGGCGGCATCGGCGGCGGCGCAAAAACCGCACTGGCAAACAGAGGCATCAAGCTTTATGGCGGCGTAACAGGGAATGCAGATAAGGCAGTGGCAGCATTGCTTGAGGACAAGCTAATTTTCAATTCCCAAGCTACCTGCAATCACCACGGCGAAAATCATCATAGCGGCACCTGCGGTGAGCACGGCTGCGGCGAACATAATCATCATCACGAATAATAAAAGAGTCCTCAATTTGGCAACATTTTCTTTGCCAAATTGAGGACATTTTTTATAATAGATGTTTTATAATTAAATACACCAACCAATACTCTTGCTTTTAGCAGATAGCACCAAATAACAGCAACAATATAGCGGTAAATTATCTTTAAATTTTATCGTACATAACCATAGCATAAAAATCCAATTCGTTAAGATTACCACGGCGAAAACCCGAAAGATCCCAAAGTTTATAAACATTAATACCATGGCTGGATAAACAAGGGGCAATTTTTTCCGGATAGCGGCAAGGTGCATCAGGATATGTGCACTCCTTACACAAGGTGCAGCTACCACGCCCTAACATATAGCATTGTCCTTCACTTTCCTTAACCATATCATAAAAGCACTGGGTCATTGCGGAAAAAGAAGATGCCACCTCTTTAAAAACATCAGGGTGCATAGAAGGGTCAACCCCTTCGGTAATAAACTGCACCATAACACCTTTTTTCCATTGTTTTACCCGAGCCTCAACTTCTTCTTCTGTGCCAATCCCCGGGGGGCAGCACCAGTTTGTACCATATTTACCGCAATCATTGGCTTCACAACCTTGACGTAAAACCTTCGCCTCCTCAAAGGATATTTCTTGGGGATTAAGGGCAAATGCTTTGGTAAAGCCACAATCATAGGCAGATTTTACATAATCTTTCATCTTTTTACTCCCATTACACTTTTGCTACTTTTAACAGCCATAAAAGTTTCGATAAATAATTGTAAACCAAGGCAATTTTAGCTATAATATGGTTAACTTTGGTAAGTAGTTAAAACCTGCTTTTATCTACAAAAAGTTCTTTTATCTACAAAACCATAGGCTTTAAATAAATACTTAGATTCGGTAAAACTCCCGAAATCCGGGATATGGGGTGTATCACAAGATACACAAGCTACACAAAAATCACAGTTAAGGTATTTTACCGAATATCAAACTTTATCCACAGCCTAATACATCGAAACTATTCGATATATAGTATATATCCCCTAAATAGCCTTGTCAAGTTTGAATGAGGTAATTTTTTATAACAAAGAAGTAAAAACCTAAAATAGGGTAAAACCAAAACACATCAAAACTACGCTTCCATATTATTGCAGCCCAGAGGTGAAAATGAGCTATATTGTCTATATACTGCGGTGCAGCGATGATACACTATACACAGGTATAACCAATAATTTAGAACGCCGCATAGCCCAACATAACAGTGGCACAGGAGCAAAATACACCAGAGGCAGATGCCCTGTATATTTGGTATATACCGAAGAATGTGCCAGCCACTCCATGGCTTTAAAACGTGAAATTGCCCTAAAAAAACTTTCCCGTCAAAAAAAAGAAGAATTGATAACAAAGGCAAAATCCAAGATTTAATTTTGCGGTTTTTTAAACCAAAAGTAATAATATTTTAGTTTACAAATAAATTTTCGTGGAATTTCAAAAGTTTTTTACTGCTATCAGCACAAACCAAAGTGCTGTAAACCAAGGGCTATGCCATCTTTATTGGCATCTGCAGTGATATATGCGGCGTGTTCCTTTAACTTAGGGTCCGCATTACCCATGGCTACGGAAATTTCCGCTGCTTTTAACATATCTATATCGTTTTGACCATCACCAAAGGCAATAACCTCTTGCCATGTGATATTAAAATGTTGTAATATTTTGGCAATACCATTGGTTTTACCACCGGATTGGGGAATAATATCCACAAAATCAGGATTCCACCGCACAACTTTTGCCGAGGGCATAGCTTTATCTAAATCTTCTGCCACATTTTCATTGCAATAGGCACAAAACTGCAAAACATCACGTTTTTCCAAGCCTGCCATTGTTCCCACCTCAGGTAAAGCTGTGGAAATTCCTGCCATAGCTTGGGAAAAACCCTCAGAAACAACATTACAATACATTCTGTTTTTTTCCGAAATAACACAGGGCACAATTTGTTTGTTTTGGTAATTCAAAAAAGCACTGAGGTCTTGGGCGGCTATGGTATTAGAAAAAAGTTCAGCTTTTGGGGTATAGCAATATTGCCCATTTAATGATGCCACCGCATCAAAAGACACTGTTCCCAAAAAATCCAAAGATTCCAATTCCACACGGTGTCGACCTGTGGCAAGGCAAATGAGAATGCCTTTTTCACGCAATTTTTCAATGGCTTTTCGGGCAGAAAGCGGAATAATACCTTCAGGATAAGCCACCAAAGTACCGTCCATATCAAAAAACACAGCTTTTATCATAAATTAACCCTTTCCGCAGAACCGCTACTAACATCAAGTAATATTACTTGCGTACAGATTATCAAAAACATAGTTTTTGGCAAGATATCAGGCTGCTAAGAAAGGCTTAGATTGGGTAAAACTCCCTGAACAGCGGCTGTGCAGTGTACCTAAATGTACATAAGCAGCGGCTGGGAAGGGATTTTGCCGAATATCAGACTTTATCAACAGCCTACATCAAGTAATATTACTTGCATAAGCTAACATTTAGTTTTTTCAGGGAGCTTATTCTAAGCACTCTTATTATTTTAGTTTACACCCATTTAGGTGCAATATCAAGGCAGATATTTATAATGTTTTACCACTGATGCAAGTTATTGTTTTGCACAGCCAACAAGGCAGCAATCCAAGGTATACTGCACTTAAATAGAAAAAAAATTATTATTATCCATGATTATCTTGGGTATTTCTTATTGACAAACCGAAAATTTGGTGCTATAATTTTATTTCAGACGGGTAAAATTTGTAATTTAACCTAAAAATATAAATTGTTTTGCTTTAATTTATGTGTAATAAGTTTTTACAAAGCACCTGTTAATTTAATAAAAATATGCGTATATGTGCCTGTAGCTCAGCTGGATAGAGTGTCTGACTACGAATCAGAAGGTCGTGAGTTCGAATCTCGCCAGGCACGCCAATTTTTATCCCTAATGCGCTCGTAGCTCAGAGGATAGAGCATCGGTTTCCTAAACCGCAGGTCGGACGTTCGAGTCGTCTCGGGCGCACCACACCTATGCCTGCACAACAACTACATAAACCACAAGCAGAGTCAAAACGACCCTGCTTTTTTTGTGTTTTGTGCTTTATTTGTGCTTATAGGATAGTGGGGTATGGTTTCTTAGATTTGAGCCATTTCTGATACCTTAAAATTTGTCTTTTAAAATATAATATAATCGGTAAATCCTTCACTAAATAGAATATACATAATTTGAATATACATAATTTGCAATTATACAGAACCGGAGATCGGCAATATAAAGCTTGCCAAGCTTCAGCCTCATCATATTATTTCTCTCTATGAAACATTGGCTAAGATGAAATGCCCTGTGAGCTACAAGGCAAAATCGATATGGAAGCCCTACTCTCCAGGCGTAACGCCAGTAAAAAGCTGCTGCAAACCAAAACAGGCTTGAGCAAAAATACAATTCTCAATGCCTGTAAAGGGGTGAATATTACAGCAGAGTCTGCAAATGCCATTGCCAAATCTTTTGGCAAAAAACGAAATGAGATATTTACACCTGCAGAAAAAGAACAAAATCTCAGCACTCAAACCTTACGTCACTATTATCAGTTCCTGTCCTAGGCCTTGTCGACGGCAGTTTATTGGCAGCTGATTCCGGCGAATCCTTGCAGCAGAGTAAAGCCACCGAAAACAAACAGGGTAGAGGCAAGATATTTGGAAGAAAAAGAGCTGCAAAGTCTATTAAAGGCCCTGGAAGGGGATGAATCCAAACAGCATAGAACACTGATTTATCTGTTGCTGTATACAAGCATGAAACGGGGTGAACCTTTTGCAAAATTATAGAAACTGGCAGAATCAGTATATCACTCAACTGGGAACCTTATGGCAAAACACAGACCGCCTATTTACCCAGTGGGATGGCACACCCATGCCACGCTGTTGATTGCCAATGCCACAGATTTGCGCACGGTTTCGGGACGCTTAGGACACGCCAGAACATCAACAACAGGAGATATCTATTCCCATTTTATCAAATCTGCAGATAGAACCGCTGCCGAAACCATGGATAATATCATCAAAACAACAGAGAAAAACCTCTGATATCAATTTGATTATCCGAAAAATTCGCAGTGCCCATAATTGCAATTCCGTTTTTGTATTATAAGGCTTAATATTGTCTTTCATAACCATGATCTTTTTACAGAGATTAGAAAGCGCATAGGCAATTTTGCTTCTGCCGCATTTTTTCATTGGTTAGCACGGCAAAACATATATTATGAGTATAGCCACCAAAGCCATGTTTTCTTATCTTTCTTAAACTTATCAAGCTATAGCTCTGTATAATACAACTATAAAAAAGAATATCAACAGGTGGCACTGGTGGCATAAACGATTTTCATTTGATTGGTTAGTGATAATGCTATAGTAAATTGAACAACAATTTACTATAGCATTATCAAAAAGCGACAAAGAAAAAGTGAGGACTCGCAAAAGACAAAGAAGAACACGCCCTGATACAAAGGAGTATCAAAGACCAAGTTCTGTTATAGATGGTACTGATAAGGTAGAATTTGTTAAGAACTTAATAGCTTATTCCCATCATGATCTTATCCTTTCAAGCAAGTTGTTTTATTTATTTTCGACAATGAATGCAATAATGCTGAATTTGCCCAAATACTACAACTAATTTTTCTGGATTTCCTCGAAAAGCCAGTCGAAATTAAGTATACCAAGGTTCAGGAACTTGACTTGATAGAAATAGAACAATCCATTGTATTTTCAGCTCAACATCATACTGTAGAAGAGTCAATCTTCACAAATCTTTTACGTAAAAGATTATCTAAAGAAAAGTTCTTTACAATAATGAGCCAAGTTTTATATACAGACTTATTTGAATCCTATGAAGCTAAGGCATACTTTTTGTACATCGCTGCAAAATTGTTTGCTAAGTATACCGATGTAAAACTGGACTTTAACGAAATCAATACACCTTAAAAATTCCCGAAATCATTGTGCTATCTCTAATGTAGGGGTTGTAATAAGAAGGGAGATTGGCAATGTTTAATAAAACACATATTTTTGAGATTATGAAAATTGGAATCCATATGCAAATCTCAAGAATCTCGTAGTGAAAGATATTGATTTTATAATCAAATGGAATATTTGAGAATGAAATGCAATTTACTTGAGAACCAAGGCATGATATAAAGAGTATAAGAAAAAATAATATGATAACACACGAAGTGTTACTCATTGTTGAAAAGGAGAATGAAAATGTTTAAAAATTTGGAAAAAGACTATATTCCCACCCATATTACTGCAAACAATTGCACTATTAAAGAAGAAGGCGTTAAAAATCAAAAGCCACTTAGTGATGTAGAAAAACTTAGAAAACAGTCATTAGATGATTTAGGTCATAGCTGGGAATTTACATTTGGCTATGTGCTCGATGCAACGGGATCCATGAATCGGGATGTAGAGGGGACTGATGAGTCAGTCTATGATGTACAGATTCGCGCATTTATATCACATTTGAAAATGCTGTTTAAAAACAGCGTACGACTTAGATATTCGGTCTCAGTTTTAAGGAATAACGAAATTTTTTCACTCCACGACTTCGTCTTTCTCAATGAATCTTCGATTAAGTCTACTGGAGATATGTTAAGTCGAATTACACCAAGTGGTTCTACCGTATTAACCGAGGGTATTCTCGTCAGTTTGGAAAAAGCAATAAAAGAAGTGAATATTCGGTTGGAATCAGGCAAAAAATATTGGCCTGCCGTAACAATCTTCTTCTCGGATTTTGAAACTACAGAAAGCGAAGCTGTGGTGGTAGATCACTTAGCCCGAATCGAAAAATTACAAAATGATAAAGAAGCGTTGTTACTATTAGCAGGAACAGAAAAGTGCGAATTTAAAGCACTTTCCCACGAGATCGCACGAAAAAATAAGCATCAGATGAACTATGGCGATTTAGATAGCTACTTGGATGACTTTTTTCGCCGATTTGTTTCCAGTATAAATGACATTAACAAAGGGCTATACGATAAGAATATCAAGCCCGACGTGAATGATACAAGAGCTAAAGTTTACGAGAAAATGAGCAACGGTATGGACGCTAGCTTCATTATTGAAACTGATAAATTTTGAAAAATTACTTGTAGGTAGAAGAAACGAGGTGACTATAAAAATGGAACAATACTTTTTGGATACTGACAACCAAGGTACTTTCAACTTTAGAGATTTTAAGAGTAATCTTAGCTCCCATGATGTTTTGAAGTTTAAGTTTATCATAGAAAACCAATCGCTTCTAGATGAGGAGTATTTAGCTAATACAACTGAATTTATTAATAGCTTCAGACTGAATTCAATTTTTGTTCTAAAAGATTGTCAAAAAATTGTGGATATCGTTAATCCATCTAGAAAATCTGATGTCGATACGTTTTTTTCAAACATAGAGACTTCAACTTTAGATAAGTCATCGATAGAGGCGTATTTGGACTCAGATTTAGATTCGAATATTATTATTTCATGCCACAATGTTTTGAGACTATTGCCTACATTAATAAGCATGGAGAAACCTCGCACAGGGAAGACCTACTTTCTTCAAGGCATTGATATGCGTAAAAATGAAGCCATAGTTATCGATATCAATGGGTTAAGAGCGGCATATGAGAAGGATCGACATTTATTTATTTCTAACATGGATACTAAATATGAATGCCCCAAGCCGACTAAAGACGAGGAATTCTATTTCTCCATCAATGATGTGGAGAAGAGCTTCACTTTCTCTGAGAAATTAAATGCTGGTGCGGAATCAGTAATTTGTGAGATTGATAAAGAACACGTTGCAAAAATTTATGTATGTGAAAGAGAAAAATCTGAATTTGCAAAAATCAGAGCTCTCATAAAAATTGATTTCTCGAATATCCCCGGACTGGAAGCGATGCCCAAAGCACTTGTATTTGACAAAAACAAAGCTGTAAGAGGCATTGTTATGAACAAAGTCAATGGAAAGCCTCTTTCCTATATTTCCCAAGGGCCAGATGGATTTGACATTCTTTTCCCGAGTGGAGTTTCTCGCTCTGCTCTTGTTCAAATTTGTCTTGATTTGTTGACGTTAGACATCAGGATCTTTACACAGAACGGAATAATCTTAATAGACAACAATTTATTCAATATCTACCTTGACGAAGATTTCCAAGTGCATTATTTAGACCTGGACTCCGTCCAAGCTGGCGTATACTCGAGTTCCTGTTCAAGCTCATTAACCCGTGAATTCTATCAGAATGCAAAGAAGGCTTCGATTGCTGGAATTTATGCTGATAGCAAATATAGTGTTTTTAAGACAGCATTTCCCATCTTTTTACTCCTGTTTATGGGGTCTACTCCTTATGTGCGTGAAAATTCTGAAAGTGATGATGACACATATTTTGGTGATCTTACATCATCGCAGCAGTTTAAGGAAAACATTATTTTGCGAAACATTTATTCGTTTTTTACACCAAAATTACGAAAAGTCTTTAAAGGAATTTTCTCAGCTTCTAGCAGTACGTCTGTAACATTAATCGATCTGTTTATTGCTCTAGAGGAATATGCAGAAGAAATTAAGAAAAATACATCGATGGACTTGCTTATGCCCGAAGATGTAAATCCCTTTAACTCCAAATGGGAAAGAGAATCAAGGCTGAACTCTGTTCGTGCTTTTTATCAAAAAAATCAGCCGTTTCAAACATCACAACCGCAGACATCACCACAGATGTCGCCGCAGACATCACCAAATGCGGATAAAGAAAAACCCTGGACTCCGACACCAAAAAAGTTGCTGCCATTGACTGAAGAAGAAATTCAAACGAAAAACCAAGACATTAAAAAAAGGCTGAGTTATTCTGTAATTCTGATAGCTGTTATTATAATTTCACTATTTTTGTTTTTTAAATTTTAAGGAGGTGCAAAAAATGGATTATCAAATGACACAACAAGGTGTTGCCCATGGAAGAAGAGATATATCTTGCCAAGATTATATCACTCATCGTTCCCTTGGGGACTCGCAATTTTTCTATATTCTTTTAGATGGAATGGGAGGCTATGAAAACAGTGGGGATTTTGTAAAACACTTTAGTTTGGAAATATCAAAATTTTTAGAAGAAAATTTTCAAAGACTTTTTGAATTATCGAACAATCAAATACGCAAGGAAATCTTGGAATTTGTTATTAAAGCGCAAAAAAATTTCGAGAGTGCAACCCAATGCGCCGCCGAATCCTACGGAAGCACGTTTATTGCGTTATTAAAAAATGGTAACGACCTTCTTGTTTTACATCAAGGCGATGGTGCGGTTATCGGAATTCCGAATTCAGCATGTGCCAAAGCTAACATCATATCATACCCGGAAAACTTTGAGTGTGAAAGCAAAACCATATCAATTACAATCCGTAGTTCTCAAGACCCAAATTCAGTGATTTCTCATCTCCGTGTTTTACATTTAAAAACAGAAGACTATAACTCGATTATTATAGGCTCTGATGGAGGCGTTGCTCCATTGATAAGCATGAGTGAGTTTGCATCAGATGCTGCTTATTCCATTGTTTCTATGGCCATTGGCGGAAAGTTAACTCCTAAACAAATAGTGGAAGAACTGCATATTAAAAAAGATGTTACAGATGATATTTCGTTTATAGTAGTTGATTTAAAGGACGAAAATAAAGCGGATTGCGAACAATCTCTATTAGCAGATAATACACAGCCTTTATCTTTAAAAGATGGACAACCCATGGGAGAACAGCGGAGAACATATGTTGGCAAAGGGAAGAAAGCACGTCAATATAAAATTGATATCAAAAAAATCGTAAATAAATGTATACTTCCTCTTTGTATTATTGGTTTAATAGCAACTTCTGTATTGAGTATTGTCGAAGTTCAAAATATAAAATCTGCATTAGAAGAAAACGAGAAAGGTGTTTCCGAACTAAGAGATACAGCCAGTTTTCTCCAGAATAAAATAAGACTGCTGGAAAAAAGTGAAGCTGACGAAAGAGCACAAACAACAGAGGAAGCAAAAACGAAAGAAAATCCTATTGAAGAGGACAGCGTATCAGATGTAAATGGGTTTACTGCGAGATGATTTGCTAAATTACAATCATAAGGGAGGTGCTGTGATGGATAAGCTTATTGAGATACTCTTTTTTTTCTCTCGATTTTTAATAACCGGGGTTGGACTGTATCTTATTGTTTTATTTTTTAAACTGTTAAAAGAAGAACAAAATCTTGGCACAACGATATCCTTCCATAATGAAAAGCAGGACTTGGTTATGAGGTCAAAGAGAGAGGATATTTTAATCGGGCGTTCATCTAATAGTGATCTTTGTATTAAAGACATTACTGTATCAAGATACTTTGCAAAAGTACAACGGGTTGCCGATGACACGTATTATTTAGAAAAAGAAGGTTCAGGTTATCTGGAAGTTAATGGGAATGAGCGTATAAAATCATCTTCGTTAAAAAATAATGACACTATAAAAATAGGAGATGAAGGATATACTATTGGCATTAGTACATCTACCATCACTGACAATACAGTTGTTATGAAAATACTTTCTGGTATCACAGTGTTTCAGCTTTTAATAGTATCTCAGATTTTGCTTTTAGGGGCTGCCTCTATATCTGTTATTATTAAAGCATATTTACCAATTATTATAATACCTTGGCTCTATGCTTTTACTGTTGATAAGTTAAAACTAAAGATGACAATTAGCATCGAATTAGTGGTGTTTTTTCTAACAACTTTGGGTATTACTGTAGCCGGTTCTGATACAATGGTTAAAGTTTCAATTATCTTTTGTTTAGGATTTGTTGCATTTTTAGGTCTATCATTAGTATTAATACAAGTCCGTAAATTCCCTAAAGATAAACTAAATAAAATGAAAATAGTACTTTTAGTAGTGCTTATCTTACTTTTTTTTATAAATTTAATATTCGCAGATGTTACCAATGGAGCAAAGAATTGGATCAATATTGGGGGTTTTTCTCTACAACTTTCAGAGCTATGTAAACTCGCTCTCGTATTTATATCTGGCAGTTTCTTGATAAGCGGAAAAAAGGATTTAGCTTTATTGGGTATCGCAACTATCATTTCACTTTTTGCTTTAGTTGCAATAAATGATCTAGGTACTGCTGCTGTGTTTTTTGTTATCTCATTTGTTGGGTTGTACTTGAAAAATGGTGATTTGCTACTAAGCGCAGGAATAACCTCAGTATCTTTACTCCTTGGAAAGGTTCTCCTTAAAATTAGCTCAACCTTTCAACAACGGTTTATTACTTGGCAGAATCCTTTCGACTCATATTTTGACGGTGGCTTTCATATCTGCAAATCCCTATCAGGGTTTGTGGGTGGTGGGCTTTTCGGTGCAGGCCTTTATTGTGGTTCTATTCGTGATATTTACGCTTCTACTACTGACATTGTTTTTTCATTGCTTGCTGAAGAATTCGGTGTTGTTTTCTTTGTAATAACAATGTTGCTGTATGTTGTGTTATTGTTGTTAGCCTATACCAATTCATGTAGAAAAAGTTATTATTTCCTGAGTTGTGGTATTTTAGTTTTATCTTCAATCGCAATGCAACTTTTGCTTAATGCTGGGGGTTCCTTGAACTTGATTCCTTTGACCGGCATAACTGCTCCTTGGCTTTCTACAGGGGGTTCCTCACTATTGGTATCCTATGCCATGTTGGCGCTCATCTCAGATGATATCAAGTTGCCTAAAGGATTGCTGAAAAGAAAGGGGAAGCAATATGAAAATAAATAATAGAAAGTATATTGTATTACTTTTTCCAGTGCTTCTGTGTTTTATCTGCATCTACCTTATGTTTTCTTTCTTTAAGCCAACTACTCGAGACGAATGGTTGCAGTATTCTAGCAGTAATAGTATGACGAATAGTTATTGCAATATTGTTGATAGAAATGGTACGCTACTTTTGTCTGAAGAAAAGCAAGAAGCCTCTGATGAAGATATTAAAAATAAAGTGCCTTCCCATAGATATGCCAGAGAAGAAGCTACTAGACGATCTACCATACAAGTTGTTGGTGACCCCTCCGGAAATACTAAAACCAGTGCATTATATAACTACCGTAAGAATAATAGTCTCGAATTTAGTGTTATCAATGGTTTTTATAACAAAAATTCTATTATCGGTAGTGGAAAAACAAAGCTTACAATTAGTGCAGATATATCTAATACTATTGCTGATACATTAGAACCACATGAAAAGGCAGTAGTTCTTGTAAGCAATTATACTACAGGTGAAATTCTTGCTTGTGTTTCAAAGCCGTTTTATGACCCAATAAAAATGCCGTCTGATATTGATACCAATCCTATATATAATGGTGCCTTTCTTAATAAGGCTTTTGAATGCACTTATGCTCCGGGCTCTGTGTTTAAGTTGGTAACTTTAACAGCATTGTTAGAACGCCAAAAGGTTAATTCTATTTCTTATCAGTGTACTGGACAAGCTTCCTTTTATTCACCTGATAAATCTGCATCTACAACTGTTACCTGTGAAGATGGTGTAGCTCATGGAGCACTTAATCTTCAAAAAATGTTAACTCAAAGTTGCAACTGTGGCTTTGCTTCCATGGGTGTTTATTTGGGCGATGATTATTTAGAAGAGTTCGTTGAAAAGTCCCAAGTAACCTCATCATTTGATATTGGAGCATCAATTAAAACGGCAGAAGGAAACTTCGCTGCTGCAAATAATATTGAATTAGCTTGGTCGTCGGTGGGACAAGGCAAAGATATGGTTTCTCCCGTTGCATTTTTATCGTTTATTAATGCCATTGCAAACGGCGGTATAAGTAAAGGTTTTTCTATGGAACAGGATAATTCTGGAGATGATGTATCTGTAATAAAAGCTTCTACAGCGCAAACGGTATCGAATATGATGCGTATGAATGTTGAAAACAACTACTCGAAACGGTATACCTTTCCAAAGGGAGTTTGTGCAAAAAGCGGTACAGCCCAAATAAATAGTAACACATTACCTCATTCATGGTTTGTTGGTTTTATAAATAATAGAGATACACCTTATAGCTTTGTAATATTAATAGAAAACGGTGGCAGTGGTTCAAAGGTGGCTGGCAAAGTGGCTTCAGAAATACTTGCATACTTAACTACAAATGAAATATAGGAGGAAAATATTATGAGCAAGGCTTGTTTCTATATCGGTAAACTATTAAAACGTTTGCTTAAAATAATATATGGCAACACTAATTATCAACCATCTATTTGCATTACTGTTGTTGATGAAGACATGAATATTTTAGATGAAACGACTCTATCTATGGATCAATTTCCTGAATCATCTGATAAGGCTTATCGATACATGGTTTTATATGACAAAACCACAAAACAAATGAGAACTTTCCGTTATAAATATCAGAGTGATACAAATATTACTGATATACAATTATATGAAAATGAATGTGATTTTTCAGTCATACAAAAGTTTTGGCAGACTCGTAGTAATTCTGGAGGTGATGCTTTATGAGGGAAGGATATATTTGTCCATGGTGTGGCCATAAACAACCAATGGTATCTTTTCCGTCCAATTATAGAATATATTGCAAACATTGCGGCACTGCAATGTATTTTAATATAAAAGTTAAAGAGAAAATATAATATATGGTAATATTTACATATAGGAGAGGGTCAGTGCACTCAAGAGTGGCATCTGGTGCTACTTATAGAAAGTGCTATGGGGTATAGCAAAGTAACTTTGACCGTGCCAACAATGGGGATGTATATGCTATGCGCTGGTTGGGAATGTCCTTTCTTTTTCAAAAGAAAAATCAAAAAGTCCATCGAGTGGTTTACCAAGGCTATTAATAGAAGTGATGTGTATTCTATGAAAACTCTTTCACGGCAATATGGCAAGGCTATAAATAACAAAGAATATGGTATAGAAGATGGTTTTGATTATGATTACCAAAAAGAGTTATATTATCTTCGTTTAACAGCTGGCATTGGTGATGCAGAAGCACAAAAACCTCTGAGATCAGCCATGGAAGTAGGAGAATAAAAAACACCCCTAACGTTAAATAATATATCATACTATTTAACGTTAGGGGTGCTACTTAAAGGATGGGATATGTTGTGTTTTTTGATATTGCTATTAATTAATGTTAGCTATTGTGAGTGTTTTAAGTTTTCTGTTTACGCAAAACCTGAAACACTCTCACAATTTTATTAGAGGAAGTTTCTGTAGTTTCAAATTTGTAGCTCCCTTATGCAATATCTCTGCCAGCCAAGTAAATCCCTTGAATCATTTCCGTTTTTACTCATAGTAGTTCCTTCATTTTTGAATTTTAAAAGTGTTATGTTGTTGGTAATTAATAGAATCATCTTCTTGGTAATGCCTATTAACTTTGGCTTTTTGATAGCAAAACATTTTGTAATACTGCTTCAATTAACAAATCTTTTTTGTATACATAATCTATAGAAGAAGGATATGTTTTTTCATCGGGCCAAGGTATCCTGTTTTCGGTATTGAGGTAATCATCAATACTTTTTCCTTCTTCTGGTATTATTTGGGTGACTCGATTGTAGCAGCGATTACTTAGCACGATATAGAATATACCATTTAATACATCTAAGGTAAAATGTGTTCCGGTAAAGCCCGGGCTACTAAAGGCACATCCCGAAAGTGCGTGATGAACTTCGGACGTTGCCGGGTTAGGGCATTTTGTGTAAACCAGCTTTCCTAAAAATTGTGTTGCTTTTCCATTTATAATAGTACCCATTTGTTTTTGACCTATTTCAATTAAGGAAGCCTTTGATAGAATTTTTTCTGTTAATAAACCTTGTGCTAATTTCGCTAAATCATCAACAGTTGAGAATAGTCCTGCGTGTCCACAAAGAGAAGTTGAGTTTTTTTTGCTAATAGCAGCTTTTTTATCGTGCGGCATTCCTTTTTGTGTGTTAATAATTTGATAGTTGCCTTTAATAATGCGTCTTTCAAAATCACATGATGCGAAATTCAGTGGATTTATGATATGAGGAGCGGTGCTGTTCATATTCAATGGCACTATTATGTTTTCTTTTAGGTATTCGTAATAAGTTTGACCACTAACTGATTCTATTACATACCTCAAAGCCATTGCACTTAAATCATTGTAAGGACGAGCAAGAAAAGAATCGGTAATAGGGGTTTCGTAAACGTTAAATAAGCGATTTTCAGCTTCATTTGCATCTAAGCCATTTTCATCAATCCTTCCATCTGTACGCATGGAGATGTGAAATTCCATTAAATCTTTAAGAGAACAGTGACTAATTTTTTGGAAGTTGGAACAATATTTTCCAATTGTATCAGAAAATATAAGTAAACCCTTTTCTTTTAATTGAAAAAGAGAGAGAACTGTAAATAACTTTGTCATGCTAGCAAGGTCATAAATTGTATCACTATTAACTGTTTTGCTGTTGTCATCAGATAATTTTCCATAGCACTGTTTTGTATAGATAGTGTGTGCATCCCCAGCGGCAATGGCAATACCTGGTGTTAATTGTTGGTCATTAACCATGGCCAGAGCAATAGATTCTATTGCTTTTTGGTTTTCTTCCAATGATGGCGAAAGTAAAGTTTGGAAGTTCTCTTTGGAGAACAAGCTTTGTTGTGTTGCATCTGCAAAGCGATTTTGATTCTCTGATAACGATTTTATTACTTGTTCTTTCATAATGTAATTACCTTTCTTTTGACGGCTTTAACTTCTCAATTAAATTAATAATAGTATCTTCTTTACTGTCACCTTTAATTTGCATGAGGATAGCAAATAGGATTCGTCTAAGGCAATCATCCTTCTGGGATTGTGTGCCTTCATTAGCTACTTTTTCGCTAAACGTAATTACGCTATCAAGGTACATGCTATTAAATGGTGTCCAATCATTGATACGTTTAGCTTGCTCACATTGCAGTGTAAAGAAATCAATTCCTAACCTTATATTTCCAGCATTAATCATGTCAATAAATTTATCCTTGTATTCGTCTAATATTTCCAATGATGTGTGTTTATATTCTATCATATGATTATATTCAATTAATAACTTAAAGTATTTGTAAACAAAGGAAAAAACACTATTGGGAGTATCTTTATTATACTCCATAATTTCTCTCCCTACAATGGTTTCAATATCGTTTTTAGCGGTTTTGAAATCATCATAACGCCCTAATTCTTTGGTCACAGCCCAAAGTTCTGTATAAGCCAGTTGTTTGCAATTCTTATCTAAATCTTCAAGTTTTAATAGTTGAGATAATAAATCTTTAGTTTTGTTTTTGTCTGTATTTTTTAATACGTGTACTGCATAGTTTAATTTGCCCCAAGAAAAGGCTCGGCTTCCGGAATGCAAAGAACTTCTTTCTAAAGCGTCCTTGCCAATACGCTTGTCCTCATCACTCTGTTCATAAAGTCTATATTTTGTTTTTTCAAGAGCATGTTCGCCAAGTAAATGTAATCCGTAATTGTTCTGTCCAATAGCAAAATTCATGACATCTAACATCTTGAAACATTCTCTAATTGTATTTTTGTTGTATTCTACAGTTTCACAAAGGTTTTCAATGAATTGTTTGGCAAATTCATCTGATGTAGCCTCAAATGAAAGGAATGAAAGACCTTCAAATGCACTCTTTATTTTTATTTTTTCTTTATCTTCATCGATTTTTACTAAATGCATTAAATCATCACGCAGCATACAAGAAAGATTGTTTGTACCATTTACATCACCTTCTCTGTTTGCATTTTTATAGTATAGTTTTTTCAATTTGCGAAGAATATTATCACCATTCTTATCGGTGACAGGGATTCCTTTGATGCAAATCCAATTATGAGAATATTCTACATTATCGTAGCACCCAGTTACAAGAAAATCTGCAATACATTTTTTCGCATTTTTATTTAAATCATTATTTTGATTGCAAAGTATACGAATTTCAAATTCAGAAAGACTCTCACTTTGTAATTGTTTATAAAAGGTATTAAGGTCGATTTTCTCGCCGGAATTATATATTTCAAAATCTTTTGGTGCAATTATCGTAAATAGTTTAAATAATTCCATGTTGGGGAGAAAAATATAATTGTAGTCTACTTCTTCGTATTTGTCATATCTTAGATTGTGCCAGACAGATTGAGCAAATATGAGTTTATTTGCATCTGAGCTAGTTACGGTATTATTTGGATATACATATGTTTTTGTGCAAAGATTTCCAAGCGACGTAAAGGCAGCACCACATCCTTTTTTTGCAGCAATTTTAAAATTAAAAATTGCCTTTTCATACCGCTCGCTTATTGACATACCATCAAGACCAATCCCGTAATTCTTTTTTTCTTCGTTGATGTACATATATGCCAAACTCCAACCAGCCAGTGGGTATTGATTTTCAGAATCTTTTTCGCTCCAAATTTTTTGATAGGTTTGAAATGCTTTTAAGAAATCAGGCTTCTTACCACAACAACCATTGGTATTATAATAAAAACATTCACCTAAATCATAAGTGGCAAGAACACTCTGGGTTCTATTTGCAAGATTCATTATTTGTTCCGTTCCACGGTCACCTGATGCGCCCGACTTTAAAAGAACATCACAGACGTAGCGATATACTTCTTCTTCTTTAAGTCCTATTTTCTCTAATCGTTCTTTCATCTCGTCTTCCCAAGTATTTCTTTTGTGAAAGTCTTGGGCATAGGCATAGCGAATAAATATGTAGAATAAATAGGCATTATCACGGTCCGGACTGTTAATCTCATCATATAAGTGATTAAAAAAACTAAGAGCCTTTTTTGTTTGAGCTACAACAGCTTCATCAGTAGAAATTCCTGTAAATGTAATAAATTTCATCTTACTTCCATCAAATTTT
This sequence comes from Clostridiales bacterium, assembly GCA_036644995.1. GTDB lineage: Bacteria > Bacillota > Dehalobacteriia > UBA7702 > UBA7702 > Cryptoclostridium. The sequence continues at coordinate 2,086 of JAVXOZ010000020.1, read as the reverse complement.
ACACTCTCAATGTCTGCTCTTTGTTCGTTATACGCAAGTATAATAGCCGAAAGGATAGATACTAGGCATAGATCCAACTTTGTAATAGGATTTTTTTTAAGAATTATACCTGTAGTGTTACTTGTTTCGCTAATATTTATCGCATTCATTCCCTTAATTATGTCAGAAAATTTAGAATTGTTCTTATAGAAATCAATGAGCTTTTCCTCATTATCGATAATATATTCAATAATTTTCTTTTTAGATCCACCTCCCTCGATGTAGTTTCTTCTTGAAGTTTCTCTAAGTGTAGGAAAAGCATCTTTAGGAAAGATCATGTAATAAAAGGCATCTTGGGTGATACTATTTCCTAGCTTATTTAGGATTTCCCTGATAAGTTCCATTAAAAAAGTGTTGGTTTCATGTTCCGTATCGGAAATTTCACTTGTAGTATTTAGTTTCTTTTTAGCCATCATTAATACCTCCATTTTTCTTCTTAGTCTTCCGCATTTCGTATATAAGTTTTTAGTTTCTACATAGAGGATACCACAAATTTTAAAAAAAGCAATCATATTCTCAGAAAAAATAGAATTTTTGCAAAAACAGATGGTAATTTATCAGAATTTAGCAGAAAAACTAAAACTTTACCTCAAATTTTTATATTGCGGCATTCTATTAGGTATGATTGTTTACCATATTTCCTGTGTATGTAACTGTAAAATTTGAGAATAGATATGTGCGGACTTGAGATAAATGGTTATGTTATAAAATAGTATAAGAGAAGCAACCTCGTGAAAATCCCCAAAATCATTGTGGTAGCATTAATGTAGAGGTTAAAGAAAGAAGGGTTGTTAATGAATGTTTGATAAAACAAAAGCTTCACTCAGATAAAACTCGAGCTCCCAAGCAATAAACGGTATAGCAATCTTAAAACTCAAATAATACGAGAATCCTATGTTCCAAACCAAGCCATAATACAGAAAACAATAAGTAGCGCCCTTTTTGCGTTCAAGAAAAAATGGAGGATAGATGATGGAAAACAACGCATATTTTAAGGAACTTTCCCACATCCTGTGCCAGCACCACATAGACTTATCAATACTGGCGGCACAGCTTGCCAAACAATTAACCCACTCACAGAAAGTCGAGCATGACATCGGTGAGTGGGTTTCTCTTATCCGCTATATGGGTGTGAAAGAACTCGTTTGTCCCTTTTTTCTTAGATGCAGTCATTTCCTTATCGTAATTTGGCATAAATGCAATGCCAATACCTGTCAGAAAAGATTTTGTTTGCATCCAAAATAAGCCACACTTGACAATACGGCGATGTAGCGGCATAAAGCAACAACCAAAATTCGAATCAGGGACTTGCAAAGCATAGCGACAGAGATACCGCTATGAAAAAAACCATTGCCAATATCAATGCCATTGTTGGATACTATGATTTCCGAAATTGCTTCTTGGCGAACGAGGGATATTTCAATTTTATCTGCCCCACTGTGTGCCATTATATTTTGCAGCGGATTATTCAGCACATGATAGTTTTCTTGTTTATTTCCTGTAAAACGCTCTGCTTAATTAAGGCGCACAATTCTTGATCATCATTTATGATTAAAATATGATTCATTTTTTAACTCCAGTGATACAATGGCTCCTTGACCATTTTCTTTGTTTTCAACTATGAGCGTACCATTATGAGTTTCAGCTACTTTTTTTGCAATGTATAAACCCAACCCATAATGTTTTCCCGAACGTTCAGATTGTTCTGTATAAAATTCTGTTACAGCATTTTTTAAGGCTGCGGTCGAGAATCCGGTGCCGCAGTCGGTAACAACAAAGGATAATTGTCCACAGTCTGTTTGTAATACGCACAAGGAGATATTGCTTCTTTTCGGAGTATGTTCCACAGCATTGTTTAAAATATTCAGCACCGCTCGTTTAATATTCTGTATATCTCCGTAAAATGTATCGGAGAGAACCTCTTGTTTTAGAGTGAAAAAAACGTTTTTTAAGCTGCATAATGCTTCTGCCTGATTTTGTATGTCAGAGATTAACTCGGCAAGACAAAACACTTGCTTTTTGCCGATGGCTTCATCAGAAATTGTCG
>JAVXOZ010000019.1:26562-37868 GCA_036644995.1 Clostridiales bacterium | reverse complement strand
ATTTATCTATCAAGATAAATTCAGACTGTGGATAAAGTCTGATATTCGGCAAAATACCTGCCCACCCACTGCTCAGGGAGTTTTACCTAATCTTAGGCTTTCTTAACAGTCTGACATCTTGTCAAAAAACTATATTTTTTGGTAATCTCTATTTATCTATCAAGATAAATTCAACCTTAGTAAAAGCCTAATTATTGAAGATTATGTGGGTATTTTGACAAAGATGAGAAGTGGCATTCTATCTAATATTAGGTTCTGTAAAAGCAAGAGAGGTTGATAAAACCGTTTAAATATGCTCTTTGGGGAAGTTTTGCTTTCCATATTTTTTCTCTATTATTTGTCCCGGATTGTACAGCTGATTTTTTATAATCAGTAAAATTGCCTAAACCTGAGTTTTTGTTATTACTAAATTTTCCAAAACTTTCTCAAATTTCAAATCTTGCTCTTTTCCTCTTTTAGAAGGCCCTTTAAGACGACCACCGGCATTGCGTATTTTTTTTGATGTATGCCGAGCCAGCAATAGGGAATCTATATTGTCATTGGTATATTCCATGCCGTTTTGATTGAGAATAATGGCATGGCGAGCCAAACACATTGCGGCTAAGCCATAATCTTGGGTAATAACAATATCACCGGGAATTACACGGTTAACAAGTGCATAATCCACGCTGTCTGCACCTTGGGAAAAGGTTAAAGTTGTGGCACCAAGCTTTTCAAAAACATGGGCGGTATCGCAAAGTATAAAGCATTTAACCTTGTGTTTTTGTGCTATTTTCACTGTTATGTCCACCACGGGGCAGCCATCGGCATCTATGAGTATTTGCATTTTTGCTCCTTTATGAGTTGAAAAATAATCTCTAAATGTTATTTATGGAAGATTTTGCTATTATAAAATTTACTGAATTGCTGTTGTGGGAATATGTTTATTTATTAAATTTTATCATGTTACAGTCCGTAAAACAAGGAATAGTGCCCAAAAAGCAGTAAAGATACCCTTAAAAAATCAGTGTATATGGCATTGAAAGGAATGTTTTATTGTGATACTATAATATAATCGAAGATTTAAAATTAGGAGAATGTGAAAATATATGGATTTATTGATGACAGCCACTTGCAATTTTGGATTGGAAGCAGGTTTACGCAGGGAAATAGAGCACTTGGGCATGGATATTGCCTCGGTAAATGACGGACGCATAGATTTTAAAGGTGATGAGCAGGATTTGGCAAAAGCCAATCTTTGGCTCCGCACCGCAGAACGAATATTTGTAAAAATGGGGGAATTTACCGCAGTTACCTTTGAGGAATTGTTTTGCGGAGTAAAATCTATTCCTTGGAGTGATTGGTTTAGTGTTGATGATTGTTTTCCTGTGGCAAAGGCTACATCGTTGCGTTCGGCACTTTTTAGCCCTTCGGATATTCAATCCATCACCAAAAAAGCCATTGTGGAAAATATGCGAAAAAAATATAAACAGGAATGGTTTCAAGAAACAGGAAATTGTTATGAAATCCATGTTTTTATTATCCGTGATATAGTTCATGTTTATATAGATTCTTCAGGTGTTCCTCTGCATAAAAGGGGATACCGCAACAATAAAAATATTGCACCAATTAAAGAAACTTTAGGTTGTGCTATGGTATCTTTAACACCGTGGCAGCCTGGTCGTGAATTAATTGACCCCATGTGCGGTTCCGGTACTATTCTTATTGAAGCTGCTATGAAAGGCGCAAACATTGCCCCGGGATTGCTGCTGGAATTTGCCGCAGAAAATTGGGGTATTATAGACCCCTCTGTTTGGGCAAAAGCAAGAGAAGAAGCACATGATTTGCAAAACCACGAGGATTTTCGCATTATCGGTTATGATATTGATGAGCGTGTTTTACAATGGGCAAGAGAAAATGCCAAAGCCGCAGGAGTAGGGGAATACATTCATTTTCAACAGCGAGATATTAGGGATTTGCATTCAAGTGAAAAATACGGTTTTATTGTAACCAACCCTCCTTACGGTGTGCGTATGGATGGCGAGGATAACGTGGAATCACTCTACAAAGCCATGGGACAGGTTTTTAGGGAATTGGATACTTGGTCCTACAATATCATAACTGCCCATGAAGATTTTGAAAGTTATTTTGGACGCAAAGCGGATAAAAAACGCAAGCTCTATAATGGTATGTTAAAAGCTTGCCTTTACCAATATCTGGGGCCAAAACCACCCAGAGCACCAAAAATAATCAAGGAATAAAAGCGGTGTTTTAAAATAGGTAATATAAAATATGAGTCAAACAGTAAAATGCTGTTTGGCTCGAGGCTGTGTATAAAGTCTGATAGCAGGCAAACCCCCCAATCTCAAACCGTTTATGTACGTCAAAGTACACTGCACGTTCTCGTCTTGTGTGGTTTACCTGCTCTAAGCCTTTCTCCAAAGCCTATCATCTTGTAGTCAAACAGTAAAATGCTGTTTGGCTCTTTTTTTGCATTGTCATTTTTACAAAATACAATATTTTTCAATAAAATAACAATAAAATAGATTGACAAAAAAAAATCATTTGTTATAATGAACATATGAACAACACTTCACATGAAAGGATGTTATAAGTATGGTAAAATCAAACGAAAATGGGGATTTTATTCACGCCCACAACGAAATAGTGGAAAAAGTGAACGAAAATATGCCCGATGATGAAATATTATATGAATTGGCAGATTTATTTAAAGTTTTTGGGGATACCACCAGAATAAGGATTCTTTATGTATTGCTGGAAACGGAAATGTGCGTTTATGATATTGCCCAAGTTTTGAATATGACACAATCTGCAATTTCCCATCAGCTCCAAGTGTTAAAGCAAAACAAATTGGTAAAGTTTCGCCGTGAGGGTAAAAGTGTGTTTTATTCCCTTTCGGATAGTCATGTCAGCACTATTATAGACCAATGTATGGAACATATTGCCGAATAAATTTTTGAGGTGTAATTATGAAAAAAACCTATAAATTAATAAACTTAGGCTGTGCAAATTGTGCTGCCAAAATGGAAAATAAAATAAAAAAAATTGATGGTGTTACCGATGCCAATATCAATTTTATCATGGCAAAGCTTGTTATTGAAGGTGAAGCCGAAAAATGGGATGATATTATGCCCAAAGCTGCTAAAATATGTAAAACCATAGAGTCAAAATGTCGCATAGATATTTAAGGGGGTAGTGTAACATGAACAGTGAACAGAAAAAAACTTTAATTAGAATAATCATCAGCTTTGCTTTGTTTGTGGTTGCCTTGGTTTTACCTTGGGAATTTCCCTATAAACTTATGGCATTTTTAGTGCCCTATCTTCTTATCGGCGGTGAGGTTTTGTGGGATGCCGGGCGTAATATTGTGCGAGGCCATGTTTTTGATGAAAATTTTCTCATGTCCATTGCCACTTTAGGCGCTATTTGCATTGGGGAATATCCCGAAGCCGTGGCGGTAATGTTGTTTTTTCAAGTAGGGGAATTGTTTGAAAGCTGTGCTGTGGAACGCTCAAGAAAGTCCATTGCACAATTAATGGATATTCGTCCTGATTACGCCAATGTACAAAGAAATGGCACCTTAACCCAAGTAGACCCCGAAGATGTGCATATCGGTGAAATAATTGTGGTTAAACCCGGGGAAAGAGTGCCCTTGGATGGGCTTGTGCGTCAAGGCTACTCTGCGGTGGATACATCGGCATTAACAGGGGAATCCTTACCCCAAGATATAGCAATAGGGAGCGAAATAATCAGCGGTTGTGTTAATATCAGCGGTGTGCTCACCATTGAAGTAACTAAAAATTATGGCGAATCTACGGTTTCTAAAATATTGGATTTAGTGGAAAATGCTTCGGCAAAAAAAGCCAAAACCGAAAATTTTATTACCAAATTTGCCCGTTACTATACCCCAATAGTTGTTATTTCTGCGGTGGTGTTGGCAATTATTCCACCCTTGTTTTTTAATGGTATGTGGAGCGATTGGATAGAAAGAGCCTTGATTTTCTTGGTTATTTCCTGTCCTTGTGCTTTGGTTATTTCCGTGCCCTTGAGCTTTTTTGGGGGCATTGGCGGAGCTTCAAAATGTGGCATTTTGGTAAAAGGTGGCAATTATTTAGAGGCACTATCCAAAGCTGAAGTGGTGGTATTTGATAAAACAGGCACCTTAACCAAAGGTACTTTTGCAGTAACTTCTATTCATCCTCAAAACTTATCAGAAAAAGAATTGCTGGGATTTGCCGCCAAAGCGGAAAGTATTTCCAATCACCCTATATCCATATCCCTGCAACAGGCATATGGCGAGGAAATACCAAAAGATTATTTGGAACATGGGGAAGAAATTTCTGGCCATGGTATAAAAAGTAATATAGATGGCAAAAGTGTGTTTGTGGGCAACCAAAAACTAATGAAATCCATGGGTATACAATCCTTGGAACCCCAGCATTTTGGCACCATTGTTCATGTTGCGGTGGATAATGCCTATTGTGGTTATATTGTTATATCTGATAGCGTTAAAGAAGATTCCGCCAATTCCATTAAGCTTTTAAAAGCCCAAGGTATAGCCAAAACTGTTATGCTCACAGGGGACCGCAAAATAGTGGGTGAGGCTGTGGGTAAGGCTTTGGGCTTGGATGAGGTGCGAACCGAGCTTTTGCCCGGAGATAAAGTGGAAAGTGTAGAAAATCTTTTGGCACATAAATCTCCAAAGGGTAAATTGGTTTTTGTGGGCGATGGCATTAATGATGCCCCGGTGCTGGCAGTGGCAGATATTGGCATTGCCATGGGAGCCTTGGGTTCAGATGCTGCTATTGAAGCTGCGGATATTGTGCTAATGGATGATAAGCCCTCCAAAATAGTGGTGGCAATTAAAATAGCCAAAAGAACTATGCGCATAGTAAAACAAAATATAATATTTGCCTTGGGTGTAAAATTATTGGTGTTAATTTTAGGGGCCTTGGGCTTGGCAAATATGTGGCTGGCGGTTTTTGCCGATGTGGGCGTGGCGGTTATTGCCATTATAAATGCCATGCGTTCCTTAAATATCAGTAAATTCAGATAAATTAAAAGCCATAATCTTAAAAGTAAAACTTTATTATTTCACAATCTAAAACCCCATAAAAGTGTCTAAATAAACACCTTTATGGGGTTTCAGTCTATGTATAAAGTCTGATAACAGGCAAACCCCCCAATCCAAGACCGTTTATGTACATCAAAGTACACTGCACGTCCTCGCCTTGTGCGGTTTACCTGTTCTAAGCCTTTTTCCAAAGCCTGTTATCTTGTAGTCAAAATTGCATTTTGCCTACAATCTAAAACCCCCTAAAAGTGTCTAAATAAACACTTTTATGGGGTTTTTATTTGTATTTTTGAGAAAATACTACTAAATGCTATTATTATGGTTGTGTTTTTTGTTGGGTTTTGATAAAATAAATAGATAATGAATGTTTAAAAGGAAGTCTTATGAAAAAACTAAAAGCTATACCGTTAATAATATGTTTTTTATTAATCTGTTCTGTTGGGGTCTTTGCCGATGCTCCCCAAGATGAAGTTTTTGTAGATGCCAACAGCTCTGTTTCTGCACCCATTGCCGAAACTAATAAAAAATTGGTTTATGTGCCTTTGGATAACCGCCCTGTTCATGTGGAAAGGGTACAACTTTTGGCAAAATCCTTGGGTTATGAGTTAATAATACCCAAAGAAGACCTTTTTGCCACAAAATTGGATGGACAAATTCTTAATGCCAATGGCAAACAATATGGTGATTGTGAAAAACTTTTGGCTTGGATTGAAAAAATGGATAAAGAAGGTTGTAATCTTTTTGTGATATCCTTAGACCAAGTTCTATCCGGTGGTTTGGTTAATTCTCGCATAGCTATGTTTGAGGAAAAAACACCCCCCACAGAAGGCAACAACGGTGAAAAAACCGTGGCGAATCCCCCCAATCCCCCCACAGCAACAGATCCACCTGCCCCTGTTGAACCCGTAGAATATCAAAATATTGATAAACTTTTTACTGTCCTTACCAAAGACCCCAATAATAAGGTTTGTTTTTTTGATACTGTTATGCGTTTAGCCTCCACAGTGGGTTATAATGGCCGTGGCAGCGATGAATATAAAGCCCTGAGAGAATATGGCAAAGTACCCAGAGCTGAGCTTACAGGGGATAACTTGACCATTGAGAATATTGTTAAGGGCTATGGCAGTGATATAAAGGGCAACTTGTGCGAAAATGTGCTGGGTGATGATAAAACAGGTGCCAAAAAAGCCCTGCTAAAAGATAAAAATGGTCTGTTAATAACAGAATATCTTAAAGCCAGAAATCGAAAATTGTGCCTTGGGGATAAAGTGGCAGAAAAAATGGCATCAATACCCAATAATCAAAATTTTTATTGCTTTATTGGGGTTGATGATTCCAGCCCCGGCAATACCATTCAAAAAAATGAGATAGCTTATCTTGCCAAAAAATTAGGTAATAACGGCATAATTTTTGATGGAGCAGATGAACTGGGGGTTATGGCGGTTACGCAAATACATGGCAGGGATTATAAAGATTCCCCGGGACTTTCGGTAAATTATTTTGGTGAAAGTGCCAATGCAGAAGGGGATTACGAATCTGAAAGATTAAATCAAGTTATCTCCAAACATATTATCGCACTTGGTGCCCATGTTACCCAAAATGGCGAGTCACCTAATATTTCGGTGCTGGTTTTAACTCCACCTAAAGTAACATCTTTACGCTACTATTATTGTAAAGAATTGGTGGATAAATATTTAGAAAATGTAAAAAATAAAGTCCCAACCATAATTATTGATGAATCATCGGGCACTTACTATGGTGCTTTACAGGATAGATTGTTAGCAGAAACGGATTTGGGCTATTTGTTTGGATATAGCAGTTGGAATACATTGGGTAATGCTGCGGGTATAGCATTAAGTGAAGGGATTTCCCGTTATCATTATTTAATGGATAGTGAAGTAAAAACAGATGATTGCCATAAAGCTTTTGTGCAAATGTTGACCTTTGGTTTTGTTAAAGATATCGGTTATCATCAAAATGCCAAGTATAATATGGATATGTATATAAAATATTTGGGCTATGATGCAGATAATTTTTACAGTAACAATTTAAACATAGCTAAAATAAATACAGAGCTAAATACCCAGCTTACGGCATCTTCCGGGGAAATACTTAAAAATTTAGAAAAAAGCAATATAATTACGGATTTAACAACATATACAGAAAAAGGAATAGGTAAAATAGCTCTTTCGGAATTTTGTTTCCCTTGGTTTCGCACTTTTGAGTGTGATTTTAATATCAGCATTGGTGCGTTTACCAAACCCCATAATGACCCTCCGGCACCTGTGTATAAAATTGTTGAGCATAAGCCCTATATAAATGGTTATGAAAACGGAGTATTTTTGCCGGAGAAAAGCGTGGCACGTGGGGAAGTTTGCAAAATGATAGTTACAGCCCAAGAATTGCAAACCCATAATTTTAAAGGTTTATACTCAGATGTTAAAAATACAGATTGGTCGTGGCCCTTTGTGGAAGCCGCTACCCAAAAAGGCTATATGAAAGGTTATGAAAATGGCTTATTTTTGCCCGAAGATTTCATGACCCGTGCGGAATTTGCTTCCTTTTTGGTAAAATTTGCCAATGTGGAAAAAGTATATCTTTCCGGCGCCTTAAAGTCATTTTATGATGTTGCAGCCACGGATTGGTTTTATACCGATGTTTCCAGAGCCTCGGCTTTGGGCTTAATAAAAGGTTATGAAAATGGCTCTTTTTGTCCAAACCAAACTGTAACCAGAGGTGAGGCAGTAACTATGATAAATAGACTGCTGGAGAGAAGCCTGGACGCCGAAGGCGTGTCTGAAGCTGCCATTGGGAACATGAACCCCTTCTTGGATATCAATGCGAGTTATTGGGGCTATAAGGACGTTTTAGAATCGGCTGTATTTCATAAATTTGAAAAAATAGTAAACTAAGTAAACTAAAATTGCATTTATGTGTGGCAGCCTAAATCAGGCTGCCACTTAGGCTTTGGATAAAGTCTGATATTCGGCAAAATCCCTTCATCGTGACCGCTTATGTACATTTAAGTACACTGCACGTCCCCGATTCCGTGAGTTTTGCCGAATCTAAGCCTTTCTTCAAAGCCTATGATTAGGATAAAGTCTGATATTCGGCAAAATCCCTTCATCGTGACCGCTTATGTACATACAGGTACACTGCACAGCGGCTGTTAATGGATTTTTACAGAATTTAAGGCTTTCTTAACAGCCTGGCATCTTGCCAAAAAACTATATTTTTTCATAATATGTGTGGCAGCCTAAATCAGGCTGCCACTATTTATATGAAAATTTTAATTATTTCGGGAAAATAGCGGTATTTGCCTTGACAAAGTTACTATTATGAGTATAATGATAACCGTGCGAAAATTTGTATTTTGGACAAAATTCTAAATATAGAAAAGAATCGAAGTGATGCGATTTAGAGTAATGTTTTATTGTTAATATTTCTCTCGAAAATTAGGAATTTTGTTATTATTGCCTGCTAAATCAGTAGGCTCTTCGTTGTACGATAAAATAACGAAGGAAAAAATGAAAGGCGGTAAGAAATGGGACATTATTATGAAATGTACACATCTGAAATGCAAAAGTACAATTATCTCGACCCTGAAAAAACATTAGATTTATTTTATGAAGCAGAAGCTTTGGAAGCTAAAGTAGGCGAAATGAAAGCGGTTGCCGATCAAAGCTTTTTGTATAGCCAAATTAAACAGATTATTGAAAATGAATACGATATTGGTAAAGTTCTGGAAGTTTATGAAATCTTTGGCGGCTATGTAAATAGAAGCTTTGGTGTTTATACCGAAAAAGATGGCGAAAAACTTACTTGGTTCTTCCGCAAATATATGCGTAATAAAGATATGAACGAACTTCAATTAGAACACAGATTGCTTTTATATGCCAAGGAACAAGGCTTTGAAAGAGGCGCTTGCCCCGTTATTGGTAAAGATGGCAAAACGTTTTATTCTTTAGACCAAAAAATGGAAGATGGTTCCATTGAAACTTGGTATTTTGCAGCTTATAACTTTATTGAAGGTCGTGCCAGTTATGACTGGATTAATAACCTTATGGAAGAACATTCCTATATCAGCGTTGCTGAATTAGTTGCAGATTTGCATAATTCCGTGCGTGATTTTGATCCTAATGGCTTTGAAAGAGCAGAACCTAACTGTAATGCCTTAATGGATCGTTTCCCCAGTGACTTCAGAGGATACAGCGATGCTTATGCCAAAGCAGGCTATGAAAATTGCTATACCGAATTCTTTGAAAGCAGATTAGATTACATTGAAGAAATGTGTAAAAAAGCTATTATTCCCGAAGCAGATTTTAAAAATTTACCTATCTGCCCCTTACAATGCGATTTTCATCCCGGCAATGTAAAATATGACAGAAAAGGTTATGTAACCGGTATTTACGATTTTGACTGGGCTAAAATGGACATTCGTCTTTTTGAATTTGGTCTTGGTATGGTTTACTTCTTTGCTTCTTGGGATGCTGAAAATGACGGCGAAATTTACATGGATCGTGTTGTTAAATTCCTCAACGCTTACAATGCACGTTTGAGAGAATTGGGCGGCTTAGAACCAATTGGCGATTTAGAAAAGAAATATTTATATGAATTGCTTATCATTGGTAACCAATATTTGGTACGTTGGTGCTCTGAAGCATATTATAAAGATATGACCATGAATCCTTATGAATATCTCTATTATATGAAACATCAAGTTCGTGGCTTAAAATGGTTAGAAGCCAATGAAGAATACGTAAGAAAAATGTCAATGGAAATCAAATAATTCCATTAACAAATAAATATTAAAAACTCCTTGGGCTTTAGCTGAAAATGCTAAAATCCAAGGAGTTTTTGGGTTAGGCTCTTTATTAAGGTTTTTGGTCACTGGTGGGGTATTGGTAAAAATGGAATATTGCGTAATAAGTCAAATATAACCGCCGGTGTGAACAGCGGCTATTTTATGGCTGATATAAACTATGTAAACTGTTTTAGATGGTGTAGATAGGTTTTATTTTCCGCCACCGCATTTAGCAAAGAGTCTTGCTTATTATGAATGAAGGTTCAAAAAACAGGGGATGCTTATTGGGTTTTGCCCAGAGCAAGGAGAATTTTTTCTATAACATCTTCTACATTGCAACCATCTTCATCAATGATTATATGGGCGTATTTTTCATAAAGAGCCGAGCGTTGTGCATATAAATCTGATAATGATTCGTTTTCTTGAAAAATTACGCCTCGATTTTTTATATTTTTTAAACGTGCGTTTAAGGTTTCAAAATTTAAGCGTAAATATATTATTGTGCCAATGCTGCCCAAGTGTTGCATGGCTTTACTGCTGTATATGGCACTGCCCCCTGTGGCAATTATGGCATTTTCTGCTTCTATTTCGCTGTTTACTTGTTCTTCTATGTTAATGAACCCCATGGTTCCTTGATCTTTAATTATGTTTTTTAAAAGCTTTCCGGTTTTTTCCTGAATGAGAATATCGGTATCTATAAATTTATAGCCCAAAATTTTTGCCAAAACAACCCCTATGGTACTTTTGCCCACAGCAGGCATACCAATGAGTATTATATTTTTCATAAACCCTCCTAAGGTAATATTTATAAAATAAGATTATAAAACAAAATAATAATAAAAAATTCTAAGTATAAAATTTTGACTGTTGCCTATTGCCTGTTGACCCTTGATAGAAAATGCAAAACAAGTTGTTGCACCATGGAAAATAGGCGTAGATTTTCTATTGAAAAATACGTAGCTGCCATGGTTTTTAATTATAAATATTGAAAGGCTAAATTAACTCCATATAACGCAAATTCACGCCCACGGTGGGAGTGAATTTAAAGCCACTTAATTGACGAAATGTTAAATGAGTTCCCAATAAAAAGATATTTAAGTATGAATGGATGCACCTATTGTAATGTTGTTGAAGAAACTAATTTTAAAATGTTTAAAACGGAATTTGTTAAGGGCATAAATTTGAAAGCTTGGAACAGCTAAAAGTAGAATTAACTTATTATGTTCATTGGTTTAATAAAATCAGGATTCACGGTTCATTAAATTCTATACACCCCTTGCATATAGAAAGCAAACCCTATAAAAACGCTCTGACAATGTGTTGATATGCCAATACTGCTAAACCCTCAGTTCAAGCACAAAGTAAGTTTTTGTAAAAATAGCTTAATTAAACCTAAAGGTTCCCGTAAACCCAATGTTCCCGTAAACC
>JAVXOZ010000019.1:0-26462 GCA_036644995.1 Clostridiales bacterium | reverse complement strand
CTCAATGTTCCCGTAAACCCTCAATGTTCCCGTAAACCCTCAATGTTCCCGTAAACCCTCAATGTTCCCGTAAAACCCCAATGTTCCGTAAACTTCAATGTTCCCGTAAATCCAATGTTCCCGTAAATCCAAGGTTACCGTAAACCCAAGGTTCCCGTAAACCCAAGGTTACCGTAAACCCAAGGTTACCGTAAATCCAAGGTTACCGTAAACCCAAGGTTACCGTAAATCCAAGGTTCCCATAAGTCCAAGGTTCCCATAAGTCCAAGGTTCCCGTAAATTCAAGGTTCCCGTAAACCCAAGGTTACCGTAAAACCCAATGTTCCCGTAAACCCAAGGTTCCCGTAAATCCAAGGTTCCCGTAAATCCAAGGTTCCCGTAAACCCAAGGTTACCGTAAACCCAAGGTTCCCGTAAACCCAATGTTCCCGTAAACCCAATGTTCCCGTAAAACCCCAAAGACTCCGTAAACCCCAAAGGTTACCGTAAACAAAATAAAATGTAAAAACGAGTTAATCCCGAAGGACTAACTCGTTTAATTTACAAATTAAAACTAAATTATAAAATTTAGCAACCCATTAATTTTTTGCAGAGATCGCAAGCAGCAGCAGCATCAGGTGCACAGCCGTCGGAACCGATTTCTTCAGCAAATTCTTTGGATACAGGTGCGCCACCAACGATTAATTTGGTAGCCATACCGTTTTCTTTGAAGAGATCAACAGTTTCTTTCATGGACAACATGGTGGTTGTCAACAAAGCGGACATAGCTACAATGTCAGCACCGCTGTCTTTGGTAGCTTTGAGGAAATCTTCAGGAGCAACGTCGATACCAACGTTGATTACGGTGAAGCCGGTAGATTCAAGCATCATACCAACTAAGTTTTTACCGATATCATGTAAGTCACCTTTAACGGTGCCAAGAACAACTTTGCCTAAGGAAGGCATTTCGTCGTCTAACATGAGGGGTTTGAGTAATTCAACACCAGCGCCCATTGCTTTTGCAGCCATGAGAACTTCGGGAACGAACATTTCACCAGCTTTGAAGCGGGGACCTACAACGTTCATACCTTCGATGAGACCTTTGTTGATGATGTCAAGGGGAGCTACACCAGCGTCGATAAGAGCTTGTGTTTCAGCTTTTACTTGACCTAAGTTACCAGCGATAACGCATTGGGATACAGATTCTAAAGTTGCCATTTTAGAATTACCTCCTTATTTTTTCTGTGCCCTTAAGAGCACTTTATCTTTGTATCTACATTATCACAAATTTTGGAACATTAGTAAAGAGGTAAACCATCAAATTTTAGTGGAATTTCTTTACTCTCATAGTAGAATATTTTTACTTGAGCGGTTATTGTCTACATTTTTCTGCTTATTTTAAGAATTTAACAGATAATTTACGTGGTCAAGCAATATTTTTAATAATTTGCATACTGTTAAAAGAATACATATAAAGGAAGGTGCTCTTTTTTATGCAAACATATATTGTTTCCAAGGGCGATTCACTTTGGCTTATAGCCAAAAAATTTGGTGTAACTTTAGAGGAATTAATCAGGGCGAACCCCCAAATAAAAGACCCCAATAAAATTTATCCCGGCAATAAAATCAATATTCCTTTGCAATCACATGGCGGTGCCCGTTATTATGTGGTACAGCCCGGTGATACCATGTGGCTTATAGCTAAAAAGTTTGGGATATCTTTAGATGCTCTTTTAAGGGCAAATCCACAGGTTACCGATGCGGATAAAATTGATATTGGGCAAAAAATCTTTATCCCCCAAGGCGGTGGCGGTAATGTAAATGGCGGTGGCTCCACGGGTACCTATACTGTAAAATCCGGTGATACCATGTGGCTCATTGCCAAAAAGTTTGGGATTTCCTTAAATGAATTGATAAAACTAAACCCGCAAATTAAAGACCCCAATATGATTTATCCGGGGCAAAGAATCAATGTGCCCAAATATTCAACCATTGTACCGCCTCAACCCCCATCTCCTCCCACGCCCCCTATGCCTTCTCCCACAGGTGAAAATAACGGTAGATTATATTTTGTAAAAAGCGGTGATACATTCTTTAATATAGCTCAACGTTATGCCCTAAATTTGGATACCTTAATTCGCTCTAATCCTCAAATTACCAATCCCGATGCCATAACCCCGGGTATGCAGCTTTACCTCCCCGGCTCTCATTATGTAAGATCCGGTGAAACCTTGTTTTCCATTGCTAAAAACTATGGAGTGGAATTAAAACAACTGATTGCGGTTAATCCTCAAATTCAAAACCCCGATATAATAGATGTAGGACAAAAAATAGCGATACCACGGCGTTCCAATGGTGATATGGCAATATATACGGTGAAACAGGGTGATTCTTTATATAAAATTGCCCAAAAATATAATTTAACCGTAGAATCTATTTTAAATGTTAATCCCGCTGTAGAAAATGCGGATATGATTTTCCCCGGTGAAAAGTTGCGTATTCCCGGCCCTCATCAAGTGCAAAAAGGGCAAACTCTCACCGAGATTGCCTCAATTTATGGGATAAGTGTTAATAGTTTGATAGAGGCTAATCCCCAAATTGAAAATCCCGATTTGATTTATCCCCAAACCATGGTTATTATTCCTACAAAATCCCAATGCCGTGAGGATAGAGGGTGCCCTATGGGTGTAACTTATGTGGTGCAACCAGGTGATACCCTATATGAAATAGCTAAATTATATCACATTTCTTTGGAAAATTTGATATTGGCTAATCCTCAAATCGAAAATCCCGATTTAATATATCCCGGTCAAAAAATTAGGATTCCCGTTGGGTTTGCGGAATGTACCTGTTATGTAGTTAAACATGGGGATACCCTTTATAAAATAGCCAAAATGTTTGGGGTGAGAGTAAATACTATAATAGATAGCAATCCCCAAATAGAAAATCCCAATTATATTGAACCGGGCTGGGTGCTGATGATTCCCCTAAAAGGCACAAAGTGCCATCGTGATGAAAACTATGAAGATGAAGCTTTGGCAGCAGAAATGGATATGGAAGTTGAAATGGAAATGGATATAGATATAGATATAGATGAGGAAAGAGGTGCTACGGGTCATCCTATTATTTATGATGTGCAAAAAGGTGATACCTTATATTCCATTGCCCGTAAATATAAGGTTACGGTAAAGCAGCTGCTTATGGCAAACCCCGGAGTAGTGGATGAAAATTTGATTTTCCCCGGTGACCAATTAATTATTTTACCTGCGGATATGGTTTGCGAATACCGCTGCCTTGATTGCCCCTGGTTTTTAAAAAGTCGTTAAATTACTAAGTAATAATTTTTGATTTATATATTAATATTAATAAAAATCTTCCTGTGGTAGCATATGTATATCATAGGAAGATATTTTATTGTTTAAAAGAAAGAAAAGCAGCGTAATTCCTGAATTTCAAGAATTACGCTGCTGTTTTATTGGTTTTTATTATTCCTCTGTGGTTAATTTTATTGCATATTTTGTGCAAAGGGTTTCTAAATCTTTATAATATTGATTTAGTTTGTCCTGTGAGGCATCAATATCTTTAGTGCCATTGGTGGATTTTTCTATATCACCATCTTTTAGACCTTGATTTATACTTTCCAATCCTGCAATAAGCTGTGACCAGCCATCTGTAAATTCTTTATGCACAGGTGTTATTTCTTTATCTTTAATGGGTATGCTTGTTAGTTCATCATTAATTTTTTGCGCCAAGGGTAGCATCTCATCGTTTAAAAGGGATAAGATTTCCTCATTATCATTACTGTTTTCCAGCACCATAAATTTTTCTATTAAATTACTTTTTTGTTTTTCAATAGATTCCATGCTGTCTAAATATGACATAATATTATTTTGTGTTTTCTTTTCTCCCGAGCTCATACAGCCAAAAGCCAAAAGTGCTAAGGCAAAAATTATGATAATGCTAATAGTTTTTTTCATTTTCTATCTCTTTCTTTCTATAATATAGTTTCATTATACTTTATGTAAATTTCGATGTCAAATAGATATTAAATAAATGTAAGTTTTTGGGTATAATAATTCTGTTACAGTGTTGTAAATTTTTAATTTTTTTAAAAAATAGCAGGTAATTATGGATTTTAAGAGAAATATTAACTCAGATATCAGAATATTTTAAGAGGGTTTTTCGTGATAGGAGGCTGATGTTATGAATATATACGATAAAACGGAAGATCTTGCCTTATCCATTAAAGAAAGCTGCGAATATGGTGATTTTCTAAAATGTAAAGGTGCCATTGCCAAAAATCCCCAAGCTGTGGCAATGTTAAAGGAATTTCGTCAATATCAAATAGCTTTGGAATTTGCTAAAATTTCAGGAGAAGGTGTAGATGAGGTTAATGCTGCCTTAGAGGCTATATCTTTGGAGATGGGTAATGATGTGGAAATTGGTGAATACTTAACTGCGGAATATAATTTATCCCGACTTATTCAAAAAATTCAATCTATTCTCACCGGTGAATTGGAGCTTTTTGTGGAGGCTCAATACAGCGAAGATGATATTTATTTAAATTAAAATTACTTGAGGAGAAAAAATGAAACTTACCGTAGATGCTTTAACAAAATCAATGGCAGAAGTAAATTATATTGCCGAAGAAGAAATAGTTATCCCTATATTTTTGGCTTTGCAACTGAAAAAACCCCTTTTAATTACTGGTGCTGCGGGTGTTGGTAAAACCGAGGTTGCCAAAGTTTTGGCAAAAATATTTGATATGGATTTAGTAAGGTTGCAATGTTATGAAGGCTTAGATGAAAACAAAGCACTTTATGAATGGAATTATCAAAAACAACTGCTGCATATTCAAAGCAGCAATGGCACGGAAAGTGATATATTTTCCGAGGAATATTTGCTCTCCCGTCCTATTTTAAAGGCTTTACGCAGTGAAAAAAGATGTGTATTGCTCATTGATGAAATAGATAAAACAGATGCGGAATTTGAAGCATTTTTGTTTGAAGTGCTATCAGATTTTCAAGTTTCTGTGCCGGAAATGGGTACAGTGGTGGCAAATGAAATTCCCGTGGTTATATTAACCAGCAATGGCGAGCGTGAATTATCCGATGGGCTTAAACGTCGCTCGGTTTATTTGAATATCGGTTTCCCCAGCATCGAAAAAGAAGTTGCCATTGTTAAAGCAAAAGTTCCCCAATTAGGTTCTGAGCTAACAGTGGAATTAGCCCGTGGGGTGGCATATTTGCGGGATCAATTATCCTTAAAGAAAAATCCCTCCATTGCGGAAACCTTGGATTGGGCACAATGCCTTTTGGAATTTAATGCGGATCGCTTCACGGAAAAGCTCATCGCCGATACCATCAATGTATTGTTAAAAGATGAAGAAGATTATGCGGAATTTCAAAAAAATGGCGGTACCCGTCAAATGCTCCGTGCCATAGTTGCAGGTAAAGATATGGGTAAAGATGATGGAAATAGCACCACTTGCAGTTGCGGTCACCATCACCATGAAGGATAATTATGGAAAACTATATTGAACATAGTATTGTTTCTTTTGTGCATATATTGAGAGGTGCAGGTATGATTATCAGCACCTCTGAATTGCTTGATGCACTGGAAGCTTTAAAATCTGTTAATATTACAGACCGTAGGCAGGTGTATTTAACCCTTAGAGCGGTTTTGGTGAAAAGTGAAATGGATTCCACCACTTTTTCTGTGGCATTTGATTCCTTTTTTGTGGTTTTAGAGGACAAAGAGGAACAAATGGGGGAATATAAAGAACGCAAAGATGAGGTGGATTCCTTAAAAGAGGAACTTGTATTTAAAGAAAATCCCATTGAATTATCTAAAGAAGATTTAGATGTTTATGCCAATATGCCCGAAGCAAGCCGTGAGCGAATTAAAAAGTTTGCAGAAATGACCAATGAGGGGTATAATGTATCGGAGCGGCATCGTAATTGGTTGGAACGCTCCATTCGTGGGGCTTTGGATTTTCAGCGTTCTCAAATGGATAGTGGGGATATTGTGCCCATTGAAACCACCGGTCAAGATGATTGGGATGCTATCCTTTATAATATGGCAAAAAATAAAGATGCCAAAGAGCTTATATTTAAAAATATGGTGGATATTAAAGATGATGAAATTAAAGATACAGTTGTACTTATTCGTCATTTAGCCCGCCGCATGGCTACACGGATTGGTAGACGCTATCGCCGCAGCTCCAAACGGGAGGCAGTGGATGTGCGCCAATCTATCCGCAGTAATTTGCGGTATGGCGGTGTGATGCTGGATTTAAAATATCGCCGCAAACGCTTACAAAAACCTTCTATTGTTTTGTTGGCAGATGCTTCGGGTTCTATGTTGAAATACAGCCGCTTTGTTATTCAGTTGATGCTGGGCTTGTCTGAGGCTTTACCCAATATGCGGGGCTTTGCCTTTGCGGATTATTTAACAAAATTGGAATTAAAAGATTTTCACCCCGAGGACTTTGGTAAAATAGAGGGGATAGGTGATGGCACAAATCTTAATGCTTCCCTATTGGAGTTTTCGGCAAAATATGATAAACTATTGAATAAGCGTACAGTTTTAGTGATTTTAAGCGACACTAAAACCATAGAATACCAAGAAGCTGCTTTACAACTGGAAAAAATATCGAAAAAGATAAAAGAAATAATTTGGCTGAACCCCATGGACGAAAAGGACTGGGAACGTTATATTATGGTTGATGCTTTTTCTCCTTATGTTTCCATGTATGAGGCATCTTCCATTGCAAAGTTAACCAAAGCTTTAAAACACATTTAAAAAAAAGGAGTATTATAATGGCAAAGTATAGTTTTACTTGCGAAAAATGTAAAGAAGAATTTACAGTATCTTGTAAGTATGAAGAAAAATGGGATTCAGTGTGCCCTAAATGTGGTGGCACAGATAAAAAAGAAGTATTTAAACCTTTGGGTCACAGTGGTGCACAATCTGTAACCGAACGTATGGGCATTCAAATTCCACCTCCGGGTCAAATGCCTAAATAATATGGATAATACATGGATAATACATGGTAATGCTATATTATATTGACATATTGAACATTATAATATACTATAGTGCTTACAGTATTGTTATTACGGATTTATATTGTAGGGGGAAAGTGAATGTTTATTGAACAATTACGGCACGTAAAGAAAAAATGGAAAGTGCCGGCTTTGATTTTGATTGTATTGTTGGTTTTGGGCTTATTAAGCTCCTTTGCTTATTTAGGCGCATCCTATGGCAACATGGGTGGAGGTACCGCCCAAGCTAAAGATGTTGATTATTATGCCGATGTTGCTAAAACCGCAGAAAAAGCAGTGAAGAAAGATCCTGAAAAAGAAGATGCTTTACTGGCTGCCATTGCTGCATTTGACGATTATGCCACCTACCAGATTCTTTATCTGGACGATAACGGTGCCAACGAAAGCTATGCTAAAATGTTGGGATATTCCAATGATTTAATGTCAAAATATTATAAAGATAAAGCCACTGATGAACAATGGTCAAAAGCGTATTCTTACAATATTCAAGGCTATTTAGCTTTGGACGATGTAAAGGCTGCCCGTGCTTCTTTTAAGGAGAGTTTAACTAATATGACTTTAACCAGCGATTATCTTAATAATTATTCTGCTGCTTTAATGGCAAAGAAAAATTATACTGCTATAGCTGAAGATATGGCAGCGGCGGCTGAAGTTTTAAAACCTTTGGCAGGTGATAGCGAACCCACCAAAGATCCTAACGCTACCACAGATAAAAGCACACCGGAAACACCTGCAGATGTGTTAGCTACTGCGGCAAGTAACGTACAGTATGCACAGATGATGGCTTCTATGGAATCCGCTCAGGGAGATAGTGCAAATATTGATACCGGAAACTAAAAAGAATAAAATATTTTACACAGCTGTTTCTTTTTGAAGCAGCTGTGTTTTATCTTTGAGAGTTTATAAAAAAGCAGATTAACTTTGCTTTAGGCTGTTGATAAAGTCTGATATTCGGTAAAATCCCTTCCCACCGACTGCTTATGTACATTTAGGTACACTGCACAGCCGCTGCTCAGAGAGTTTTACCGAATCTAAGTCTTTCTTAACAGCCTGCCATCTTGCTAAAAAACTATGTTTTTTGACAATCTGAAATAAAAAAGATATTTTTTATTTTAATGTGATTTTAATTTTTAAATACTGGACTTAATTGATAGATTTAAGTATAATAGTTACATATACAAAATAGTTACATATAGAGATAGAAAGGGGATTTACTTTGTCTGATACGGTCTTTGGTTTTTTATCGGGGCTACCTTTAAATTGGGTGGTATTTTTTGCCTCGGCAATTCCCGTAACGGAATTGCGGCTTTCCATCCCTTTTGGTATTGCCATGGGGATGTCGCCGCTTTCAGCTTGGTTCTGGGGAGTTTTGGGCAATATGTTGCCTGCACCGTTTTTGCTTTTGTTGTGGCCTACGGTTTATAAAATACTGGATAAGTTTGCTTTTACCCGCAAGTTTCTTCATAAGTATGTGGATAAAGCACGGCGAAAAGGACACGAAATAGAAAAATATGGTGCTTTGGGTCTTGCCCTTTTTGTAGGGGTGCCTTTGCCGGGTACAGGTCTTTACACCGGTTCTTTAATGGGCTTTTTATTGGGACTCGACCGCCGCTATTCATTTTTGGCATTTACTTTAGGTGTGGTTTTGGCGGCAACTATTGTAACTTTGGCAACTGTGGGTTTTGTGGGCATTGCCGATACCGTAGGTTGGATTGCGGCATTGATATTACTGGCAGTAGTTGCTTTGGTATGGTATTGGTTCCATCGCCGCAAGAAAAAACGCAATCAAAAATAATAATCTGATACTTTAAAGAACATTTTTTGACGGTATTTGTCGAAAGGTGTTCTTTTTTATATGCAAAATATAATATTTATAAAAAAGTGAATTTTTTTTCGTAAAACCCTTTACAAATTGATGATTTTGAGGTATTATAATCACAGAAGTGGTAAGAAGTAGCATACTTTGGTATAAAGTGGCAAACTTGAATACCATTGACAAGCAAAACATAAAAGTAAAGAACTGTGAATTGAAAATTCTGCTTCCCTTATATATAAATAAAAAAGGGAAATCCTTAGACCTCAAAATGGGGCAAAGGAAATATTCATGTGTGTCATATAAATGCTTACGTGAAAATGAAAAAATGAAAATGAAAATGTAAAAATGTTTCAGTATGGAACTGCCAAAATGCTCTAAATGCTCCAAAAAGGGCGAAAATGAAAAAAACTGCAATATCGTTACGGTGAAAAAAACAAAATATCGAAACGGTGGAAAAACTGCGAGGGTGGGGTTCCCGAGGCTCTGCCCTTCGCCTGTCCTTCGGGGCAGGATTTTTTTTCCGAAAGGAGGGGGATATAAATGGTTAAATTAATCGGCGAATTTCATCATACCATTGATAAAAAAGGTCGCATGAGTATCCCTGCTAAATTTCGGGAAGGATTAGGTGAAAACTTTGTTCTCACCAAAGGAGCCAATGGCTGTGTTTGTGCCTATTCCATGGAAGAATGGGAAAAAATGGAAGAAAAAATAACCAATAGTGAGTTTTTTTCCAAAACCAGTAATCTTCCCTTTATGCGTGCATTATTTTCCTCTGCCAGTGATGCGGAAACCGATGCTATGGGTCGTGTTTTAGTGGCACCCAGCTTAAGAGAATATGCAGATTTAAACGACAGAAAAGATGTAACAATCATTGGTGTTGTAAAAAGAGTGGAAATTTGGGCTACGGATCGCTGGGAAGCCTATTGTAGCGAAAATGAAGAATCAGTTGATATCGGTGCAGGAATGGAGAGATTTGAAATATAAGTGCAGTGGTATACTGCCTTAGAGTAGTGGGAGAAATTATGAATCAATTTCTGCATCAACCGGTGTTGCTTAACGAAACCATTAACCAATTATTTTGGAATGAAAATGGTATATATATTGATTGCACTTTAGGTGCAGGTGGACATAGTGAAGCTATTTTAAATAGAAGCTCACAGAGCCGCATTATTGGAATTGATCAAGATAGGGAAGCCATTGAAGCGGCTTCAAACAGGCTCGCACCTTTTGGTGAACGAGTCCTTTTTGTTTGGGATAACTTTAAAAATATTGACGAAATTTTAGAGAAATTGCAAATTCCCCGTGTGGATGGGGTTTTGATGGATTTGGGTATTTCTTCCCCACAGTTGGACCATGGTGAAAGGGGATTTTCCTATCAACAGGATGCTCCTTTAGATATGCGTATGAACCAAGGAAGCAGTGGTTTAACCGCCAAAGATTTAGTAAATAACTTATCTCCTGAGGAGTTAACGGATATTATTTTCCGTTATGGTGAAGAACGCTGGGCAAAACGAATTGCGGAATTCATCGTTACCGCCAGAGAAAAACAACCGTTGGAAACCACAGGAGAGCTGGTTTCTGTTATAAAAATGGCTATTCCCAAAAAAGTAAGGGAAAATGGGCACCACCCGGCAAAAAAAACCTTTCAGGCACTGCGTATAGCTGTGAATGATGAGCTAAATATTATTGCCCCGGGAATGGAAGCCGCCGCAAATCACCTTAATATCGGTGGCAGACTCGCTGTTATCAGCTTTCACTCTTTGGAAGACCGCATTGTGAAAGAAAGCTTGCGGTATTTATCAAAGGATTGTATTTGCCCACCGGAACAAATAGTTTGTAACTGCAAAAAAGAAAGAACCATTAAAATATTGACAAAAAAACCCATTATCGCTCCGGAAGATGAATTAGCAGCAAACCCTCGGGCAAGAAGTGCAAAATTGAGGGTGGGGGAAAGGGTTTAATATATATTATGACAGCAAAAGTTAAATCATCAGGGGTAAAGAGCCCCATGAAACCTTGGGGATTGTATATTTTACTGTTTTTGCTATTTTTCGGCATTAACATATTATACATCGGCACAGGTAGCCTTATTCAAGGTAAAGGCGAAATAATACAGCATTTAAAGGCGGAGATAGTACAAGGGGAAAGAGAATATGATAAATTATCTTTAACTGCGGCTAAGCTATGCTCGCCCCAAAGAATAGAATATATTGCCACGGATACCTTGGGTATGGTGGCATTAGATAAAGAATCAACGGTTTTTTATACAAATTCCGATTCAAATGAAAATATAAACAATAACACAACAGCAGTCACTTCGGATAATATTTTTACAGCGGAGTGAAGGACAAGCAAAAAGCAACAGTTCCTTTCATAGACTTTATACAACATAAGCTATGCGAAAGGCAGGAATGACATTATGGTTTCTAAAAAAGGCTTAATGCCTATTTTTCTTAAATCCAGAATTTTGTGGATTTTCATTTTATTTCTTTTTCTGTTTTCAGCCATTTTTTGCCGCCTGTTTTATTTGCAGGTAGTAAAAGCCGATGAACTAAAGGATAAAGCCGCAGGGCAACAAATGCGTGAAGTGCCTGTGGAGGCAAATCGTGGTGTAATTTTTGATTGCAACCGCAAAATTTTGGCTGCCAGTGTTTCAGTGGATTCGGTTTACGCATCACCCACCCAAATAGAGGAAGAAAAAGTACCTGAAATTGCTGCTGCTTTAAGCACTATTTTAGGTATTGAAGAAGATAAAATTACCCAAAGACTCACCTCTGGTCGGGGTTATGAATGGCTAAAAAGAAAAATTGGTGAAGAAGAAGCTTTGGCTATCCGCAATTTGGATTATAAAGGTATAGGCTTAACCACGGAAACCAAACGTAATTATCCCAATGATTTTTTGGCAGCCCACCTTTTAGGGTTTGTGGGTATAGATAACCAAGGTCTTGAAGGTATCGAAGCAATTTATGATAAAACACTCATAGGTAAAAATGGCTATATTTTAGCTCAATATGATAGCCACGGTATGGAAATAGCAGGCTCTGCCCAACATTATGTTGCTCCTAAAGATGGCAATAGCCTAATTTTGAGTGTAGATGAAAATATACAATACTTTTGTGAACGTGAATTAGATAATTTAATGGCAAGTACCGTTAATCCCAAAGGCGCCACCATTGTGATGATGGCACCAAAAACAGGGGAAATTTTGGCTTTGGCAACACGCCCCAGCTATGACCCCAATAATTTTGGTTCCTATGATGTTAGTGCTTGGCGTAATTGGGCTTTAAGCGATTATTACGAACCGGGGTCAACGGCAAAAATTTTAACCATTGCCACTGCACTGGAAGAAGGTGCAGTTAAGGAAACAGATACTTTTTATGATAGTGGTTCAATAACTGTGGGAAAAACTAAAATACGTTGTTGGTCTGGTACCCCCCACGGCAGTGAAACCTTTGTGGAAGTGGCAGAAAATTCCTGCAACCCTGCCTTTGTAGAGGTGGGACAAAGAATTGACGTTAAAGATGATACTACTTTTTATAGATATTTAAAAGCCTTTGGCATCGGCGAAAAAACAGGGATTGCCTTACCCGGTGAAAGTGGCGGCAGTTTAAGAAACTTAGCCACGGTGGATAGCATTAACCCTTTGGATGTAGCCAATATGTATATTGGTCAAGGTTATGGAGTTACCCCTATTCAACTGGTAACAGCTGTATCTGCCGGAGTAAACGGCGGCACCTTGATGGCACCGCATTTGGTGAAAACCATTGAGGATTGTTATGGCAAGGTGGTAGAAAATATTGACCCTGTGGAAATTCGTCAAGTTATCAGTGAAAAAACCTCTGAAAGAGTTAGGAATATACTGGAAAGCGTGGTTGCCAATGGCACAGGCAGCAAGGCATATATAGAGGGCTATCGTGTGGGTGGCAAAACAGGCACCGCTCAAAAATTTATAGATGGAGCTTATTCCAAAACTAAATATGTGGCATCTTTTATTGGTTTTGCTCCGGCAAACAACCCTGAACTTGTGTGTTTGGTAGTTGTGGATGAACCGGGTTGCTACCCTGTTTATGGTGGTACTATTGCTGCACCTGTGTTTCAAAAAGTGGTGGCGGACACACTTTCCTATATGGGTGTAAAACCCCAAGTGAGCGATCCGTTGAAAAAAATTGATGAAAATGCTCAAACAGAATTAAAAAAAGAAATCGTTATTACACCTTCGGTTATCGGCTTAAATAAAGAAGATGCCCAGAAGGTAATTGCAGATAAAAAATTGGTAGCGGAATTTTTTGGAGATGGGGAAATGGTCGCCACTCAAACCCCGGGAGCTTTAGCCCAGGTTGAGGCAGGTTCTAAAATTATTTTAAATTTGGGTGCAAAAACTGCTTCTTCTGTTACTATACCGGATTTAACGGGCAAAAGAATGCTGGAATGCGGAGAAATTTTAGGAGCTTTGGGGCTTTCTTTAATACCTGCGGGTGCCGGCACAGCCCAAGCTCAAGACCCTGTGGCAGGTACTGCGGTGAAAAGAGGAACCGCTGTTAATATAGTATTTTCCAATGAGAGCAAAGAAGATATTGAAACTCTTGCTCCGTAATTAATTTCTTTGTGGGGGATAAAATTATGAAATGGTGTGAAATAGTCAATATATTTAATCAAGAAACCACTGTGGATTTGGATATCACCGGTGTGCAGTATGATTCACGAAAAATCCGTCAAGGTGATTTATTTGTGTGTATGACAGGGTTAGCCGCAGATGGTCACAATTTTGCGGAAAAAGCAGTGCAGGATGGTGCAGTGGCTTTAGTTGTGGAGCATAGCTTGGCTTTGGATGTACCTCAATTAGTGGTGGCTGATGCCCGTTTGGCATTGGCAGCTATTGCTGAGGCATTTTTTGATTATCCCGGTGAAAAATTGCGATTGCTGGGGGTTACAGGTACCAACGGCAAAACCACAACCACCCACTTAATTAAAGAAATTTTAGATGATTACGGTGTAAAAGCAGGTCTTATCGGCACAAATCATATCCTCATAGGCGATAAAATAATTCCTTCAACTCATACCACTCCTGAATCCTTGGAAATTTCCGCTTATCTTGGGGATATGGTGGCGGCAGGTTGTAAATATGGAGTAATGGAAGTTAGCTCCCACGGTTTAAAGCAAGGCCGTGTTTCTGCACTGGATTTTTGCGGTGCAGGATTTACCAATTTAACCCAAGACCATTTGGATTTTCATAAGAGCTTTGATGATTATTTAGCCGCAAAACAAATTTTATTTAAAAATTTAGGTAAAAAAGATAAAAAAGCCTTTGGCGTGATTAATATTGATGATAAATACGCTGAAAAATTTGCAGAAGTAACCTCTGTTCCCATGGTAACTTATGGATTGCATGAAAATGCCGATTATTGCGGCAGCAACATTCAAATCACCTCTGCGGGCACGGAATTTACTCTGAAAAGAAAAAATGAAACTTTTAGTGTAAAAACACCACTTTTGGGTAATTTTAATGTATATAACGTTTTAACCACCATTGCCATGTTGGAAATGGAAGGCTTACCCATAGAATTTATTTTGCAATCCTTAGCCAAAGTAAAGCAGGTGAGGGGACGTTTTGAAAAAGTAAAATCTCTCTATGGTCCCACTGTGGTGGTGGATTATGCCCACAGTCCCGATGGCTTACAAAATATTATGAATACTGCTAATGCTATGAAAAAAGGCCGTTTGATTTTGGTATTTGGCTGCGGTGGCGATAGGGATCAGGGCAAAAGGCCAAAAATGGGCAGAATAGGCGGTAAAGCGGCGGATTTTGCCATAGTTACATCGGATAATCCCCGTACGGAAAACCCCGAAGATATTATTTCTATGGTTGAAGCAGGAGTGAAAGAGAGTGGCGGAGAATACGTAGTTATAGTGAACCGCCGAGAAGCTATAAAAGAAGCTATTGCCATGGCAAA
Source organism: Clostridiales bacterium (assembly GCA_036644995.1). GTDB lineage: Bacteria > Bacillota > Dehalobacteriia > UBA7702 > UBA7702 > Cryptoclostridium. Next base: position 11,650 of record JAVXOZ010000019.1, on the reverse strand, counting down.
TGAAAATGATTTAGTGGTGATAGCAGGTAAAGGCCATGAAGATTATCAAATTATCGGCACAAAAAAAGTGCATTTTGATGATTTTGAAGAAGCGGAAAAAGCATTAGCTTTGAAAAATAAGTAAATAATAAGGTTGGGATAGAAAATGAAATTGTTTTTATGGCCCTTATTAACCTCGGTTATTGTGGGCATTATTTTGGCACTTATTGCCATACCTATTTTAAAAAAACTTAATTTCGGACAAAATGTCAGAACTGATGGGCCTCAAACTCATTTAAAAAAAAGTGGCACTCCCACTATGGGTGGGTTGATTTTTATAATTAATATGATTGCGGTTACAATTTTTTGGGCGGATATGAGTAAAACCATGTGGTTTGCCATAATTTTCACCACCTTATACGGTGTTTTGGGCTTTGCCGATGACTTTTTAAAAACCGCCAGAGGCAAATCTTTGGGCTTACGTGCTTGGCAAAAAATGGCAGGTGAAATTGTAATTGCCTTTTTGCTGATTTTTGTTGCAACTTTGGGCTTGAATCGTGGTACGGAATTGGTTGTGCCCTTTTACGGAGCTTGGGAAGCAGGAGTTTTTTATTACATTTTAGCTTTTATTTTGGTTGCAGGTGTAACCAATGGTGTAAATCTTAACGATGGCATGGATGGCTTAGCGGCAGGAACTGCCTTTTTTGCATATCTGGGCTATGGAATAATTGCATATAGCTGTATTGGGCAACCACCTTTTCAGGGTATAAGCTATGGTGCTTTAACGGTGTTTTGCGGAGCAATGGCAGGCTTGTGCCTGAGCTTTTTAGTATTTAATCACCATCCTGCTAAAGTATTTATGGGTGATACAGGCTCCCTTTTCTTAGGGGGTGGCTTGGCTGTAATTTCTATATTAACAGGTACCGAACTTTTACTGGTAGTTATTGGCGGCATCTATGTTATAGAGGCATTATCTGTAATGATTCAAGTTGTGGGTTATAAATTAACCAAAAAAAGAGTTTTTCCCATGGCTCCTATTCACCATAGTTTTGAAGTTGAAAATGGATTGAATTGGAAAGAAAACAAAGTTGTTTTAATATTTTGGTTGGGAGCATTTATTTTTATGGTTTTGGGTTTGTTGATTTATTTTAAGTAAGAAGGTTGTAATATGCGAGTGAAAAATAAAAAAATCTTAATTTTGGGCAGTGGCAAAAGCGGAATAAGTGCCGCAAAATTCCTTTTGGAACGTCAAGCTCAAGTGGATTTATATGATGATAACAGCGAAAAAAAACCAATATATAGTGAGATAGCCGCAGCAAATTTATTTTTGGGTAAAGAACCTAATTTAGAGGAAAATAACTACGATTTTGCGGTTATAAGTCCGGGAATACCCCTAAGCAATACCTTGTCTATGTCTTTAAAAGCTCATAATATACCAATTTTGGGTGAGCTGGAATTGGCAGCCAGATTTTTAAAAGCTCCAATTATAGGAATAACAGGCACCAACGGCAAAACCACTACCACAACTTTGGTAGGTGAAATATTAAAGGAAGCAGGGCAAAATGTTTTTGTTTGCGGAAATATCGGGGTGCCATTGCTAAATGCTGTGGATGGTGAATATGATTATATAGTGGTGGAAATGTCCAGCTTTCAACTGGAAACCATTGAAAAATTAGATGCCAAGGTTTCTTTATTTTTGAATTTAACTCCTGACCATTTGAATCGCCATGGTAATATGCAGGGCTACTTGGCCGCTAAAGCCAATTTGGCAAAATGTCAGGGTAAAAATAGCTTTACAGTTATAAATTATGATGATAAATATTTTAGTGATTTAGAAAAAACCATAAAATCAAAATGTGTTTATTTTAGTATGAAGGAAATTCTTTATCAAGGTACTTTTTTAAAGGAAGATACCATAGTTTTTCGTTACGACCATGGTGATGGTGCTGTGGATGAACCAATTATGAATAAAAACGAAATAAAACTTTTAGGTCCCCATAATTTGGAAAATGCCATGGGTGCAATTACCATAGCCAAACTTTTAGGTGTGAATGCCAAGGTTATAAAGAAAACATTAAAGGCTTTTAAAGGTGTGGAACACCGTATGGAAAAGGTTTGCACTATTAAAGGTGTAACCTATATAAATGATTCCAAAGCCACTAATCCCGATTCTGTGCTCAAGGCATTGGCTTCATATGGGGATACTCCTTTAATACTTATAGCCGGAGGGCGTAATAAAGGTTCTGATTTTGAAGAATTATCCAAGGTAATCAGTAAAAGAGTAAAATATATGGTTTTGATGGGTGAATGTGCCAATGAAATGGCGGAATCCGCCAAAAGCGTGGGTTATAATGAATTTGAAATAGTTAACAATATGGCAGAGGCAGTTTTAAGGGCAGCGGATTTGGGGCAAAATGGTGATATTGTTTTACTTTCCCCGGCTACTGCCAGTTTTGACCAATTTAATAGTTTCCAGCATCGTGGTGAGGTTTTCAAAGACAACGTGTTAAAGCTTAAAAGGAGGAAAACCCATGGCAGAACCGATGAAGAGGAAGAAGCAACCTGATTTTTTGCTGCTTCTTTCAGTATTGGGTCTATTGACCATAGGCATTATTATGGTTTTCAGTGCCAGCCAGTATATGGCGGCAGACAGTGCAGTAAACGATGGTTTTTATTACCTAAAAAAGCAGTGTATGTGGGCAGCCATAGGCATTGCTGTGATGATTTTAATGTTAAAAACCGATTATATGTTCTTTAAAAAATTAGCATGGCCGGGGTTGATTGCCGGGGTACTTTGCCTTATAATGGTTAAGGTGGGAGTGGGCGCCGGGGCATTGGGTGCAGAACGCAGCATAGTTTTGGGGCCTATCCATTTTCAACCATCGGAATTTGCAAAACTTGCTTTAATTCTTTTTTTCGCCTATAATATGAATAAATGTGGTGAAAAAATGAATAGTTTTACCGTGGGTTTTTTACCGCATATTGGCATATTGGCTGTGTTTTGCGGCTTAATTATGCTTCAGCCGGATTTGGGCACATCCGTTGCCTTGGTGGGCACAGCTTTTTTAATGATGCTGGGTGGTGGCGTAAAATATAGATATTTAATATCTATGGTGGTGGGTGGTTGCTTTTTGGTAATCCTTGCCATTTGGTTGGAGCCTTTTCGTATGTCACGGTTCACTGCGTTTTTAGACCCCTGGGCAGACCCTTTAGGTTACGGCTTTCAAACAGTGCAATCTTTAATTGCCATTGGTTCCGGTGGCTTTACCGGTGTGGGTTTGGGGGCAGGTGGTTCTAAATGGTATTATCTCCCTGAGGTGCATACAGATTTTATATTCGCCTTAATCGGTGAGGAATTAGGCTTTATCGGCACAGTTTTTACAGTGCTGTTATTTGGTGTGTTTGTGTGGCGGGGTATCCGCATTGCCTTAACTTTGGAAGATAGCTTTGGGGCTTTGCTGGCTCTGGGTATAACCTCCATGGTGGGGGTGCAAACATTAATAAATGTTTTTGTGGCAACGGGTATGATGCCTGTAACAGGTATTGCTTTGCCATTTATTAGCTATGGTGGCAGTTCCTTATTGTTTACCTTAGCTGCTGCGGGGGTTTTATTAAATCTATCCGCTTATATGCCTAAAGGAGGCAGTTAATGCGTATTATTATCACAGGTGGGGGTACAGGTGGTCACCTTTATCCTGCTTTAGCCATCGGACATGAATTTAAAAAATTAGGTGCCGAGGTTTATTATATAGGTTCTGAAAAGGGCATTGAAAAAGATATAATGAAAAATGAGGTTTTTAAGGCGGATTTTTTACCCGTGGAGGGCATTCGCAATAAAAATCTATTAACTTTGCCCGGTGCCTTGGTTAATTTAGTTAAGTCTTATATTATGGCAAAGAAATTGGTTAAAAAATTTAACCCGGATTTAATTATTGGCACAGGTGGCTATGCTTCTTTTCCCGTTATTAAATCAGGTGCGAGTTTAGGTGTTAAAACATTAATACATGAAGCCAATGCGGAAATTGGCAAAGCCAATGCCAACCTTGGTGCGGTGGTGGATTGCCTTTGTTTAACCTATAAAACCACCGGGGAGCAAATTAAATCCTGTAAAAATATGAAAATCACAGGTATGCCCATCCGTGAAAGTGTGAAAGATGCCACAGCCGCCCAAGGTCAAGAATATTTGGGTATAGATAAAAATACATTTTTAGTGACCATTACCGGGGGCAGTCAAGGCTCTCACCATATAAATGAAGCTATGACACAGTATTATTCCCAAGCTCATAGCGATAAAAAAGTGCTTTTTTACCATATAGTAGGTAAGCAAAATACCGAGGACGCCAAAGCCATTGCCAATATACCCAATGTTAGGGTTAAAGATTATGAGGAAAAAATGGATTTGGTTTTAGCCCGCACAGATTTAGTGGTGGGCAGAGCAGGAGCCTCGTTTTTAGCGGAGGTTTCCATGAAAGGTATACCCGCTGTTTTGGTGCCTTATCCTTTTTCACATGGGCATCAGGAAAAAAATGCAGCGTATTTTCACAATATTGGTGCAGGATATATGGTGTTGGATAAGGAATTACCACAGCCGCTTTTTGCAGCTTTGGATAAACTCATAGCTGATGATGTTTATCGCCACACCATGGGTGAAAAAATGGCAAATGAGGCAAAAGGCGATGCTTTGGCAAAAATTGTTGAAGCAGGATTAAGTTTAATTAAATAGTTAAAGTAGAAAATACGGGGCGTTAGCCTAATTATATATATAGATAGAAGGATATTTCCTTCAAGGAGGCAAACAATGACAAGTCAAAAGGAATCTGTTCATTTCATTGCTATTGGTGGCATTGGTATGAGTGCGTTGGCAAAAATATTACTATCCATGGGGTATAATGTCAGTGGCTCTGATGTAAAGGAATCACCATTGGTTGATAAATTAAAAGAATTGGGTGCCCATATATCTTTGGGACATAATGCCGATAATTTACCAGATGATTGCAACGAAGTTATTTACTCCAGTGCTATTCATGAAGATAATCCTGAATTATTAAAAGCTAAAGCTATGGGAATACCCATTACCCACCGTGGTGATTTGTTGGCAAGATTTATCAATAGCGGCAAAGGTTTGGCAGTGGCAGGTGCCCATGGTAAAACAACTACCTCGGGTATGCTTTCTATGATTTTACACGCAGTGGAATATCATCCTAATATTGTTTTAGGGGGAATTTTACCCTGTATTGATAGCAATGCCTTAAAAGATGATAGTGATTTATGGGTGGTGGAAGCCGATGAAAGTGACCGCTCTTTTTTGAAATTGCAACCTTATTTAACGGTAATAACCAATATCGAACCTGAGCATATGGAAAATTACGGCACTGAAGAAAATCTTAAAAATGCCTTTTTGGATTTTTGTAATAGCAGTGAAAAAATAATAGTTTGTTTGGATAATAATATGGTAACGGAAATTGCTCCTAATCTCAATAATGGTTATTATACCTATGGCTTAGAGCATAAAGCCGTGGATTTAACCGCCCGTGAAATTAAGAGCAAAGGATTACACACCGATTCTAAAATCTATTATAAAGGTGAATATGTGGCACAACTGCATTTGCCCATTCCCGGCAGGCATAATGTTGCCAATGCTTTGGGTGCTATGTATGCAGCATATATTGTTGGTGTACCCTTTGGGGATTCCGCTGCTGCCTTGAGAAATTTTACAGGTACAGGGCGACGTTTTGATGTGCTTTATGATGATAAAGGTGTTTTATTGGTAGACGATTATGCACACCATCCCACAGAGGTTGAAGCCACTATTACAGCGGCTAAATGCTGTGGTTATGATAGAGTTATCGCAGTTTTTCAACCACATCGTTATAGTAGAGTGCGTGACTTGTATAAGGAATTCGGCAAATCTTTTGGTGAAGCCGATGTTATTGTTATAGATGAAATATATTCCGCTTGGGAAAACCGCATAGAAGGCATTAGTTCCCAGCTTATAGTTGATGAAATTAGCCAAAAAGGGCTAAAGCCTCTATATCTTAAAGGCAGCGATGCTATTTATGATTATTTAAAAGAAAATTATGCCAAGGGAGATTTGATTTTAATGATGGGTGCAGGGGATATTCGCAAAACTACGGATCGTTTCTGTGCTTATCTCAAGGGGGAAGATTAATGGACTTTAGTGGTCTGAAAAAAATAGTAAAAGGGGATATTGAGGTGAATGCACCAATGTCCCAATATACCACATGGCATATAGGCGGCAATGCGGATTGCCTTTTTTCGCCCTGTGACAGTGAAGATATTGCTCTTGGTTTGGCTTATGCCAAAAACAAGGGCATTCCCTATATGGTGATGGGTAACGGCTCTAATATGCTGGTTTTGGATGGCGGTATCCGTGGCTTGGTTATCAGAATAGGGGAAAATATGGCTACTTACACTGTGGCAGGGGATAAGATTGAAGCATTATCCGGCTGTATTTTGGCTAAAATGGCAAGAGAAACAGCAAAACTTGGCTTGGGTGGTTTGGAGTGGGGTGCAGGTATACCTGCAAGTTTAGGCGGAGCAGCGGTGATGAATGCAGGTGCTTACGGCCATTCCTTTTATGAAACTTTGGCAGCGGTGGAAGTTGTTGAGATGGACGGTAATATTTCAATAATAGATATTAAAGATTTAAGCTATGGTTATCGCAATACCTCTTTAATGAAAAAAGGGGCAGTGGTTACTAAAGTATTTTTAAATATGCACAAGGATAATGCCGAGGTTTTAACAAATTTTGTTGATGAAACCTTAAAAACCCGCAGAAAAAATCAGCCTTTGGAATATCCTTCCGCAGGCAGTGTTTTTAAAAATCCCCAAAACGATCATGCAGGTCGCTTAATAGAAGCAGCAGGTTTGCGTGGCTTATGCCATGGAGATGCCCAAGTTTCGGAAAAGCACGGAAATTTTATTGTAAATATCGGTTCTGCAAAAGCCACAGATGTTTTGGAACTTATAGCCGAGGTTCGGAATATAGTAAAGAAGAAATTCGATGTGGACCTTGAACCTGAAGTTCGTCTGGTGGGTGAAAGGTAAAATATCGAGAAATGCAGGAACGCAGCATGGCAGTTTTAAAAATTTTAGGGGAAACGCCTTTAAAGGGTGAATATACTCCCCAAGGTGCAAAAAATGCGGTTTTACCCATTATGGCAGCGTCTATACTAATTGATGGGGAAATTATTCTGCACCATGTTCCAAATTTAACCGATGTGCAATCCATGTGTGAAATATTGCGGCATTTTCAATGCCGTGTGAAAAGAGAAGATGACACTGTTATTATTGATACACGCAGCTTAAAGCAGGGAAATATTGATGATAAGCTGATGAAAACCATGCGGGCTTCCAATTTAATTTGGGGTCCGCTTCTTAGTCGCTTTGGTGCGGCAACCATACCCATGCCCGGTGGCTGCCCCATTGGTGCAAGACCCATGGATATTCACATTAGGGGTTTAAAGGAACTGGGTGCAAAAATACATGAGCACAGCGGTGCCTTTATCAGCACCGCCAAAAAATTGGTAGGTAATGAAATTTACTTGGATTTTCCCAGTGTGGGTGCTACGGAAAACCTTATTGCCGCCGGGGTAAAAGCTTACGGCACCACGGTTTTGCGTAATGTTGCCAAAGAACCGGAAGTGGTGGATTTTTGTAATTTTCTCATAAAAGCAGGTGCTAAAATACGTGGCTTGGGCAGCGATACTCTCACCATTGAAGGGGTAAAAACCTTAGGCTCTGTGGAGCATACAGTTGTGCCCGACCGCATTGTAGCGGGTACGGTGCTTTTGGCAACGGCTATGACCAAAGGGGATGTTTTTATCAAAGATATAGTGCCGGAACACGTGGAATCCATTGTGGCAAAACTCCATGAAACAGGGGTGGAAGTGGAAAAAACCCCAAGTTCTTTAAGGCTTAAACATCAAGGTGGTATGGGGTGCACAAATTTAAAAACTTTGCCATACCCGGGGTTTCCCACGGATATCCAGCCACAATTTATGGCTGCTTTAACTTTGGCAAAGGGCACGTCTTTGGTGAGAGAGAGCATTTTTGAAAACCGTTATCACCACTGCAACGAATTGAAAAAAATGGGAGCGGATATCAGTGTAGATGGTGGTTTAGCCGTGGTAAATGGTTCATCTGGACTTTATGCCGCCAAAGTAGATGTTGGGGATTTACGGGGTGGCGCAGCTTTGCTCATGGCGGCAATGGCAGCAAAGGGGCAAACGGTTATTAACAATATCCACCATATAGATAGAGGCTACTACCACATTGAAAATATTTTTAACCAATTAGGTGCGGATATCATCCGTGAGTAAAACATTGTGAAGTATGCAAATAGCAAGCTTCCGTTATAAAATGTATAATATATCACGTTAATTGTATAAAAATAAAAGCCCCTCAAACAAAGTTTGCTATGAAACCTTGTTTAAGGGGTTTTATCTATACCAAGATATGATTTTATGTATATAAATACCTTAGACTGTTGATAAATTCTGATATTCGGCAAAATCCCTTCCTGCCCACTGCTTATGTACATCTAAGCACACTGCACAGCCGCTGTTCAGGGAGTTTTGCCGCATCTAAGGCTTTCTTAACAGTCTGGCATCTTGCCAAAAAACTATGTTTTTTGACAAGCTAATCCGTATCAAGATATGATTTTTATGTATATAAATACCTTTATGAATGTATTATTTTTTTTAATATAAAGGCGGAAATAACCGATAATAACCCTGCAACAGTTAAAATAAAACCGCTATTGTTAGGAAAAATATCAAAGGCAAAGCCATAAAGTACCTGCCCCAGCGGTTGAGCACACATGGCAATAGACATCATTAAGGCAATAACTTTGCCCACAAGCTCAGGTGGTGTTTCCTTTTGTACTTTGGCTAACATTTGTACTGTAAATATGGTGGCAAAAGCCATGGCTAAAAAACTAAGTATGGTGATTGTTATATAGCCTATTATATTTTCAAATTTAAAAAACAATGGTATAGCCATAATACCTACGGTAATACCGCAAATAAGCAAAAGAAAATGGGAATTTTCAAATTTTAGTCTTTTTGCCATCATCGCTGTGAAAATCCCACCGCAAAATCCCCCCAAAGCCATAGCCCCTTGGGTGATGCCCAATAGACTATCACTCATTTTTAAGGTGTTAATAATTAAAATGGGTATCCCCACTATAATCATGGCGGATAATACCAGATTAAATACCGCAATTAAAATAATGATTTTAAGCAACAGGGGTTTTTCATGTGTAATATAATTAAGGCTATCATGGAAGTCATTTTTTATTATTGTGCAGATACCAAAATTTTCGCTTCTTTTTGTGTAAGGTATGGTAATAAAAATTTCCATAATTGCAGAAAACAAAAAGCAAAAAATGCTGATTACCAATATTGGCATAATGCCAAAAGCACCAAAAAGTGCACCGCCGATAATGGGGCCTAAAAGTCCGGATATGGCACCAATTTGGTTGATTATGGCACTTGCGGGCAATATGTTTTCACTGCTCATCAGTGCAGGTATGCTGGCTTGGACAGTTGGTTGGTAGGTGCCGCTGATGCCGTAAAGGAGTATTAATACCACTATAAACAAGGGTACAATGGGAATGTGCCCAAGGAGAAAATAAAGACTAAAAACCACCAGTGCGGTGATGAAATCCAATGCTACCATGATATTGCGTTTGTTTACTCTGTCTGCCAAAATTCCCCCAAAAAACGATAAAAAAATCATGGGCAGAAAAGAGCAAGCAGTTACTATGCCAAACAGTGAGGCAGAGCCTGTTTCCCTTAATAAGTATAAGGGTAGGGCAAAACGTAAAATGGCATTGCCAAAAAGGGATATTATTTGCCCAATGAGGATAAGGGTAAAATCCTTGGTGAAAAGTTTTTCTGATAACATATATATCTCCTTGTAAAATTATAATACCAACGGTTGGTATGTATAGATTTAAAAATAATCTGCCATTATGAGGCAGTTATGAGAAGCCGTGAATAAAGTATGATGATGCCAAAGCCCCACCTATTATGTTGGGGTACACCGTGAGTTTTCGACTTAGGTTTTACCTGTTCTAAGCCTATATGCAAAGCCTATGTCCAAAGCCGATATTCAAAGTTTATATCCAAAGTCTATGAGCTTGTATATAAAATTGCATTTTACCTACAACTTATAATAATATAACACTTGATAATAGGTTGTGCATCAACCCATCAACCCATCAACCCGCAAATCCGCAAATCCGCAAATCCACAAATCCACAAATCCACAAATCCGCAAATCCGCAAATCCGCAAATCCACAAATCCACAAATCCACAAATCCACAAATCCGCAAATCCGCAAATCCACAAATCCGCAAACCCGCAAACCCGCAAACCCGCAAACCCGCAAACCCATAAACATTGGAACTGGAAGTTTGTTTTGTCCGTGATTTAAAACTTTTAAAAGGTAAAATTTATCCCCTAACAGCAGTGAAGCCATAGCTGTATAAATAGTGGCTTAGTAATATTACCTTAAAATATCTGTTATGCTCAGATAAGGAGCAGTTAACAACAATATTTTAAGGTGTAATAATACTTATTGCCAATAGTTTACATATTGAGAAATTATTTTTTCATCTAAAATATCAATGCCAATGCCTTTTAAAAGCAAATCAAAAAAATCAAGCTGTCGTTTTTTTTCTAATGGTGTCCCTTGGGTTATAATGGGATTTATCCACAGATTAAGCAATATAATTATTACTTCTGCCAGTTCTTTGGGATATGCTGTTTTTAAGGAACCATCTTTTATCCCTTGCTCAATAATGGGTTGTATATATTTAGGCACCACCACTTCGTATATTTCGGAAATTTGGTTCATTAAAAATTTGGGATCACTTATAATCCTTTTTTTCATAGCTAAAATAGCTTGGTTATTGGGGTTGGTGGAGGCGGAATCTATCATAAATTTTAGTTTTTCATAGCCCGTTAATTTATTATCATCACGTATTTTATCGAAAAAAACAGCATTTTCATCGCTTATTTTTTGAATAACTCCGGAAAATATATCTTCCTTGGATTTAAAATGATAATAGATTGCACCCTTGGAAAGTCCCCCTAAATTATTGATGATATCCTGTATGGAAGTGTTTTCATAGCCTTTTTCTATAAAAAGTTTTAAGGCTTCATTTAAAATTAGTTCAGTGGTTTTTTCAGGATACTTATTCCGTGCCATAGACCATTACCTCCATATATATGATTAGTAGCCGTGAAATTGAGGAAAAACCTTGATAATAGCCACAGATGGAAATTTTCACAACCTAAGTTACAAGTTTTTTTGCCCCAATATTAGACATACCGTTGGTATGTCTAAGGCTGTGGATAAATTCTGATATTCGGCAAAATCCCTTCCTGCCCACTGCTTATGTACATCTAAGTACACTGCACAGCCGCTGTTCAGGGAGTTTTGCCGAATCCAAGGTTTTCTTATCAGCCTAATATCTTTCCAAAAAACCATGATTTTTGACGAGCTAATTATACATACCATTAGTATGTATAATAGCATAGCGGTGTTTTTCTGTCAAGTGTCAAGTGTCAAGTGTCAAGTTCCATGGGGATACAGCCACAGTTTAACCTAAAATTATTGCTGTGGCTAAAATTAAATTAT
>JAVXOZ010000018.1:36588-40436 GCA_036644995.1 Clostridiales bacterium | reverse complement strand
GGCTTTCTTAACAGCCTGACATCTTGCCAAAAAACTATGTTTTTTGACAATCTGTTATTGCTTTATACAGCAATAATAGTGTAATTTTCCATTAATCCCCATTGGCGAAATAAGTGTTTTTTAGGGGAACGATTTTCGTTGCCCCAAGCTAAAGCCAATGGTATAGTGAAAAAGTAAAGCTATAACTTTTTTTATCGAAAGGAGAAATTAGTGTTAATATTAACAAAAAAAACCATTGTGGCAATTCTTTTATGTATATATATTATAGGAAGCACCGTAGTTTTGCTGGCTTGGTCCTCTGTTTATGCCATAACCGTAAATGGCAACCCCATTGCTTACGTAAAAACCTTTCAAGAGGGAAGAAAAACCACAGAGGGGTATTTGCAGCAGCAAAAAAATACCTATGGTAAAAACACCGCCTATAATGAAAAAGTAGGAATAATGTGGCTGTGTCGCAATGGTAATTTGGTTTTTTCCACACCAAAACAGGGCAGTGAAAAATTGGCAAAATCCACAAGTCTAAATACTCTGGCTGCGGTAATTGTTATAGATGGCAAAGAAGCCGTGACAATTAAAAATGAAGAAATAGGTGAAAATATTTTACAAACCTTTGAAAATCAAGGTAATATCACCGATGCTAATGTTGATGTTATTTCCAAACAATTTAAAGGCAAAGTTAATATTGAGCCTAAAAGGGTAAATGTTAGCGATATAGTTTCCAAAACCGGTGCGGTTGCTTTATTGTCAGGGAACCCCGTTACCGCAGAGCCTTTGGCTATGGTTGTGGAATACACGGAAAAAGTAGCCATACCCCAGGAAACCAAAGTTGTTGCCAAGGATTCCTTGGTTTTGGGTACAGAAGAAATTTTATATGAAGGAAAAACAGGGGAGCAAAAAAATACGGTACGGGCAGTGGTGGCAGCTGAAAATATAACAGAAAAAGAAGTAATTGCCACAGCGGTGATATCAGAGCCACACAGTGCCGTGGTTGTTCAGGGAACAAAGCCTGTTTTTTATGATATTTTTGGCAACGGCGGTTTTGGAGAAAGTACCGTGCCTTTAAAAGGTGAAATAACCGCTGTTTTTGGCTCTCATGGGGAGTATTGGGCTAATACTCACACAGGTATAGATATAGCTGCACCTGTGGGTACACCTGTGTATTCCATGGGCTGTGGCACTGTGGTTTCGGTAAGATGTAACGATGTTTACGGCAATATCATAACTATAAATCATGGTAATGGTCAGGAAACAAGGTATGCCCATCTTTCCTCTGCCACGGTAAAAATCGGCGATGTTGTGGAAATTGGCACAAATATAGGTTTTTGTGGTAACACAGGGAATGTTACAGGCAGCCATTTGCATTTTGAAATAAGAGAAAACCGTGTGTTTAAAGACCCTATTTTATATTTTAGACTTGCATAATTGTATAATTTAGTGTTAAAATAGGGGTGTTAAAAAAAGGTAAGGTAGTAAATTATGTATGATTTAATTATTATAGGCGGTGGCCCTTGTGGTCTTACCGCAGGCATTTACAGTAGCAGAGCAGGTTTAAAAACCTTAATTGTTGAAAAGGCAATGCCCGGAGGACAAGCCGCCAATACCCATCTTATTGAAAATTATCCGGGTTTTCCCGATGGTATCGGGGGTTGGGAGCTTATGCAGCTTTTTACCAAACAGGCGGAAAAATGGGGCACAACCTTTGAAACTGCTGCAATAACAGGTGTATCTGCCAATGGGGATATAAAAATAGTCCATGCTGAAAATCAAGATTTCACGGCTAAAGCTGTGCTCATTGCCACAGGTGCTACCCCAAAATATTTGGGTGTAAAAGGTGAAAAAGAATTTGTGGGCAAAGGTGTTTCCTATTGCGGAACCTGTGATGGACCTCTATATCGTGGTAAGGAAGTCATTGTGGTTGGTGGCGGCAATACCGCACTTCAGGAAATTGATTTTTTAAGCCGCTTTGTGGATAAAATTCACCTTATTAATCGCAGTAGTGAATATCGGGCACAAAAAGCCTTGGTTGATAAAATGCACAAAAATAATAAGGTTGTGCAATACTTAAATGCCCAAGTTACGGAAATTTTTGGCAGCCAAATTATTGAAGGTGTTAAAATAGACCAAAATGGTACCACCAAAACTTTGCCTGCCCAAGGTGTGTTTATTTTTGTGGGACATGACCCGGTTACGGATTTTTGCAAGAATTTTTTAGCCACTGATGAAAGAGGCTTTTTAAAAGTAAATTATGAGTTGGAATGTTCAAGACCGGGGTTTTTTGGTGGGGGAGATGTAATAACCAAGGACTTTTTCCAAGTTGCCACCGCTGTGGGTGAGGGGGCATTGGCTTCTCATTCCGTTGAGATGTTTTTAAAATAAGTATATATTATAAAAGTTGAAGGTAAAAAAAATATGAAATTAGCTAAAAAACAAATTGTATCTCTGCTAAGTGTAATGGTGGTGATATTTTGCTTTGCCGCCCCGGTAAGTGCTCTTAATATTGCAAGTCCATCGGGGATTGTTGTAGATGCCAAGGATGGCGGCCCTCTATATGCCAAAGATGCGGATACCTTGCGTACTCCTGCCAGCACCACTAAATTAATGACTTTACAGCTTGTGTTTGAAGCACTTAATAAAGGTACAATAAACTATGATACAGTGATTCCCATTAGCCAAAATGTTCACAATATTTCTATGCGTGCAGATTGGAGCAATGTTCCCCTTTATGTGGGACATACCTACACTGTGAATGATTTATTGGACTCTGTATTAGTGGTTTCTGCCAATGGCTCCGCTTGTGCTTTTGCGGAATATCTCGGTGGCAGTGAAGCCAATTTTGTAAATATGATGAACCAAAAAGCAGCAGAATTGGGATTAAATGCTACCTTTGCAGATTGCACAGGGCTTTCGGCCAATACCTTAATAAGCTGCCGTTCTTTGGCAAAATTATCAATAACTTTAATTAATACCTATCCGGATGTATTGAAATATTCTGCAAAAACCAGCATTAGTTTTGAGGGCAGAACCTATTCCGCCACAAATAAAATGCTCCCGGGTGGTGCCTATGCTTTCCCTGGGATGGATGGTTTGAAAACAGGGTCTACAACTCCTGCGGGAGCTTGCTTTGTGGGTACGGCATATCGCAATGGTACCCGTGTAATTGCGGTTTTACTGAAAAGTAGAACGGCATCCCAACGCTATACTGATGCCACCGCAATGCTGAACTATGGCTTTGAACAAGCACCCTTTTTCCCTTTAAAATATAAAGATGTTCCCAATAATGAATGGTATTTTGACGCTGTAAAAACAGGTACCGAGCGTGGTTTGGTAAATGGCGAAAGTGAATATGCCTTTAACCCCGATGGTAAGGTGAACCGTGCCATGTTTGTAACGGTTATAGGGCGTTTATGGGAAAGCAAAAATGGTGTTTTACCCGAAGTTAATACGGGATTTGCCGATGTGGAAAAAGCCTCGTACTATGAAAAATATGTGGCTTGGGCACATGAAAAAGAAATCGTAAAAGGTTACGATGAAACACATTTTGGCCCTAACGATACAATAACCAGGGAAGATATGGTTACCATACTTTTCCGTTATGCAACATTGGTTCAAGGAGAAATTACCGTTGATTTAACTTGCTTAAGCAAGTTTGTTGATGCCAATACCTTAGGTGAATATGCTTTGAATGCCACTGCTTGGGCAGTACAAAATGGCATTATCAAAGGTGTGGATGAAACCCATATCGGTGCCAAAGAATCAGCGAACCGTGCTCAAATGATTCAGATTTTGGTAAGATATTAAAAGTGATTATTTTAACACTGTGGCTGTAAAAAAGCCTTATCATCTTGGAG
>JAVXOZ010000018.1:2699-36488 GCA_036644995.1 Clostridiales bacterium | reverse complement strand
TATAAAACTATACAGCGACCAATGGTTTGCACCAGCTCGGCATTTAATTCATTGGCTAAAACCGCACCTGCATCATCTTTTTCTTCCCCTGAATTTCTTAAAATCTTAATTTTAATCAGTTCACGGGCTTCCAAGGCTTCGCCTAATTGTTTTACCATGTTATCACCAATGCCATCTTTGCCTATTTGAAAAATAGGGTCCATGGTCATTGCCATGCTGCGCAAATAGCTTTTTTGCTTTCCTTTTAACATTCTTACTCCTTGTTAATTCGTATATTCCAGTTCTACTCCGTAAACCATTACCATATCACCATCTTTGGCACCTGCTTTACGTAAGGCTTTATCAAGACCCATGGCTTTAAAAATCCGCTGTAAGCGTTTTACGGCATCTTCATTGTTGAAGTCGGTCATGGCTACCCATTTTTTAACTTCATCGCCTTCTACCACTAATTCGCCGCTGATACCACGTGAGATGGTGAAAGGTTCACGCTCTTTAAAGGTAGTTACCTTAATTTCCTCATCGGTTATTACTTCTTCATCAGGAGCAGTTTGAATTATTTCATAAATTCTATAAAGAATTTTATTCAAATTTTCACCTTGAATCGCAGAGAGGGGGTAAATCTCATATTTTTCGCCGTATTCTTCCACCAAGCGTTTATAGTTTTCTTCGGAATTGGGTAAATCCATTTTATTGGCGGCAATTATCCGTGGTTTTGCTCCCAGTTCTGTTTTGTATTTTTCCAATTCACGGGTTACTATTTTAAAATCTTCCAAAGGGTCACGATTTTCCTGACCGGACATATCCAGCAGGTGAATCATGGCTTTGGTTCTTTCCAAATGTCGCAAAAAGTGATGCCCAAGCCCTGCACCTTCATGGGCGTTTTCAATAAGACCAGGCACATCAGCAATGCAAAAGCTTTGCTCATCTCCAAGTTTTACAATGCCCAAATTAGGTTCTAAAGTGGTGAAAGGGTAATCGGCAATTTTTGGTCGAGCCGAGGATACCTTGGAAATAAATGTGGATTTACCTGCATTTGGCATACCAACCAAGCCCACATCCGCCAAAACTTTCAATTCCAAACGCACCCAAAATTCCTCACCGGGTTCGCCTTTTTCCGCAAATTGCGGTGCTTTTTCACGGTTTGAGGCAAATCTGGCATTGCCTTTGCCGCCTCTGCCGCCTTTGGCAATTTTTACGGTTTGACCTTGCTCTACCAAATCCGCAAAGACCTCATCTTCGCCATCAAATCGCACAATGGTGCCTAAGGGAACTTTTAAATAAATGTCCTGTCCGCATTTTCCCATTTTGCTGCTGCCCTGTCCATTATCGCCTTTGGGGGCTTTATAATGTTGGCGCATTTTAAAATCCAAAAGGGTGCGAAGGTTGTGGTCTGCCACAAAATAAATATTGCCGCCTTTGCCACCATCGCCGCCATTGGGGCCGCCCTCGGGTACGTATTTTTCACGCCGAAAGGATACAATGCCGTTGCCGCCATCTCCAGCTTTTAAAAATATTTTTGCTCTATCGTAAAACATGTTTTTCTCCACAGCACAGGGGGTTAAGCCCCAGTGCCAATTCCCTATAAAATAAGCCGGAGCAAATTTGAGCTCCGGCTTAATAGATACTTAGATTGCTTTTCTTTCAGTGTAAACACTTACTTGTTTTCTGGTATGGCTTACAGTTTCAAAACTTACATAGCCATCGGTTGTGGCAAAGAGGGTATCATCTCTACCTAAACCAACGTTGGTTCCGGGGTGGAATTTGGTACCCCGTTGTCTTACCAAAATACTACCAGCAGATACAAACTGACCGTCGTGTCTTTTAAGACCAAGCATTTTCGGTTTACTATCGCGACCGTTCCTTGAACTACCGCCTGCTTTCTTATGTGCCATTAGAATTCCACCTCCTTATATAGCTATGCTTTTAACTAAAATTTCTGTGAAAGGTTGACGATGACCATTTTTGGTATGGATATTCTTTTTAGCTTTATAATGGACAACAACAACTTTTTTGCCTTTGCCTTGAGCTAAAACTTCACCAACAACTTTAGCACCTGCTACAACAGGTGTGCCAATTTTGATACCATCATCGGTCATAACTGTGAGAACTTGATCAAAGGTAATTTCGCTACCTTCTTCAACTTTTAATTTCTCAATTTTGATTTTGTCACCTTCGGCAACTTTGTATTGTTTGCCACCGGTTTCAATAATTGCGTACATTGAAGTACCTCCTCATATTACTCGCTCTGTTTCGGGGGGATTTCTCCACTTTTAACCCATTAGATGCGGTTGGAAACGAACAGTATAATTATAGTGGAATTATATGTATTTGTCAATAGAAATTATTTAGCACACTATATAAATGGAAATAGCTCTTATTTTTAGCACACTATATAAATGGAAACAGCTCTTATTTATGTTATCCAAAATACCCTCGTATTTAACGTAAAATATGTGAAAAAACCATTTCATGATTAAAAAATCATTTTAAAAAGAAGTCCAACCACCATCTGTTGCCATGATGCACCCTGTCATATGGCTGGCATCATCCGAGGCTAAAAACAGGATAGATGCGGCCTGTTCTTGTGCTGTGGCTTCTCTTTTAAGCATGGAATTTTGCTTTTCTCCAGCCATGGATTGGGCATCTTCTTCGCTTATTCCTGCGGCAATGGCTTCTTTGCGTTTTTCCAATACATAGGCATAGGCTTCGGTTACCATAGGGGTGGAAGTGCCTGCGGGATTTACGGAATTTACCCTGATTTTATCACCTGCATAATCAAGAGCCATGTTTTTGGTTAAACCATTCACAGCGTGTTTAGATGCCACATAGGCTGCATTTCCCGGTAGCCCTGTTATCCCGGCGATAGAGGCATTATTAACAATAGCACCGCCATTGCCTTGTTTTATAAACTGCTGTAATTCATATTTGCAGCTAAAAAATACGGAATAAAAATTGTTTGCCATGGTGAAATCCATCTGTTCTTTAGATAGATTTGCCACATTACCGGGATTTCCCATTACACCGGCATTATTAATGGCTATATCCAATTTGCCATAGGTTGCCACGGCTTTTTCAACCATAGCTTTGGCATTTTCTTCGATGGAAATATCTAAATTTAGAAAAATAGCTTTACCGCCCAACGCTAAAACTTTTTTTAGTACATCTTCGCCTTCTTCTTGGCGTTTATCTACCAAAACCAATAATCCGCCTTCTTGTCCTGCTCTTAGTGCAGTGGCTTCACCGATACCACGGGCAGCCCCGGTGATAATCATAACCTTGTTATTAAAACGGTCTTTTAAAAATTCTGTCATAATTTCCTCCTTGTACTAACGCTTTTATTTTTATTTTCTACGATGATACTGAAAAGTTTGACATATTAATAAAATATATAATATACTATAACAAAAGAGGAAAGGTTTTGCAATAGAAGTGGATATAGTTTGGTTTTTATATTTTTTTATATATAGCGTTTTGGGCTGGGTAACAGAAACAATTTATTGTTCTTTGGGGCAAAGAAAATTAGCGGAGCGTGGCTTTTTAAATGGACCATATTGCCCTATTTATGGTTTTGGTGCTATAATTATTTTAGCAACCTTAACCCCATATTTTAACAACCCCGGTTTAATTTTTATTTTTGGTGTGCTGCTCACCAGCATTTTGGAATATATTACCGGTTATATAATGGAAAAATTGTTTCATATGAGATGGTGGGATTATTCCGCCCGTAAATTTAACATTAAGGGTAGGGTTTGCCTTTTAAATTCCTTTTTATTTGGGATACTGTCTTTGGCTTTAACTAAAATAGTACACCCTGTTATTTCGGGCTTGGTTACTAAAATTCCGGAAAATTGGGCATACATTATCAGTGGTATTTTACTTGTTATTTTGGCCATAGATTGCGTTTCCTCGGTTATTGCAGTTATTAAACTGGAAAAACATTTGGAAAAACTTAAAGATTTACAAGAAAAGCTCAAAGAAGAATTGGAAGAACGCAAAGAAGAATTTGCTGAGCTTATGGATGCAAGTGAATATAAATTGCGTAAATGTTTGGAAATACAAGGGGATAAAATGGAGGATAAATTTGATGATGCCAAAGAGGCATTTATGCAAATGGAAGATAAATTCGATGATGCCAAAGAAGCATTTGCCCAATGGAAAGCGGAAAGTAAAAAACAAAAATATTTGCGTAAAGCTAACAGAATCCATGCTTTTTTAGGATTAAAAAAATCCCTAAATTATCAGGAACGTCGCATTATGCGGTCTTTCCCCAACTTATCGCACCATAATAAATTACAGAATATTTTCTTGGCAGATTTAAAAAATTCCATAACCAAGAAAACTTGGAAGAAAGAGAAATAAAGTGAATAATCCTAAAGCAATTTTAAAACAATATTTTGGTTACGAGGATTTTAACCAAGGTCAGGAAGAAATAATTTCCGGTATTTTACAGGGTAGAGATGCCTTGGGCATTATGCCCACAGGTGCAGGTAAATCCATCTGCTATCAAATCCCCGGGCTTATGCTCCCGGGGATTACTTTGGTGGTTTCCCCTTTAATATCTTTAATGAAAGACCAGGTGGAGTCCTTAAATGCCGCAGGGATAAGGGCTGCCTATTTTAACAGTTCCCTAAGCAATAATCAATATCTAAAGGCTTTGGAATATGCAAAACAAGGCACCTATAAAATAATTTACGTGGCTCCGGAACGCTTGGAAACCCCAATGTTTTTGGAATTTATTAAATGTGTGGATATTGAAATGGTCAGCGTGGATGAAGCCCACTGCGTATCCCAATGGGGGCAGGATTTTCGCCCCAGCTACCTTAAAATTGCGGAATTTATTAAAAAATTTCCCCAAAGACCAAGGGTAAGTGCCTTTACCGCCACTGCCACCAAAACGGTGCAAAAAGATATTATTGAGCTGCTGCATTTACAAAATCCCAAAATCATGCTCACGGGGTTTGACCGAAAAAATCTATATTTCGGTGTGGAAAGACCCAAGGACAGAATGGGTTTATTGCGTAAATATGTGAATGAATTTCAAGGTCAAAGTGGTATTATCTATTGTTTAACCCGAAAAAATGTTGAGGAAGTTTGCTTCCGCCTGCAACAGGACGGCCATGAGGCAACACGGTACCATGCAGGGCTTGGAGATAAAGAACGCAAAAAAAATCAGGAAGATTTTATCTATGATAAAATACCCATTATGGTGGCAACCAACGCTTTTGGTATGGGGATAGATAAATCCAATGTACGTTATGTAATCCACTATAATATGCCTAAAAATATTGAAAGCTATTATCAGGAAGCGGGTAGAGCAGGGCGTGATGGGGAAAATGCAAAGTGTATTCTTTTTTACGGCGGACAAGATGTGAATACCAATATGTATTTCATTGAAAATAACAGAGATAATAGCGAGCTTAGTTTTGCGGAAACCCAAGCCATAAAAGAAAAAGATAGAGAAAGATTGCGAAAAATCCAGCAATATTGCCTTACCAAAAAATGTTTGCGTTCATATATTATGGAATATTTTGGTGAAAAACCTTACGATTTTTGCGGAAATTGCGGCAATTGTCAGGCAGATTTTGAAACCGTTGATATAAGCGATGTTGCCAA
Source organism: Clostridiales bacterium (assembly GCA_036644995.1). Taxonomy (GTDB): domain Bacteria; phylum Bacillota; class Dehalobacteriia; order UBA7702; family UBA7702; genus Cryptoclostridium. The sequence goes on along the minus strand of JAVXOZ010000018.1, from coordinate 30,875 downwards.
AATTATCATTGGCTGCATTCAGGAAAATTCTTGGGATTTTGGCATGGTCACCATAATTGATACCTTGCGTGGGAGTAAAAATGCCAAAGTTTTAAAAGCTCGCCTGGATGAAAATCCATTTTACGGTAAATTAAGCACTTTAAAAGCCGTTAAAATTAGGCAAATTATGGAGCATTTAATTTTAGAAGATTATTTGGCATTAAGCACCACGGAATTTCCTGTGTTAAAATTAACGGAAAAATCATTAACTGTTTTGGAAAATCAAGAAACCCTATCTATGCGGATAAATCAAGATAACTTTGAAGAACCTAAAAATAACGAAGTTAGGGCTAAAGTTAAGGTTAAATTTCAGGATGAGCTTAATCTTAATGAGCAAAACCTCTTTGGTAAATTGCGTGATTTACGCTGGGAACTTGCCCAAGAAGCAGGGATACCACCTTATATAGTGTTTTCTGATAAAACATTAAAAGAAATGTGCATTTTAAAGCCCCAGTCCAAAGAGGGAATGCTTGGTGTTTCCGGGGTAGGGGAGATAAAATATCAGCGTTACGGTGAATCATTTTTGCGGATATTAAAAGATTGGGACTTCACTAAAGAAGATTTTGAGAATGGTGATTTTCAAGGGAAACTTCAAAATACTCTGCCACAGCATCTTGATTTTGATGAAAAAGAATTATTTAGCGAGCTCCAAGATTTACGGGCAGAAATAGCAGAGGAATACGAAATTGCACCATTTAACGTGTTTTCCGATAGAATTTTGCGTATTATTTGCCGCTTTCAACCTAAAAGCAAAAGTGAAATGTTGTTAATAATGGATGAAATGGCATATGAGCAATACGGCTACCGCTTTTTAAATTATTTAGAAGATAAGTAAAAAAATTAATTAAAGTATGAATAAAGTTTTTCAATATGGGCAAACTTATTATTGAGTAACAAACCCTTTTTTCATACATCCATTCAATCTCAAACTTCCCCAAATGGCTATTATTTGCCAAAATCTAAAAAACCTCAACCCTTGTGTACCTTAAAGTATGCAGAGTTGAGGTTTTAGATTTTTTAGGGTGTAAGTTAGCTCCGAAATTATTATCTTTCTCTAATTTCTGAAGCCATGAGTTTACACAATGTAGAAAAACTTAAAATTTACAGAAAAAGTAAAAAGTTTTTATAAATCAGTAATGTTTTATTATTTCCTGCATAAACTATGTGGTGTTAATTACTCTGTAATGTAGGAGGAAAAAATGGGAAAAAACCTTAAATTTTGTAAAAATATTATTTTCTGTATTATTATGGTAGCTACCTTGATATTGGGGTTTACAAATATGGGTGCATGGTCAAAAAATATAGCACAGCACCATGAAAATATTGTTTTTGATAAAGAAATTGAAAAATTGTCCAATGATGAATATGAAATTAAAATAGATGTGCACTATGGAGATTTTAACCAAAAGCAAAACCGTGATGTGATTTTGGTTTTAGATGTTTCCGATGAAATGGATTTGGATATTGGGGGAAATTCCCCACTGCACAAGGATTTTCTTGGTGAAACCAAGTGGCAGCTATTGCAAAAATCTTTAAATTCCTTTATAGATACGGTGGTAGTGCCTCATAGCGGCATTAGAGTTGCTATGGTGGTTTATGGGGAATACCCAAACCGTGGTAATCATCAAAAGCTAAATGCTTATGAAAATCTTTGCGGATTTACAGATAATCCGAAAATCTTAAAAAATAGCTATAATAAATATCAATATGTTTCAGGGCTTTACAGCAAATCCCTCTCTTTGGGGAAAGACTTATTTTCCCATCATGGCAGTAATTCCGGTATAGCCCACGGATATTCGGGACTTTGCGGTGCTGAGGTTCTTTTAAAGGATAGCATTGGGCAAAATAAGGATATAATTTTTCTTGCAGTGGGAAAAACCAATAATAGTTACGGCAAGAATGGCGGTGAAATGGCAAAAAACGAAATTGCCGCCACCATTAAAAAAGCAAATGAATTGAAAAAATCATTTGCAGGTTTAAAAATATATACCGTTGGTTTTGGAACATCGGATTCATCTTGGGAAATGTTAAACCCCACAGCTACCAAATACCAATATCAAGATGGGTTTTATACTGCGTCCCAAGGGGATACTTTAACAGAAGTTTTTGATTTATTATCTCAAGAAATAGTAGATAGTGGTGTTTTGGTTTGCGAAATAGCCCAAGGAGTTTCGGTTTATCAAGGTACATTACCAAAATTTGCAGTTTTGGATGTAGGGGGTAATGTGGTATGGTGTATTGGTAATTTATTTACTGAAAATCATTTGGCTTTTACCGTGAAAATCCCTGCTGCCCAAAAAGCTGAGGTAGATGAAATTTGCTCCCTAATTTTTACTTGCAATAAATGCGGAACCACCGAGGTTTTAAGCTCCCAGCCCAAATCTGTAATTTTTAAAAATACCGCAGTTAATTATAATGTGTATACCAAGGAGCAACAAAAAACTTTGGGGAATAACGGCGTATTTACAAAAATAAATCCCTATGTAATTGGCAATAAAGAGGTTTGGGTAAGCCCCAATTTACAAAAAAACAGAATGAACAAGAGTATTATTTACAATATTTCCTATCCTTTTGAGTATTGATTTTCAGATTTTACTGAGCACTAATTAATTTTATTAAGCCCTCATTAAAAAAACCGGCAAACCAAAATTTATTGGTTCGCCGGTTTTAAGTTTTTTATTCGCTTACTTTATTGCCTTTGGATGTTATGCCTTCTTTCTCATCTGTGTTGGGGTTATATGTGTCCAAATGCCCGTAATTGGGGTGATTCATAGATGATTCATCCATGGTAAAGGTATAGGCTACGGTGCTGCTTAGTGGTACTCTGTTTTTGCCCGATTGTTTAACCACTATTACATCGCCATTTTTTAAATCGTAATTATCCAGCATTAGGGTGTTATCGTTTAAAAATTTAGTATTTTGCCGCTCGTAATTTACATAAATATTACTGGCATCATTAAAGCCATCACCAAAAACATACACCGTTGAGGTACCGTTATAATAAAGAACGTCGTTTATTTTTATCTCGTTAATGCCCATTTTTAAAGTAGTGGGTTTATAGGGGCTAACACCGCCATAGGCGTATTTTTTACCATAAAGCATATCATATTGCAATTCTTCTAAATTTTGCAGGTAGGTAAATTTGTCACTTTCCTGCTGGTGGTATTTGGTTAAAATGCCATTATCTATCCCCAATAAACTCATAACATAGGAAGATAATTGGTAGGTGCTGATATCTCTGTCCTCAGCTTTTAAGCCCATGTTGTTCCAAATTACATATTCTGTTTGGTAAAGATTGCCATTTTTTAAATCCGCTGCACTCATTTCCAAGCTTGGTAAGTGGTCACCATACATTACCACCACGGTATCTTCATCTATGGTTTTTAGCTTTGCCAATAAATCACCCACAAAGGTATCAACCTCGTGTAGTTGTTTTACAAAGCAGGCATAGGCATCTGCATCTTCACCTTCTGCCATGGTTAGCTTTATGGGTTCGGTATAATCTAAGCCCTTATCTGTATATTTGCCGTGTCCCTGTACGGTAATGGTATAGATAAAATCCTGCTGTTCTGTTGCTTTTAAGGCATTGGTAATTTCATCCACTAAAACCTCATCCTTTGCCCAGCCTGCTTGGGTATATTCTATATCCTGCATATATTCTTTAGAATCAAAGCAATCAAATCCCATTTGAGAAAAAACTTCATCTCTGCCATAAAAAGATGCACGGTTATTGTGCATGGCATAAGTATAATAACCTAATTCCTTTAAATTATTAGGCATACTTTCACAGGTTTCTTTTAATAATATGGTTTTATAAGGATATTCACCGGCACCAAAAAAGTCCAAATTCATACCTGTGAGTATTTCAAATTCTGTATTGGCTGTGCCTGCACCCACCGAGGGAACATTGAGGTAACCCGAAGGAAAGTCCTTTTGTAATTTTGTAAACACAGGAACAGGGTCTGATGAAAATTCCACATTGTTTAACTTATTAACATCAAAAAAGGATTCCAACTGCATAAAGATTATATTGGGTTTTTCTTTTTCATCATCAGGTTTAGCTGTGTCTTTAAGTGGTTTTACTATATCTGTTACATCTTTTTCCGAATATGTGGGGGGTTTGCCTATACCTGTATCCACAAAACTATTGGAAAGGCAGTAAGCAAAGCCAAAGTTTTCATAGGCATCTGCCAAATTACCAAACCTTGCCCCAATAACTTTGGTTTGTGCACCCACATAGGAAACCGTAAATACCAGTGAGGCAATTACCGCCAAGGCACATAAATACCGCATATATTGGATTTTGCCTTTAAATTTTGGTGCTTTTAAGCCAATAATAATAATTGCTATAATCACCGCTATCAGCAACACCGTTAAAAGGGTAATTTGGGTTTTGCTAAAGTAAATATCTATAATGCTTAAAGCATAAGGCACTAAGGTGAGGTCGATGGCGGAAAATGGCGTAGTGCGAAAACTCAGTAAAACGCAATTTGCTATGCCGCTGCCCACCCAAAAAATAGTAACCAAAAACATTACAAAAAATCTTCTTTTAAACAGCAGGGCAATGCAGAGTGTAAGCATAATAATGAGGGCATTGTAAAAAAACATTAAAGGGCTGCCCACAAAATAAGCCATGGCATCAAATAGGGAACGGCGACCCAAGGCTTCCAATATAAAAGCCAAAAGTACAGACCAAAGAGCACAAAACAACAGTGGTTTTTTTAATATTTTCCCTAATTTATCGTTGATTGAGGTCATTATTCTTGAAAAAACGCCTCGTATTTTTATTAAAGTTTCAGTAATTTTCATGATTTTTGCAATTATTCCATCTCTGTATTTTCGTCTGTTGAAAGACATTAATAATTATTACAGTATTGTGTGGTTATTTAGTGTTTGTTTTAAGAACTAATGGATATTTCTTTGATTGGATTTTTATTAAAGTCTTTAATGGTGTATGTACCGTTTTCATAAATCATATAGCTATTAACATCGTTGCCCTTGGGTATGGAAACAGAACCGGGGTTTATGTAAATATAATCTCCTTTATCTTCCATGGCTTGAAGGTGGGTGTGGCCGTGGAGTAAAATATCACCTTTATTTAATGGCGGTAAATTCTTTTCATTATGTATGTGGCCATGGGTTACATAAACCATGCGATTATCCAAAAATAAAATCATATAATCTGCCAAAACAGGAAAATCCAAAACCATTTGGTCAACTTCTGCTTCACAATTTCCCCGTACACAGAGTATTTCTTTTTTTAAGGGATTTAATAGGGCTATAACACCTTTGGGGTTATATTCCTTGGGTAAATCATTTCTGGGGCCGTGATATAAAATATCACCCAATAAAATCAGTTTTTCACATTTTTCTTCCTTATATAACTCCACCATTTTATTTGCGTAAAAAAGGGAACCGTGAATATCCGAGGCTATCATTAATTTCATAATTTATTCTCCTTAGTAATCTTTATTAAATCATTTTACTTATATGCTTATTAAATCACTTAATTTTATCATTGAAGCAGTGTTAATACAAGGATGTATTTATGGTAATTTATTGTAGATTCATCAATTTTAGTGAAAAATATAATAATTTACAGGTTTTTTCCTTAAAACTATATCCATGTGATAAAATAAATGTTAAAATTATGGTATAAGAATTAAAGCTTTCAAAATAATAAACCCAAATATCCATGTTAATGTAAAAAAATTAAAATGATAAGCAGAGGTAAATAATGGAATACGGCAAAGAATATTGGTTTAATGTGTTAACAAATTTTAGAAAAGGCGAGCTTTTAATCTCAGCAATTACGGAACAAGACCAATTTATTTGGAATCCTGTGGTTATAGCACCTTTGGCAAAAGACGATTATAAAAGAATGGGTACCTTTGATGTACCGCAAATATCCCGTGGAGAAGGGAATTTTTGGTATGACGACGGACCTTTGTGGGATGGTGTTTTGGTGGACGAATCCACAAGAAAAGTTATATTTTTATATGCTTTTTGCTACCCCAAAGATGTAATGGGAAAAAAATGTCCTGAGGATTCCCAAATTAAAGAGGATTTAAAAGAAAAAATTATAAAACGTCATAAGGTGGAAGATACTGCTCCTTGGCTTGAGGATTATTATGCTTTAACGGAAAAACTATTATTTATTGAAGCTTTAAATGAGCCTAAAAATCAATGCTTGGGAGATGGCTGGCGGAGTCAAGCTGTGATTTTAAATTTCACCGATGAAGATGGGTATATGGCAGCACCTGAACAAGAGTGGGGTGACTTTTCCGATAAAATATGGCAGGAATTATTGCCCGGTGATAATATGGTTTTTTTCAGTTATTTTATCAATATGACATTTCCTTTATAAAATTAAAGGTAAAAAAAGAAATTGTAAAAAGTTTGATTTTTGCAGTTTCTTTTTGGTTTTTCTGTAATTTCATTACAAAAATGTTGATATTGTGTTATTATGGCAAATTTTTTTTTATAATTTTATATTTTTTGCTTGAATTTTTAGGTAAAAGCCGTTACAATGATACTGTAAATTAGCAAAGTATCGTTAAATTTAATCGATTTGTTGGTTTTTCTCTTTTTACTTCAAAATAATAAAATATAGGGGGAAAAATGAAGAAAAAATTATTAATTGTATTGCTCAGTTGTGTTATGATTTTTGCCCTTACCGCTTGTGGCGGCAGCAAAGACAAAGAAACAATAGAGGACACCGCCAAAGGTATGGCACCGGAAGATGTTAAAGTTGGCTTTATTTACATTGGCTCTGCTGAGGACCAAGGTTTCAACAACAGCCATGAAGATGCCAGAGTAGCTTTGGAAAAAGACCTCGGCGTTAAAACCATGTATCTGGAAAAAGTTCCTGATAATGCCGCAGGAAGCGAAAAAGCTATCCGTGACCTTATCGACCAAGATTGCAATGTTATTATAGGTTCCAGCTTTGGTTATGGGGATGCTATGGCAAAAGTTGCCGAAGAATATCCTGAAATCCATTTCTTCGCAACAGGCTATCAAAGCAACGATAAAAACTTTGTAAATTATATGGGTCGTATTTATAAAGCCCGTTATATGGCAGGTATTGCCGCAGGGATGAAAACCGAATCCAACCAAATTGGTTATGTAGCAGCTTTTGGTATTCCTGAAGTTGTGCGTGGTATCAATGCCTTTACCTTAGGTGCTCGTTCCGTTAATCCCGATGCCACTGTGGAAGTTAAGTGGACAGGGGCTTGGGGCGATTCCGCTACTGAAAAAACAGCCGCTACTGAATTAATTAACAAAGGCTGCGATGTTTTGAGCTATCATCAAGATACCACCACCACCCAATTAGCAGCCCAAGAAAAAGGTGTTTTTGTTTGTGGCTACCATTATGCCACACCGGATGTAGCACCCAAAGCTTATCTTACCTCTGCTGTTTGGAATTGGGAACCTTACTTTAAAGATCAAATCCAAAAAATTATTGATGGCACTTGGACTCCGAATAATTACTGGGGCGACGAAGTTATCCAATTAGATAAACTTTCCGCACTTTGTGCCGAAGGAACCCAAGAAAAAGTTGATGCAGCCAAAGAAAAAATGGATGCAGGAGACTGGGATGTTTTCTATGGTCCTATCAATGACCAAGATGGCAAATTAAAAGTTAAAGAAGGTGCATCTCTCACCGATAAAGAAATGCTTAATTTCGATTGGTTTGTAGAAGGCGTTAAAGGCACCATAGAATAATAAATTTATTAACTGAACTATATATTGAGGAAGAAATGAACGAACGTGCATATGTTGAATTAAAGGGCATCACCAAAACCTTTGGTTCGGTGGTTGCTAATAAAGATATTGACTTATCTTTGCAAAAAGGTGAGATTCATGCACTATTAGGCGAAAACGGTTCGGGAAAAAGTACGCTTGTAAATATGCTGTCAGGGATTTATATCCCTGACAGCGGTTTTATTTCCATCAACGGCAAGGAAGTACGCTTTGATTCGCCTAATGATGCCATTAAAAACAGAATTGGCATGGTGCACCAACACTTTAAGCTGGTAGATGCCATGACAGCCAAAGAAAACATTGCGGCTGGGCAAAAAAGAGGTTTTACTTTTAAAGGAAAAAAACTCTCTGCTGAATTATATAATATCGCCGGAAAATACGGGCTGGTAATCAATCCGGATAAATATATTGATGAAATGTCCATCAGTGAACAACAGAGCGTGGAAATTATGAAAATGCTCTATCGTGGTGCTGATGTTTTGATTTTAGATGAACCAACAGCAGTGCTTACTCCCCAAGAAATTGTGCGTTTCTTTGATATTTTACGCAAAATGAAAGAAGAAGGCTGCGCCATCATCATCATTACCCATAAAATGAACGAAGTTATGGAAATCAGTGATAGGGTAACGGTTTTGCGAAAAGGTGAAAGCATAGCCACGGTAAATACCGCAGATGTTACCGCCAAAGAACTCACCGATATGATGGTGGGATATTCCATAGATTTATCTATAAAGCGTGATAAAGTGCCCAACGAAGAAAAGCACCCTTTACTGGAAATAGACCACCTAAATATCAACGGCGAAAGAGGCTCTAAGGTTATAGATGATATGAGCTTTCGCCTGTTTTCCGGTGAGGTTTTGGGTGTGGCAGGTATTGCCGCCAGTGGGCAAAAAGAGCTTTGCGAAGCCATTGTGGGGCTTTGCAATGTGGATAGCGGCAGCGTGAAAATGGAAGGCGATGAATTGGTGGGCATGAGCCCCTTGGGAATTTTGCGTAAAGGTGTGAGCATGGGTTTTGTACCTGAGGATCGCTTGGGTATGGGGCTTGTGGGCAATTTGAATATTGTGGATAACGTGCTGTTAAAATCCTATCGCTTAGATAAAGGCATCTTTGTAAACCGCAAAAAAGGTGAAGAAGTGGCAAGCCATATCATCAAACAGTTTGATGTTAGCACTCCTTCTATTCACCACCAAATTAAAAAACTTTCCGGGGGCAATATTCAAAAAGTGCTTTTGGGGCGTGAAATAGACTCCAACCCCAATGTGCTGATAACGGCTTACCCTGCCCGTGGCTTGGATATTGGGGCGGCATACAATATTTATAATGTACTTAACGAACAAAGGGTAAAAGGTGTGGGAGTTCTTTATATCGGCGAAGATTTAGACGTTTTGATTGAGCTGTGCGACCGTATACTGGTAATGAGCCATGGCAAAATTGTGAAAATAGCCGATGCTCGCAGCATCTCCAAAGAAGATTTAGGTCTTTTAATGTTAGGACAAGATACCCAAGTGAAGGAGGCAGACTATGCTTAAAATAGTTAAAAAAACGGAAGTCTCCTCATTTAAAGCAGTGCAGCAAAGCATTATTGCGGTGTTTTGTGCTTTGTTGGCAACCTCTGTAATTATCCTTTGTATGGGCTACAACCCTTTGGAAATGTTTGGCGCTATGATAAACGGCTCTCTTTTAAGCGTCTATCGCTTTCAGGAAACCATACATAAAGCCATACCCTTGGTGGTTATTTCCTTGGGTGTTGCCATAGCTTTTAAAATGAAATTTTGGAATATTGGGGCAGAGGGGCAATTTTATATGGGTGCTTTTGCTGCTACCTATTTTGCCCTTAATTATGCTTTTTTACCAAAACCTATTTTGCTTTTGGCAATGGCCATAGCTGCTATTATTTCAGGTGGTATTTGGTGCTTTATACCGGGCTTACTCAAAGCAAAATTAGGCACCAATGAAACCTTGGTAACCTTGATGATGAATTACATCGCCATTAAATGGATTACCTATTTACAATATGGGCCATGGAAAAACCCTGCTGCTGCGGGATTTCCTCGGATTGCTCCCTTTGATGATGTGGCGGTTTTGCCACGTGTTTTCGGTGTGCATATCGGTTGGATAATAGCCTTAGTTTTGGTTGTTTTGGTTTACATTTTCCTTAAAAAGACCAAGCTGGGTTATGAAATAACCGTGGTGGGTGAAAATGTTTCCACCGCTAAATATGCAGGTATGAACATTACAAAAATCCTGCTTATTGCGGTTACCCTCTCCGGTGCTATTTGCGGTTTGGCAGGGATGATGCAGGCTTCCGCCATTGAGCGTTCCTTAACTTATCAAATGTCTGATGGCATTGGGTTTACAGCTATTATTACCTGTTGGTTGGCAAAGCTTAATCCTTTTGTAATTATTTTTGTATCGTTTTTCTTTGCCATCTTAATTCAGGGGGGCAATTATATTCAAGTGGCAATGTCCATTCCCGCTGCGGTTGCCCAAGTGTTACAGGGTATAATTCTCTTTTTCGTTTTGGGCTCGGAATTTTTCACTGGCTATAAAATTATCCGTGTAAAAAATTCAGGGGAAGAAAGTAATGAGGTGGCTGAATAATGGATATAGCAGCCATTGCTTTATTCTTACAATTAGCGGTGCAAATGGGCACCCCTATCTTATATGGTACTTTAGGCGGCATCTTGGGTGAAAAAGCAGGGAACCTCAACCTTGGTGTTGAGGGTATGATGCTTATGGGGGCAGTTGTGGGTTTTATCACCGCTGTTTCCTCGGGTAATCCTGTTATTGCAATTTTAGCCGCAGGTTTTGCAGGGATGATAGGTGCTTTAATTTACGCTGTTATCACCGTAACCTTTAAAGGTAATCAAATTGTTACGGGCTTGGCTCTTACTATTTTTGGTGGGGGCATAGCAGGATTTTTAGGCAACGGTCTTGCCATTGTGGCATTGCCTGAAAAAGTGATAAGCTTTTTCACCACCATTACTGTGCCTGTTTTGGTGGATATTCCCGTTATCGGCAAGGCATTATTCCAGCAAAATCTTTACGTAATGGCAGCACCTATTTTGGCAATTCTCATGTATTTTTATTTTAAAAAGACCAATATGGGGCTTAACCATAAAATGGTGGGTGAAAATTCTGCCGCTGCAGATGCCTCGGGTATTAGTGTAAATCTTTATAAATATGCTGCTTTGATGGTTGGGGGTTTCCTCTGTGGACAGGGCGGTGCTTATTTATCCTTGTCATTTGTACCCCGTTGGCAGGATAATATTACCGCAGGCTTAGGGTGGATAGCCGTGGCTTTGGTAATCTTTTGCACATGGAATCCCTTAAGAGCTATTTTCGGAGCTTACTTTTTTGGGATTTTGCGAGCCTTGGTATTTAAAATACAAGGTGTGCAATTTTCCATATTTGGCTGGGATTTTACTGTGGCTTCCAATCTTTTGGATATGTTGCCCTATCTTATGACCATTATTGTTTTGGTTATTATAACTTTTGGGCATAATCGCAAAAGCCAACCACCTAAATGGCTGGGTGAGCCGTATTTTCGAGAGGATCGCTAAACTGCAATTTGTCTTAAAATACACTGTGAAAATTGAATATTAAAATAACCTACTTTATTTTGAGCTGTTTCCTGTTTATTTGGGAAGTGGATTTTGGCTTAAGGTAAAGTGGGTTATTTTTGTTTTTATAAAGGGTTATTTTTGGCTTTATATTCCGTGGGTAACCGTGATTTTTTCCCGTTTAAAAACCAAGGAAAAAAAGTTCTGAATTTTGAAAAATAAATATTTACAAATAGAAAAAATATAGTATAATTAAATCTTGACTGCAATAATTTGTGTGGTTTTATATTAAAAAAAGGAGGCTTGGTAACTAAGCTTTGTGTTGAATCACAAAGGGGATATCCTAAAAAAATTGGAGGAAAAACAATGTCAAGTGTGACTAAAGAATTAAAAAAACATAAGCTTTCTACCTGCACGGTATTTTTTATGATATTTTGCATGGTTTGTGCGGGTTCATATGGTATTGAAGATATGATACCTGCCTCAGGCCCGGGTTTAACTATTTTATTATTGATTTTTTTGCCCTTTTTTTGGAGCATACCCCAGGGGTTGGTGGCGGCGGAATTAGGCTCCGCAATCCCCGAGGAGGGTGGCTACTATCGCTGGATAACCAGAGCTTTGGGCGAGTTTTGGGGTTTTCAGGCTTGTTGGTGGCGTACTGTATCCATTTATGTGGATTCCACCCTTTATATTATTCTTTCCGTAGGCTATATTTCCACGGTGTTTAATATGAACTCTTGGCAGGAACTTGTTTTAAAGGTATTTTTTATTTTGGCTTTTACCTATATTAATGTGCGTGGTCTTTCCGTGGTGGGGCGAGTAGCCTCATATTTTTCCATTGTGGTTATCGGTTCATTCATCGCCTTGATTATGGTGGGGCTGACCCATTGGCAATATAATCCCATAACACCTTTTGTGCCACCGGGTCAAAGTGTTATGGAAAGCTTAGGGCTGGGTATTGCCATTTGTATGTGGATGTACGCAGGCTATGAATCCATGTCTACCATGGCAGGGGAAATGGAAAATCCTCAGGTTATATCAAAAGCAACTTTAATATCCGTACCTGCTATTATGATTTTATACATTTTATCCACCATTGCTTCTTTGGCAGCAGTGGGAAATTGGCAAATGTGGGGTGTGGAAGACGGCATTTCCTTTGGGAGTGTATCTTACATTTTAGGCTTTCCCTTTTTGGGCACGGTTTTTGCCATTACCGCAGTAATTGCCAATTTATCTATGTATAATACCTATTTGGCATCGGGTTCTCGTGGGTTTTTTACCTTGGCAGATGACGGTTTGTGCCCGGTATTCTTAAAAAAATTACATCCCAAATATAAAACACCATATCTGGCAATTATCGGCATGGCAGCGGTAAATTTGGTTTTATGCCAAATTGGTTTTAGCGTGTTGGTGGTTATTGATGTTTTTCTTTTAATGTTTGCTTATGTTTTAATTTACATAGCAGCCATAGTTTTAAGAAAAAAAGAGCCTGATTTAAAACGCCCCTTTAAAATTCCCTTGGGTATAAAAGGGCTTACGGCTATGTGTATACCACCTATATTACTGGCAACTTTAGCTTTGTTTACCAATGGCTACTCCTATTTTATTGGTGGCTGTGCAGGTATTATATCAGGGCCAATAGCCTATTATATTTTTAAAACAAGGTACGGCGGCGCCGATGGCTTGCATGAGCTTAGCGATGTAAATAAAAAAACCACAATTATAATTTTGGGTGTGATGTTAATTTGCATTGTTGGGGCTATAATTTTTATGTAAAATATAATAAATAAAGGTAGATGTTAAATCTAAATAAAGACTGAACATGATTTTCATGTTCAGTCTTAGGCTGTTGATAAAGTCTGATATTCGGCAAAATCCCTTCCCACCGACTGCTTATGTACATCTGGGTACACTGCACAGCCGCTGTTCAGGGAGTTTTACCGAATCTAAGTCATTCTTAACAGCCTGTGATCTTGCCAAAAAACTATGTTTTTTGACAATCTGGACTGAACATGGAAATCATGTTCAGTCTTTTTGTTTATTTGCAATTTAGTCTTGTAAAAACATTTAAGGCATTGCGGTAAAATACTTTTTCCCACTCTTTTTCCGGTACTATGCGTTTTATAAAATCAATGTAGGGTGCCATGGGGGTTAAAGGCCAATCGCTGCCATATAAAACTTTATGGTAATTATGTATTAATTTTAAAGCCAAAGTATGAAAATCTATAATTTGTTGGTCTTGGGCGGCAATTTTTAAATTTTCACCAATGTATAAACCGGATATATCCACATAAACATTGGGGTTTTTATGTGCCACTTCCGCAGCATCAATTATCCAAGGGTTGCCCATGTGGGCAAGAATCAACTTTACATTGGGGTATCTTTGGGCTATTTCATCTGCAATTAGCGGATGAGCGTATTTTAGTAGGGCTTTATTGCTAAAGGTATCGCCACTATGAAAGGTAATAGGTAAATTATATTTGGTTGTCAATTCAAAAATCGGAGCATAGATAGGGTCTGTTAAATAAAAATGATAGTAACCGCCATATATTTTTATACCCACCAAATGCTTATCAGTTTTTATTTTAGATTCTAATTTTTCCGCAGCGGTTTGGTTAAAGGTATGGGGGTTTATACCCATGGCATAATCCGCATGGGGATATTTACAAAAATTTATACCCATTAGTGGCTCACAAAGTTTATCTGGCATTTCGCCATTATCTGTTTCTGCCATACCCAAGGCAATGCCGTAAACATTGTTTTTTAAACATTCTTTGGCATAACCTGTTGGGGTAAAATCCACACCGTTTTCCTTAATATTCCCTGCAAAGGATTTAATATCCGATAGATGTAAATGGCAATCAATAATCTACATACTTTACCCTCCTTATATATTGCTTTTTATTTATCATAACATAAATTCTTTGAAAAAAAAAGTGAATCATCAAAATTCTGTGATGTTAGAAAAAATCAAATTAAAAAACACCAATTTCTTTCAACGCAAATAAACCAAAAATTTTTGCACCACAATATTTATTATAGAGCTGTTGATTTTATAGCCATGGGTTATAGCTTTGCATATAATAATTTGTGGGTAAAAGCAAAAAAATTTCCTTCTAATTTCATTTTTTTAGCATAAAAGCAGTCACGGTTTACGGCTTTAATTCATACTATAAATAAGTACAACGAATGTTTCGCAAATGCTATAAAATGAAAGGGGTATTCTTATGTATCAGAATTGCAATAAAGTTGATCATAGTATGATTAACGGTAACTCTATTGATATTATACTAAAAGGTAATGATTCGGAAATTAAAACCGATATTGTTGTTTCGGAATTTCAATCCATACGTCTTTGGGGGCAAATTTTAAGCTGTAAAGGTAAACCTGTTGCAAATGCACTGTTAAAATTGGTTAGGGTAGTAAAAACCTGCCATGGCTGCACATATCAGGGCATTGCCCACTCTATGAGTGATTGCCAAGGTTTTTACCAGTTTGATATTTGCGCCAATGATCCCTGTGCCTGCTATAAAATTTTGGTTAACAAAGTAGCTGTTGGCTCCGAAAGGGTTATAAAACCTAATTGCGGTAATTGTAACCCATGTGCAGAACAAGGCTACACTCCTTGCGGTGAATATGTTTCCCATGTAACACCACCGGATTACATTGATTGCACACCTCCTTGTCCTCCTACGCCTCCTTGTCCTCCGTGCCCACCGTGCCCACCTGCACCTCCTTGCCATCAAGGTTGCGGCCAACATCAATCCCCTTGTCAAGGGAATATGCGGCTTTGCCGTCCCATGCCCTGTTCACCCATGAATTGCAGACCACGTTGTGGCGGTAATAAAATGTGTGTTTGCCGCAGAATTGGATTTTAAATTTTAATCTGATTTTGGTATTTAAGTATAAGTAAATGAATAATAATTAAGTGTATCTTGTGGGCATGAAGATACACTTTTTCTTTTTTTCTTTTTTTAAGCATTAATTTTTACAGATAAATGATGTTTCCTTATATTGAGAATGAAGATATTGTATTTTTTAATTGCAATCCCATAAAAAGAAATTCATACTGTAAATACTTTTTAAGTAATTATCTATATTTTCATCTCCCATGATAAAAATATGACATATGTGTAATAATTTTTTATGAATTAAGTGGTTAATTGAAAAAAATTACAATTCCATATAAAAATTTTGCTATACTAATGGTTTCAGATGTGTTAATTTGTAAACATAAACAAATCAGGTGCTAATATATTTTAAAAATTTCAAAATATAATCTTTACAAATAGCATAAATTTATAGTTTATTTACCGAAATATTAAATGTTTAGTCTTTTATAAATTTTGAAATATTGCCCTAATTACAGATAGGGGAGCTTTCAAATATTTTCCAATGATTATTAGCTTTTATATAGCAATATATATAAAAAAATGTATTTTATTAAAAATAGTTAATAAAAATACAAATATTTTTTTAAGCCGAATAAAGGAGGGCAGAAGTGAGGCTGAGTTGGGTAATATATAGATAAGAGAGAAAACCTAAATTATAGGAGGTAAATGTTATGACAACTAAATATCCTATTAGATATGGTGATGGCTATCGTGACACCATGACTATGGAAGAAATTAAAAACGAAATTTCTTTAGGTACTGAAGATGCAGCTGACAGAGGCAAAATTCCGCCGCTTTCTGCTGAGGACCAAGAAAGATTGCTGGAAATTTGCACCATGCCGTCTAAGTTTGTTACAGTAGAACCCGGTAAAGAAGTTGTTGTTACCAATGATGAAGGCACATTAAAAGTTTCCACCAGATGTGGTATTTCCATGGATCGCACCACAGCTTTAATGGTGGATCAAAATATTCTCTGTATGGATACGGCGGAATTAGCACATATTGATTACAGCTTTAAACCCGTTAAACCCATTATTCATGATGAAGTTTGTGCCATGCACCACGCTCAATTAAATACCATTATCCCTGTATTTTATGGTGCTATGCCCAATCTGGGGCTTTACACCAAGCCCGATGGCCCTGTTGGCAACTGGGCAGAACTCCTACCCGCAGGTAAAATCCAAGAAGCCAAAGAAGCCCAAGAAGAAGCTGTGGAACACGCAGTTAGAGATATAGTTACCGTTGCCCACAAAATGTGTGAAGCCGGTGCCGATGGTATCAATCTGGATACCGTAGGTGCTTCGGGTGATGCCGATGCTTTGGCAGCATTTTTAGCCATTAAGCAAATTAAAGAAATGCACCCTGATTTCCCTGTGGAAGCAGGTATGGCAGGTGAATTTTTCTTAGGGATGCACGGAGAGTTGGAATTTGAAGGTCAAAGACTTGCAGGTCTTTATCCTCACCAACAAGTAAAAGTTGCGGAAAAAGCCGGTGTTGATATTTTTGGCCCCACAGTAAATACCAACAGCAGTATGTCTTTCCCTTGGAATATTGCCAGAGTTGTTACCTTTATTAAAGCTTGTAGTGAAGTAAGTAATATCCCCATTCACCCCAATGTAGGTATGGGTGTTTGCGGTATGCCCCTTACAGATTCTGTGCCTTTGGATGCAGCTTCCCGTGCAGATAAAGCACTGGTGGAAATTGCCCATGCCGATGGTTTGTAGATAGGCGTAGGCGATTGTTACGGAATGCCCATCAATCATGAAGTAAGTGCCGGAATGAGTGGAATAAGAACTGCCGGAGATCTGGTAGCTCGTGTTCAAATGGCAAAACGTTTCAGAATTGATGAAGCAAAACAATATGTTGCAGATAAATTGAAAATCAGTCTTGATGACCTCCATGATTCTTCAGCAATGCGTGATATCAGAAATGACTTAAATATTGGTGAAGTTAATGCTCGGCCGGAATCTGCCGTTGCCTTAATGGCTAAAGCCAGAATTGGTAAAATATTAGACCTTGAAATAAATTCCGTTAAAAGATATAAAGAATGGGCTGACATTTTTTAATACTACTTGAAGTGTATTTAGATTAAAGGAGTTGTAAATATGAGTAAAGAGAGTTTAACTAAAGAATCCATAAAAGCCATTGAAGCCTGTGATGAAGCACTGGGTATTGATATAATTAATAGAGCTATTGCCGATGGTATAGACCCCATTTTTCTTTTAGCAGATGGTTTTAGTTTAGGAATACGCCAAATTGGCGATAGATTCGGCAGAGGTGAAGTTTTCTTGCCGGAATTGATGCAGGCTGCGGAAATGATGAAAAAAATGAGTGCCTATATTGATGAAAAAAGTGTTACCGGGGAATCTTCTGAGAAAAAAGGCGTTTTAGTTTTTGCCACTGTTGAAGGGGATGTGCACGATATCGGCAAAGGTATTGTGGTTTCCATTGTGCGTACACAGGGCTTAGATGTTATAGATTTGGGTCGTGATGTTTCTGTTCCTACAATTATAGCTAAAGCAGAAGAATATAAAGCAGACCTTATTGGTACCTCGGCTTTATTAACAACCACCTTGGTTCAACAAAAATTGCTGGAAGAATCCTTGCGTAAAAATGGTATTCGTGATAAATATAAAACCATGGTTGGTGGTGCACCTGCAACCCAAAGATGGGCAGACCGCATTGGTGCAGATGCCTATGGTGAAGATGCTTCAGAAGCTGTAAATAAAGCTCTTGAATTATTGGCAAAATAAGAATATAATAACGAAGTCAGTTTCTTTGCTATTAGTTTAATAATTCTATATAGCAAAGAACTGCCTTCGTTAATTATGTATTTTATTTAAAAAGGAGAGCATCTTATGATTAACACAAGCGATATTTCATTTGTACTTTTTGCCTCAGTAATTATTCTACTGATGACACCGGCAGTTGCCTTTTTCTATGCAGGATTGGTTGAAAAAAAATATGTAAACACCATGTTGGTGCAAAACTTTTTTGCTATACCATTAATTACCCTTGTGTGGGCAATTTTTGGTTTTTCTCTTGCTTATGGGGATAGTATATTAGGTGGATTTATCGGTGGGGGCACTTTCTTCTTTTTACAAGGGGTTACTGCCGAAGCTAATAGCGTTATCGCACCAAATATTCCTTTTGCCTTATTTTTTGTAATGCAGGCAACGTTTGCCATTATCACACCGGCTTTAATGATTGGGGCTTTGGTGGGTAGATTCCGTTTTCCTGCCTTTGTTTTATTTTTTATTTTTTGGTCACTTTTGGTTTACAGCCCCCTTATCCACTGGGTTTGGGGCGGCGGCTTTTTAAGCAAAATGGGCTATTTCGATTTTGCAGGTGGTTTGCCTGTGCATTTAATTGCAGGTTTTTCAGCTTTGGCAGCGGCTATTGCTATTGGGCCACGTAAAAATCCCCATGATGGGCCATGTAATCTTGTGTATGTTTCCATTGGTGTAGGGATTTTGTGGGCAGGCTGGCTGGTATTTAATGCCAGTGCCACCATGAGTGCCAATGGTATTGCGGCTTTGGTTGCTTTAAATACCATGATAGCCAGTGGCTCAGGTTGTATTGCTTGGGGTTTATTGGCATATTGGCAAAATAAAAAATACACCTTTGTGGATTTACTCTTTGGTGCTTTTGCAGGTTTGGTTATCAGTACACCCACATCGGGTTTTGTTTCACCTTGGGTTATGATACCCGCCGGTGCTATTGGTGCTGCTATTTGCTATTGTGCTGCTTCATTCAGAGTAAAAAAAGGCTGGGACGATACCTTGGATGTTTGGGCATTGCACGGCGTTGGGGGTTTTGTGGGGGTTTTGCTCTTGGGTATTTTTGCCAACCCTTTATATGCTCCTGCGGCGGGTTTGGCATATGGCAATCCCATCCAGCTTTTGATAGAAGCAGGTGGTTTAGTAATTGGTACTACCTATTGTTTTGTAGTAACATTTATTTTAGTAAAGGCAATCAACCATTTTGTACCATTTAGAAATAAAGATGATGCCCCGGATTATTTCGGTATTCCCGAGGAGTAAAATAAATGGATAATTTGTCATTGATTTAATGACAAACATAGCTAATTTTTAAAAATCTATTAAAATATGGGTTTAAAACACTATGCTACGAGTTTAAAACGTTATAGCTACGGGTTTAAAACACTATGCTATGAGTTTAAAACGTTATAGCTATGGGCTTAAAATATCATGCTATGAGTTTAAAACGTTATAGCTATGGAAGAAAAAATTAGAATATTTTAGAATATAATAAAATCAGTGCACCTCATAAATAATTTTCTTAAATAGAGAAATATATTTATATGGTACACTGTTTTTTTAGTTTTAAATTTAGTTTTAGTTTTAAATTTAAAGGGTAAATTTAGTTAATATGTACATCTAAGTACACTGAACAGTCGCTGCTCAGGAAGTTTTGCTGAATCTAAGGCTTTCTTAACAGCCTGACATCTTGCCAAAAAACTATATTTTTTGACAATCTGCAAATAATATTAAAATATTATTTTTTCAAATTCCTCAATGGTTATGGGCTTGGAAAAATAAAATCCTTGAACAATGTCACAGCCTGCACTTCTCAATAAATTAGCCTGGGCAGCATCTTCCACACCTTCGGCAACTGTGGCTATACCCAAGCCTTTGGTCATGGAGATGATGTTGCGGATAATGCTTTCGCTGCGTTGATTATTTACGGAATCGTCCAAAAAGCTTTTATCTAATTTCACAAAATCCGTAGGTAAATCTTTTAAAGCACCCAAGGATGAATAACCGCTGCCAAAATCATCAATGGAAAGGAGAAAACCTGCTTTTTTTATGTTGTGCATAATTTCTATCATATTGTCCAAGCCTAAAAATACAGCACTTTCTGTTAATTCTATTTCCAATAAATTGTGATCTATTTTGTATTTATTAGCT
Source organism: Clostridiales bacterium (assembly GCA_036644995.1). Classification (GTDB taxonomy): domain Bacteria; phylum Bacillota; class Dehalobacteriia; order UBA7702; family UBA7702; genus Cryptoclostridium. The sequence goes on along the minus strand of JAVXOZ010000018.1, from coordinate 10,682 downwards.
ATTGCCCAAAGTTTTGTGGGCAAATTTTGGTCTGAAAGGTGCACTCGGGAAATGTTAACGGAAATAGGTGGTATTTCAATATTAGGGTGCTGAATTTTCCATTTTTCCATTAATTCACATACTTTTTCAAACATATATAAATCCAGCTTGCGAATAAAACCATTTTTTTCAAAAATAGGTATGAAATCATTGGGCTGTATAATCCCTGCTTCCCCTCGGTTCCAACGCACCAAGGCTTCTGCCCCTACTACTTTATTATTTGCAAGTAGATATTTAGGTTGTAAATATACTTCAAATTCATTGTGTTCCAGTGCGGATTCCATGATGTTTTCAATTTCTTTTTCATCAATGATTTCCTGCCTGTTTTCTTCTCTAAAAAAGTGATAAAACGTATCGTTTTGTCTTTTTGCTATGTTTTTTGCCACTCCTGCTCGGTCGTGTATAATATTTATATCGGCATTGTGGTCTAAAATGGGATAAATACCCACGGCAATTTCAATTTTATAATCATCTATCATATTCTCAAGGTTGCTCAATATTTTTTCAAGCCTGCAAATAACCTCATAATCACTGGGATGCTTCATTAAAATATCAAAATTATCTGAACTTATTCGTGCAAAAGCTTCTGCATCATCGGTGTTTTGGCATAAAATTTTGCAAATGCGTTTTAAAATATCATTTCCTGTTTCATGGCCAAACATATCGTTAATTACTTTAAATTTTCGTATATCAAGCAACACCAGTGCGTAATCTACATCGGTGTTATCTTTTAGCAGCTTTTGGGCATCTACATAAAATTTTGCACGATTGGAACAACCTGTAATTTCATCTGTATATGCCAATTTTTCCAATTTTTTATTATTATTTTCATAGCTTCTTATCATAAAAAAGCCCAAAAGAGCAGTGAAGAATATTATGGCAATAGTTAAAAAAATAAGTTTTGAAATAAGTTTATCCGATTGAGCGGAAATAACCTGAGATGGCACCAAGGAAACTACATACCAATCATTTATGCCTATTTTGGTGTAGCAAACTTGATAATCCGTATGATTTTTATTGTATTGAAAAGAACCGTTTTTATTATTTGCAATATTATTTTTCATTCTTTGCAAATCTTCTGTGCGAGTTCCTGTTTTGCTAATGTCTGTGAAAAAATTATTGTAATTTTCAATGCTGTTTTTGTGAGAAGTTTGAATAACGGGTTCGCCGTTGCTTTTGATAATGTAGGAATATCCTTCACCGTGAAAGCTCTCAATGGAAAGAGATTTTGAAAATGCTTCATGACTTTTGGTGGCAAAAATTACCCCAGCAATTTGGTTATCGTGGTGGATAGGTGCGGAAAAAACGTTTATCTTATTACCGTTTACCACATCGTTTAATGTATCGGATACAACGTTTTCGTTGATCATAGCTTTTTTAAAATAGTCCCTTTGGCTTAAATCAAAATGTAAGCCATCGGTGGTATAAGCTTCACCATTGGGTAAAATTATACCCATGCGGATGAATAAATCTTTGTTAGCTTCTTCTTTTAACAAAGGCAAGGAGTGTTCCACGCTGAAATCTTCGTGTCCGCCTAAAATTGAGGCAATAGCATCAATAGTGGATAAATTGCCGGTAATTTCCTCATGGATATTCTCTGCGCTTTTATAGGATATTTCTTCTAAGTAATTATTTTTTTCATTGTAAAGGGTACTTTTTGCTTCCAAAACAAAAATAGCGCCTAAAATCAATAATACCATAAGAACAGCGGCAAAACCCAATATTAAAATTTTTCTTGATTTTTTGCTATGCTTCATTTTAAAATTCCTTTATATTTATAATTTTAATATAACATTTTTATGGAATTATATCAATAGAATTTCGACACAAAATGCAGATAAAACTCTACATATGTATTATACCATTTAATTGTGCAATATTCAGGTATAAATGATAATTTAATGTAGTAATTTTAAAATATTTACTTGTTTTGCTAATTGCTAAATGTTTTTAGCTTTGCTATAATATATGTAGCTATTTATCTGAAGGAGAATTTAATGACAGAAAAATTACAAAAAAGATACGGTTTATTAACTGCGGTAACCATGGTTGTTGGTATTGTTATCGGCAGTGGTGTTTTTTTTAAAGCAGAAAAGATTTTAAATGCTACCAACGGCAGTTTAAGCATAGGTATTTTAGCATGGATGGTGGGTGGTGCTATTATGTTATCTTGCAGCTATGTTTTTTCCTTGTTGGCAGCAAGGTATGTAAAGGTAAATGGCATTGTGGATTATGCCGAAGCGGCATTGGGTAAAACCTATGGTTATCTTGTGGGCTGGTTTATGGCGGTGATTTATTACCCCATTTTGGTTATGTTATTAGCATGGCTTTCCGCAAGATACACCGCTGTTTTTTTTGGCTTTACAGACCCCATTGCCAGTGCCCCGGTGTATATAATAGCCTTAATTTATATGATTATTGCTTTTGCAATAAACGCCATTGCCCCTATTATATCCGGTAAAATTCAGGTTACCACCACGGTTATAAAATTAATACCTTTGGCTTTAATTGCTGTATTTGGTGTGGTTTATGGTTTGTTTACCGGTCAAACTGTGGAAAATTTTTCTGCGGTTACCACCAATATAGTAACAAACAGCAATCCTTTTCTCACCTCTGTGGTGGCAACTGCTTTTGCTTATGAAGGTTGGATAATTGCCACATCCATCAATGCAGAATTGAAAGATTCCAAAAAGAACTTACCCAGAGCCTTGGTTTTAGGTTCATTAATAGTTATTTTTGTTTACATTGCTTATTTTATTGGCCTTGCAGGTGCCATGCCCACATCTGAATTTATGGCAGGTGGTGAAGGTGCGGTAAAAATAGCTTTTACCAAACTTTTAGGTAATTTTGGGGGCAGTACCCTCTTTATATTTGTGGTTATTTCCTGTTTAGGCACTTTAAATGGCTTAACTTTAGGAAATACCAGGGGAATATATGCCATAGCTACCCGTGGTATGGGGCCAAAACCAAAATTATTTGCCCAACTGGATAGGGAATCAAATATGCCTGTTAATTCCGCTATTTTTGGTGTTGTAATGTCCTCAATTTGGCTATTGGTATGGTATGGTAACTTTGCGGAATGGTGGCCCTTGTTCTTCGATATTTCAGAATTGCCCATTGTTACCATGTATGGTTTTTATATTCCCATTTTCATTTGGATGATGCGGTCTTTAAAAACCTTAACGGTTTTTCAACGGATAATCATGCCTTTGGTGGCTTTGGCGGGTTCTGTTTTTATGATTTATGCCGCCTATTTATCCCACGGTATAGCGGTTTGGATATATTTGGGTATGTTCGCTTTGATTCTTTTGCTGGGTTTGGCTTTAAAGGGAAAAAGTGCTTAAATTCTTTAAAAATTACCGCAAAATTGTCGTAAAATAAACCCAATATAGTGGTGGTTGGTGTTTTACAAATAGGTAAATATATGGTATAATAAAGCGGATTAGATGAATAGAAATTATGGGAGGTGTAATTATGGCAAACACATTTGTAACAGAAAATGGTGTTATTGTAATAAGTACCACAGCCATGGCGCAATTAGCCTATAAAGCGGTTTCCGAATGTTTTGGAGTTGTGGGAATGCCCGCTAAAAATTTAACCCAGTTTGTCCGTGGTGAAAACGGCAATAAGGGTGTGGATGTAAAAATTAAAGACCAAGGTATACATATTTTAGTGCAAATTCAGGTTTTATACGGTACAAGAATTTCTGAAGTGGCAAAAAATGTTTCCGAAGCACTTTTATACGCAGTTGAGCAAGGAACAGGGCTAACCGTGGATAATTTAGAAATTAAAATTACCGGTATCCGTGTTGTGGATTGAGGAGGAAAAACATTTTATGTCAAATATAGAAGCTCTCACTTCTGCCCACTTGCGGAACTTTTTTTCCATGGGTGAAGCGATGTTGAATAAGCACAAGGAGGAAGTAAACGCCCTTAACGTGTTTCCTGTGCCCGATGGGGATACAGGTACAAATATGGGGCTTACTCTGGTTAGTGCTGTTAAAAATTTAGAAGAGGGCATGAGTATCAAAGAAATTTGTGCCTCAGTTTCCCGTGGCGCTCTTATGGGTGCACGGGGAAATTCAGGTGTTATCACCTCACAAATTTTAAGAGGGATGACCATGGCTATGCAGTCCTTGGAAACTGTGGATGCTCAAGCCTTTGCCAAAGCCTTGGAAAAAGGTGTGGAAATTGCTTATAAAAGCGTTTTAAAACCTGTGGAAGGCACTATCCTTACGGTTAGCCGCCTCACCGCTGAAGCTGCTTTGGCAAAAGCCGAAGAAAAAGGCGATGTGGTGGAATTACTGAGCTATGCCATTGAAGCAGGAAAAATAGCCTTAAATAATACCCCCAATCAACTACCTGTTTTAAGAGATGCAGGAGTGGTAGATGCAGGGGGTAGAGGTTTTATACTGTTTTTAGAAGGTGGTTTACTGGCTTTGGAGGGCAAAACCATTGAATCTTTGCCCCGAAATATCCAGAATACACCGGATAAAGCCATGGCATTTTCTGCGGAATTTCAAGAATGTGATATTACCTACCGCTATTGCACTGAATTAATGATTCACAAAGCCAAAAAAGACCATGAATTTGTACGCCACGAATTGGAAAAATTAGATGGCGATTCCTTGGTTTGCGTGGGAGATGAAGGGATAATTAAAATCCATTTTCACACCAACGACCCAGGCAGAATAATCAGCTTTGCTTTAACCATCGGTGAACTTTACGATATTAAAATAGAAAATATGAAAGAGCAAATGGCAAGGGAAGCAGCAGAAAAACATATGCTAACCAAAGATGCACCCCCCAAAGGCCCTAAAAAAACCTGCGGTATTGTGGCAATAGCCTCCGGTGATGGCATGGCAGAAATTTTTAAAAGCTTAGGTGTGGATGAAGTTATCAGCGGCGGGCAAACCATGAACCCCAGTGCCGAGGATATTTTAAACGCTATGGAAAGTGTAAATGCCGATGAAATTGTAATTTTGCCCAATAACAGCAATATTATTTTAGCAGCGGAACAGGCAGTTAAAATGTCCAATCAGCCTGTGGCTTTGGTTCCCACCAAATATATAACCCAAGGGGTAAGCGTTTTATTGCAATATAATTCCGAAGCAGGTGCTAAGGATAATGCAGAATTAATGATGGAATCCTTGGATTCCGTGGCAAATGGTGAGGTAACTTTTGCTATCCGTGATTCTAAAATTAACGGTGTTGAAATTAAAGCCGATGATATGTTGGGAATTTTAAACGGTGAAATAGTTACTTCTGAGCCGGATCTTACCACCGCTGTTTTGCAGCTTGTGGAACAAATGGAAAAAGAGGAAAGCTCCTTGCTCACCCTATATTACGGCAATAATATCACCGAAGAAAAAGCTGAAGAATTGGCTGAAATTATCGGTGAAAAATATGAAGATTGGGATATTGAAGTTTATAAAGGTGGACAAGCACTGTACTACTATTTGATATCCTTGGAATAAATTTGATAGGTGAAAAATGAAAAATATTTTCACGGAAATTTTAAAAGAAATAGAAAAAGAAAGCCGCTTAGGATATGGAGATTACTCTGTATTCGGCGGCTTTTATGAGTTTGCTAAGGCTAAATTTACTGAAATAAAAAACCAAACAGCTACCTCGGATAACGCTGATACCTTGAATAACGCTGATACCTTGGATTCCCCAGTGGCGGAAATTTTGGCACTTTTAGAAAATTACAATAAAACGCCATTATCTCAAAGACCCATGATAATGAAAAAGGTGGAAGCCAAAATCCAAAAGATGGCAGCAGACCAACCTTGTGAAAAAGAAGAAGATGTGGCTGAACGCAATGCCATGCCCAAAGAACCGCCGCCTTTGCAATACATTAAAAGCGTAGGGCCAAAAAGAGTGAATTTACTGAAAAAATTGGGCATAAATAATGTTGATGAGCTTATAGAATATTACCCAAAACGTCATGAGGACCGCAGAAAAATTACGGCTATATCCCAGATTATCCCCGGTGAAAATGCGGTGATTTGTGGTTTTATAAAAAAAGTGGAAAGCTACCGCTTAAAGAAAAATTTACAAATTACCAAGGCTTTTATAGCAGATGATACAGGTTCGGTGGTGGCAATTTGGTTTAATCAAACATGGTTAAAAGACCAATTAAAAACAGGTGAAGAAATAATGATATACGGCAGAGCGGATTTTCGCTATGGTAAACGACAGTTTTCCGTTAGTGAATTTGCACCTGCTCATGAAAAAGTTGGCTTTGGTATTTTACCTGTTTACAGCTTAACAGAGGGGATTAATCAAAAATTATTACGCAATATTATAAATAACGCTTTAGCTTTAAAAAAAGGAGAAATTGCGGAATACTTGCCCTTTGATGTGCGTGAAAAATATCATCTTGTGGGTAGGGAGTGGGCAATAAATCATTATCACTTTCCCGATGAGCTTATAGAACTTCAAGATGCTCGCCGCCGCATAGTTTTTGATGAATTTTTGCTGATGCGTCTTTCCATGGGTGTGATTAGGGATTCCGTAATCAACGGCGGTATTTCACAAAATAGAGGTAAAAAGGAAAAATTTAGATCCTTTTTACCTTATGAATTAACCACGGCTCAAAATAGGGTAATAGATGAAATATCCGCTGATATGGCGGCAAATACCCAAATGATGCGACTTTTAGAAGGCGATGTGGGTTCGGGAAAAACCGCTGTGGCTGCTTGGGCAATTTACCAAAGTTGGAAATCAGGGCATCAAAGTGCTTTAATGGCACCTACGGAAATTTTAGCTACCCAGCATTATCATTCTATGCAAAAACTTTTTGGTAATACCAGATTGGAAATTGCACTGCTTACAGGCAGTACCTCCATGGCAAAGAAGAAAGAAATTTACGAAAACTTGCAAAACGGCAAGATAGATTTACTTATCGGCACCCATGCCTTGGTGGAAGAAAAAACTGTTTTTCACGATTTATCCTTGGCTGTGGTGGACGAGCAACATCGCTTTGGAGTGAAACAACGTGAATTATTGGTGGCAAAAGGCAGCAATCCCGATTGCTTGGTTTTAACAGCTACCCCTATTCCCCGCACTTTGGCAATGACGGTGTTTGCAGATTTAAGCTTATCTGTTTTAGATGAAATGCCACCGGGTAGAGAAGTGGTAAAAACCTATGTAATCACCTCAAAAGAGGAAATGAGGGCACTTAATTTTATAAAAAAATACGCACAAAAGGGTTTTCAAAGTTATATTGTATGCCCACTGGTGGAGGAAAGCGAGTCCTTGGATTTGGCTTCGGCAACGGATTTATACGACCGCTTAAAATCCGGTTTCTTCAATAATATAAGCGTGGGCTTAATTCACGGTAAAATGAAAACCAAAGAAAAAGAAGAAGTAATGCAAAAATTCCGCAAAAATGAAATTTCTGTGTTGGTTTCCACCACCGTTATTGAGGTGGGGGTAGATGTGCCCAATGCGGTTATTATGTTGATTCGTGATGCTCACCGTTTTGGACTTGCCCAATTACACCAAATTAGAGGGCGAATTGGCCGTGGCACTGAGCAGAGCTTTTGCATTTTAGAATACGGTGGCGGCGGTGATATTGCCAAAAAACGCATGGATATTATGGTAAAATATCACGATGGCTTTAAAATTGCCGAGGAAGATTTAAAACTCCGTGGACCCGGGGATTTTTTCGGTATCAGACAGCACGGCTTGGCAGATTTGCAAATTGCGGATTTATATTTGGATTGCGATATTTTAGCCGAGGCATCTACTTTTGCCACGGAATTGCTCAAGGAAAATCCAACTTTAAAAGGGGATAAATGGCAAATTATGCGTTATTGGCTCAAACAGAAAAAACGCCTCTTTTAAATTTAAAGGAATTTATTGGGCTGAATAAGGAATTTATTAGCTGAATTTCAAACCTCAGTTTTAATCTACTTTTGCAACTTATCATTTAAGT
>JAVXOZ010000018.1:0-2599 GCA_036644995.1 Clostridiales bacterium | reverse complement strand
GAATAGGTTCGGAATTACCTATTGGGCTAAATTCCAAAAAAAAATTTCACAACCAATTATTAGGAGAAATAATGATAAATTTTATAAACGATTACAATGCAGGGGCTGCCCCTGAAATTTTAGATGCGCTGGTAAAAATAAACAGTCAAGAATTTGTACCCTATGGCGAAGATAGCCTCTGCGATGAGGCTCGGGAGCTTATCAAATTTGAATTGGAACGGAATGATGTGGATATCCACTTTATGGAAGGGGGAACCCAAGCCAATATGACGGTGATTTCCTCAGCTTTACGGAGCCATGAAGGGGTAATAGCCACGGTAAGTGGGCACATAGCCACCCATGAAACAGGTGCCATAGAATCCACAGGGCACAAGGTTATCACGGTTCCGCACCACAACGGCAAAATGAAAATAGCGGATATTGAGGAAGCTTTGGCTTTTCATGATGATGAGCATAAGGTGAAACCACGGATGATTTATATATCCCAATCCACGGAATGGGGCAGTATTTATACAAAGGCTGAATTGGCGGAAATTTACGAATTTGCCCAAGGTCATAATCTATTTCTCTATGTGGATGGTGCACGTTTGGGTGCGGCTCTTACATCTAAAGCGGCGGATTTTACCATGGCGGATATGGCAAAATATGCAGATGCTTTCACCATTGGGGGCACAAAAAACGGTATTTTCATCGGTGAAGCCGTGGTGATAACCAATCCGCTTTTAAAAACAGAATTTCGCTATGCCATTAAACAAAAAGGCGCATTAATGGCTAAAGGCTGGTTGTTGGGGGTGCAATTTAAAGAGCTGTTTCGGGATGGTTTATTTTATCGTTTGGCGGAATATGCCAATAATCAAAGTGAAAAAATAAAAGAAACTTTGGCGGATATTGGGGTAGAAATGAAAAGCGATTCTCCCACCAACCAATTATTTCCCATTTTCCCCATGTCCTTTATTATGGAATTATCGCAAAATTTCGGTTTTCAAATCATTGAAAAAGTAGGGGATGACCAAGCTGTTATTCGCTTTGTTACCTCTTGGGCAACGGGTGATGTTGCGGTTTCTGCCCTAATTGCCACTTTGGCAAAATATCGCCGCTAAAATTTTCGCTTTATCTATATATATAGTGCAAGAAATATGCTTTTTGCGTGGTAAAGGCTCTTTGTTTTGGGGAATCTATTCCCTTTATATCGCCTATATGTTAATATGTGGTAGGAAGTAAAAATTATTTAAATTATAGGAGAAAATATGAAATTGCGCAAAATGATGATTTTATGTGCCACAGCCGTTGCTGTGATTGTGGTTTTAGGTGGGTCAATGGTTTTGAACCCACAGGTGCCCAAGGAATGCCCTGAGAATCTGTACCTTTTGTCACCCATGGAGTATTCATCTTCACCGAATTCTGTGGAAAATAACCAAGAAAAAGATGAAATTTGGTCTTTGATGCAAACCGAAAAGTGGCAAAAAATAATGTTTTCTGAATTTGAAAAACATGATGTCGCTGAAAATATAGAGGTGTACTCATCGGATTTTTCTTTAATACTTTTTCCGGATGATACTGCTATTTACTGCGATTCTTATGGGGAAGGTGAAAAAAAGGAATTTGCTGATATTTATTACCAAATGCCAAAAGGTGTTTTTAAATCCGTATCCGCATATTGACCCAACTTTGCAGTGATAAATAGGCGAATATTTACATTGGGGATATTGGCGGTTTTGGGGATGAATTATTTCACCTAAAAATTTAGCTTAATTGGTAAAAAAATTATGTAAATCAACTGTTTTCATTGATTAAAAGGAGAAATACAATGACAATTATAATAATGTGTTTTGTTATTGGTGTAATTTTGGTGGGTATGGGCTTGCTGATTTGGAAAAAACAAAAAATTGAGCTAATCCATACTTATCACTATAAAAATGTTAAAGATATTAAAGGCTACACCGCTGTGATGGGAAAAACCATTGCCTCCATGGGTGGGGTTATTATTATTAGTGGCTTATTGGCATTAATACCCCAATTACCTGCTTGGGTTTCCACTGCTGTGCTCTACCTTGGTATAGGTGGTTCTGTGGTGGCTCTGGTGATTGTGCAGCAAAAATTTAACGGCAGTATTTTTAGTAAATAAGCTTTAATACATTAGCTTTAAAAATTTACATAATATTTTTTGGCGTTGTTTTACTTGCTATTATATATAAGGAAGAAACAGGTTTTTAAAATGGAAAAACTTTTATAATAAATATATATATAAGGAAGAAACAGGTTAAAAAAGTATTGCTTAATATCTTTAGAAATGAATTTAATGGGCTATATAATATGTAATTATGTTGCGGTTGTTTTTAAAAACTATATATATAAGGAAGAAACAGGTCTTTCATAAGGAAGAAGCAGATTTTTTTAAATGGAAAAACTAATGTAAAAACTTTTTGTGTTAACTACATATATATAATGTAAAAAGTTTTTCTATTAACCACATATATATAAGGAAGAAACAGGTTTAAAAAGTGTAGAAGAAAAATATTCTACACTTCAGACTGTGGATAAAGCCTGATATTCGGCAAAATCCCTTCCCATCGACTGCTTATGTACATCTAAGTACACT
>JAVXOZ010000017.1:28088-44346 GCA_036644995.1 Clostridiales bacterium | reverse complement strand
GGCACTGCCCTTGGTAATATGGTGGGAAGTTTTACCAAAGGCAAAAAAAAGTTTGCTAATGTGGAAGATGAAATTGTGGCATTACAGGCAAAATGTGATGCACTCCAAGATAAATTTTTACAATTAATGGATGACGATGCAGAGCTGTTTTTTCCGTTATCCCAAGCTTATGCCATGAAAGAAACCACTGAAGATGAACGCCGGGAAAAAGAAAAAGTTATGAAAACTGCCACATTAAATGCCTGCAAAGTGCCTATGGAAATCATGGAAAGCTGCTGTCAGGCTGTGGAGATTTTAGAAGAATTTTATAAAATAGGTAATCCTTTATTATTAAGCGATGTTGGTGTTGGTGCCATTTGCTGCCACTCTGCTCTTTTAGGGGCTGGACTTAATGTTTACATTAATACAAAAACCATGATGAACAGAGAAATAGCTGATGATATCAACGAAAAAACCGAAATTATGATTAGCGTGTATGGCAAAAGAGCTGTTACCCTTTACGATAATGTGAAAAGAAGCTTGCAATAAATATGCAGAGAGGAGAGGTTCCCATGACAAAAATTTTATTAGGCAAAGATGTTGCTGCTGCAATGCGTGAGGATTTAGAAGCACGGGTTGGGGCATTAGGCAAAAAGGGAGTTATTCCCACCCTTGCCATCGTTAGAGTGGGAGAAAAAAGTAGTGACGTATCATATGAAAAAGGTGCTATGAAAAAATGCGTTGCTTTAGGTATAGCCGTTAAAGACTATGTTTTTAGAGATGATATCTCCGAAGAACTTCTTATCGGTACCTTAGAAGATTTAAACAAAGACCCCAACGTACACGGTGTTTTGTTGTTCCGTCCCTTACCCCCGCATATGAATTACGACCTTGTTTGCAATACTTTGGCACCGGAAAAAGATGTGGATGCCATGACCACCCACAACAGCGGTATGGTTTATGATGGCACAGGCGCAGGTTTTCCCCCATGCACAGCCCAGGCTGTAATGGAAATATTAAGCTACTATGAAATTCCCGTTAAAAGTGCTAAAATAACTTTAGTGGGTTGGGGTGCTGTGGTTGGTAAACCACTTTCCGTACTTTTATTAAACGAATTTGCCACCCTTTCAGTTTGCCATGTATTTACCAAAGATATGGTAGCACCCTGTAAGGATGCGGATATAATCATTGCCGCAGCAGGTAAAGCCAATTTGGTTAACGAAAAACACATATCACCGGGACAAATTATTATTGATGTTGGTATCAATGCAGACCCCAAAAACCCCGGTAAAATAGTGGGCGATGTAGACTTTAATTATGCCGAAGGTGTTGTAGATGCTATTACTCCTGTTCCCGGCGGAGTTGGCAGCGTTACCACTTCTGTTTTAGCAAAGCACGTTATTGAAGCTGCTGAAAGAAAAATAAGGTAAGCTGCTTAAAAAATAAGTTGAAGTATGCTATCTAATAAAAAAATATTTTAAAATATTCAGTATGAGGATAGCAAAGCTGACTTCAACTGAAAAATACCGAAAAAGGAGTTGAGGTTTGTGAGTAACAAGTTCAAGGAGTCTTTATTGGATCCCGGCACATTTTCTGTAACTTGGGAAATAGTTCCCGGTAGAGGTTCTAACGAAAAAGCCCAAGTAGATGCCATAGAAACCGCCAAAGAAGCCATAAAAGACTCTCGGATCCACGCCATAACCATAACCGACTGCCCCGGTGGTAATCCTGCTATTTTAGCGGAAAACTTGGGTAAAGAAGTTTTGGATTTAGGCATAGAACCATTGGTTCATTTTACCTGCAAAGATAAAAACAGAACCCAAATGGAGAGCCAGCTTTACGCCATGGCAAGAAGCAATATCCGCAACCTACTGGTTATGACAGGGGACTATGTGAATAACGCTTATGAAGGCAAGGCAAAACCGGTTTTTGATATAGACCCCATTCATTGCTGCGATTTAATGGGCAGGATGAACCAAGGTTTAGAGTATCAATTTGGTACTAAAACCATGAAAAATATGCCTACGGATTTCTTTTACGGCTGTGCGGTTTCACCCTTTAAAAGCCAAGAATCCGAACTGATTTCACAATATAATAAATTGGTTAAAAAAATTAAATTTGGTGGTGCAAAATTCATTATTACCCAGCTTGGGTATGATATGAGAAAATTCCACGAAGTTTTGCAGTTTATGAAAATGAACGATTTAAACGTACCCTTGGTTGGCAACCTTTACTTATTGCCCTTGGGTACCGCAAAATTAATGAACCGCAACGGTTTGCCCGGCTGCGTAGCCACGGACGAACTGGTTGAAATACTGGAAGATGAAAAACAAAGTGAAGATAAAGGGTTGGAAGCTCGGATGATTCGGGCAGCCAAAATGTATGGTATAATGAAGGGAATGGGCTTTGCCGGTGCACACGTAGGCGGCAGTAACCTAAACTTGGAAAAAATGCAATATATCATAGATGAAGGCGAAAAATACTCAAATAATTGGCAACAATATGTCAATGAATTTGAATTTCCCATGAAAAAAGGTTTTTATTATTACAAAAAAGATAAAAAAACCAAACTAAACACCGAAGAACGTGTTCCCATCAACAGAGATGATATTGAAATGCGTTGTCCCTTTATCTACCATATGTCACATTTTGTGCACTTTATGATGTTTAAACCGGGCAAAAATCTCTTTGGCTTTATGCGTTGGCTCTCGGAAAAATGCGATGGCACAAAAATGGCAAAACCATACCACTTTTGTGAGCATTTTGCTAAAACAGTGCTTTACGATTGTAAAGATTGCGGTGATTGCGGTATGCCAAACACTGCCTATATATGCCCCATGTCTAAATGCCCTAAAAATCAAAGAAACGGTGCTTGCGGCGGTAGCCGTGATGGCTGGTGTGAAGTTTTCCCCGGTAAGAAAAAATGTATTTATGTGAAAGCATATAACAGATTAAAAGTTTACGAGGAAGAAGATTCACTGGGTGAATACGCCGTTGGCCCTTGCGATTGGAACCACTATCAACAATCCTCTTGGACCAATTACTTCTTAGGGCGTGACCATGATGGAAAACGGTTGGGTATTCCCTATGTTCCTCCGAAAAAAAAATAAGGGATTAAGGTGATTGCATGTTCAACATCAGCTTTTCGGAACTTCTATTTATATGTTTGATAGCTTTTTTGGTGGTTGGCCCCAAAGATATGGTTAAAGTTGCCCGTTTTTTGGGTAGAACCGTAAGAAAAGCCCAAGATATGATGTCTGATATTAAAGCTTCGGTTAACGAAGCCTCGGAAAGCAATGGCTTAAAGGACGTGAAAGATACCGTGGATTCCTTAAAACAAGAGGTTGATAAATTAAATCCCATTAACGATTTGAAAAATTTAAACCCCTTGAACCAAATTAAAAATGATATCAAAGAGGAACTAAACCCCATTTCGGACTTGAAATCCGAAATTGATAAAATAAAAAAATAACCGAAATACCTATCCTTTCAGGAAAGGGGGAGTATTGAATAGTGAAAAAGGACAATAAAACCAAAAATGAAAAACCCGCTTTAACACGGCGACAATTTCTGGGCGTTGGACTTGCAGCAGGAACCGCAGTAACCTTATCCGGTTGCGGCGTGGTAAAAGATATCGGCGGCAGTAGCGGCTGGGTACCTGAGCAATACAACACCGGAGGTAATTGGCCGCCCCAAGTAAAGGGCAGGGTACCACTGGATCCGGAAAATATTTCCGTGGTTCGTGATGATAAAAAATGTGTACTTTGCGGGCAATGTTTGGAAGTATGTCAAAATGTGCAAACAGTTTACGGCAGCTATGAACTACCCGTTTTAGATGAATTTATTTGTATAAACTGCGGTCAATGTGCTCTTTGGTGTCCCTCAGGGGCTATTACAGAACGCAGCCAAATACAACAAGTTAAAGCAGCCATAGATGACCCCGATAAAGTGGTGGTGGTGCAAACAGCTCCATCAGTGCGTGTGGGCTTAGGCGAAGCCTTTGGTTTACCAATAGGCGAATGGGTTGAAGGGCAAATGGTGGCAGGTTTACGCCGTTTAGGCTTTGATGTGGTGTTTGATACCAATTTTGCTGCGGATTTAACCATTATGGAAGAAGGAACAGAGCTTATTAACCGCCTTACCAAAGGTGGGGCATTGCCTCAGTTTACCTCTTGCTGCCCTGGTTGGGTAAAATTTGTGGAAATTTACTACCCCGATTTAATCCCCAATCTCTCCACGGCAAAATCGCCCATGTCTGAACAAGGGCCTTTAATTAAAACTTATTATGCCAAAACCAAAAAAATAAATCCCAAAAACATTGTCAGCGTAGCCATTATGCCTTGTGTGGGTAAAAAGTTTGAGGCTGATCGCCCTGAATTAAATGCCGCAGGTAAAACCTACAATATCCCTGATATGCGGGATACGGATTTTGTTTTAAGCACCCGTGAATTGGCGGATTTTATGAAGATGGAAGGTATTGACCTTACAACTTTACCAGAAGAAAAATTTGATCCACTTATGGGTGAAGGGTCAGGTGCAGGTGTAATCTTCGGTAACACAGGTGGTGTTATGGAAGCTGCGGTTCGCACAGTTTACGCTGTGGTAAGCGGCACAGAACCACCGGATTTACTTTACGATTTACAGCCGGTGCGTGGTTTGGAAGCCACCAAAGAAGCGGAACTTAATGTCCCCGGCTTTGGACCTGTAAGGGTTGCGGTTTGTAGCAGTTTAAGTGCGGCTCGTGCTCTTTGTGATAAAGTGGTGGCAGGTGAAGCCAATTATCACTTTATAGAAGTAATGACCTGCCCCGGTGGTTGTATTTCCGGTGGTGGTCAACCAAAAAGCACTGTTCCTCCGGATAATCGTATGCGTACACCCAGAACCGATAGTCTTTATAAAAGAGATGCTACCATGGCTCCTGAAGCCAGAACCAGCCATAAAAATACCGAAATAGCTAAAATATATGCTAATTTCTTGGGTGAACCCTGTGGGCATATGTCTCATAAATTGCTCCACACCCATTATACCGATCGCAGTGAATATCTTATCCCTAAAAAGGGAGGTGAAGCATAATGAAAAACAGTGGCGTGTTGTGTGATATCACAAAATGTATAGGTTGTGGCAGTTGCACAGTTGCCTGTAAACTTTGGAACGATTTAGATTACACCAAAGGAAATGCCCATGGTTTTGATACTAAATTAAGTGAAGAAACATGGACAACAGTGCAATATTATGAAACCAAAAATCCCAAAGGTCAAGATGTGCTCCGCTTTGCCAAACACCAGTGTATGCACTGTATAGACCCATCCTGTGTTTCAGTTTGCTTTGCAGATGCCATCACCGTTAATGAAGATGGTGCGGTGGTTTACAACGCTAAAAAATGCGTTGGTTGCCGTTACTGCATGATAGCTTGCCCCTACGATGTGCCTAAATACGAATGGGATAAAACTTTCCCCTCTGTTATAAAATGCCAGCTTTGCTCGGAAAAATTAGCAGAAGGCAGCAGCCCATCCTGTACCATGGCTTGTCCCACAGGTGCTTTAACCTATGGTGATCGTGATGAACTTTTGGCTAAAGCAAAAGGCATTATAGCCAAGGATAGCTCCTATATTAATTCCGTTTACGGCGAAACCCAAGGTGGGGGAACCCGTTGGCTTTATATTTCCGATGTACCCTTTAAGGATTTAGGATTTAAAGAACATATACCCACTACCAGTATTCCTGAAAGAATACACGAATATTCCAAGTGGAAACCCGGCATATTCGTTGGTGGCGCTGTTTTCTTTGGTGCTTTGGGTCTTTATACCAAACGCAGAGTAAAAAGAGCAGAAGAAGAAGCAAAAGAAGATGGAGGTGACGACAATGTTTGATTACTCGGTGAAAATCAACAAAAAAGTTGAATTTCGTTTAACCTTAACTCGTTGGATCCTCTTGCTCTTAACCTTGGTTGGTGTTAGCCTTATGGTTTTCCGTTTAATAAACGGCTTGGGTGCCTCTACCAATTTATCCAATGAATGGCCTTGGGGCTTTTGGATTTATTGCGATTTGATTTTAAGTGCCCTTGGTGCCTGTGGTTTTGCCATTGGTATTTTAGTCCATGTATTTCATGTACAAAAATATAAACCACTGGCAAGGAGAGCCTTATTGGTTTCGTTTTTATGCTACACCTTGGTTTTCCTAATTCTCTTTATAGAAATTGGGCGTTGGGATAACTTCTATTGGATATTTGCATCCTTTGCTTTTACCTCACCTTTATATGAAGTTTTTGCCTGTTTAACAATCTACTTTATCTTGCAGATTTTAGAACTGGTGGAAATTTGGGGTGACCGTTATAAACATTGGGTTCAGCACATTGCCAAATTTTTCTTACCTGCCATTATTTTAGTGGCTTGTGTAATACCTTTTGGTCAAGAAGCTGCCTTAGGTGCTCTTTATCTGGGTATGCCCACTAAGCTTAATGCCTTGTGGTCATCACAATTTTTACCTTGGGGCTGTTTAATTTCCGCATTCTTTGGTGGTATTTGTTTTATTACCACAGAATATTACGGTATGAACCGCCACTATCGCCAAAAAAGCGACCCTACCATGATGAAAAGTATTTTAAGATTGGCAGCCGTGGTTATGTGGGCTTACTTAATCTTAAAAATCATTGATATCAGTGTTCGTGGTTTATGGGGATATGCTTTCTCTGGCACCATGGAAGCTAATATGTTCCTAATTGAAATGTTTATAGGTATTGTTGTTCCTGCTGTTTTGGCATTTACACCCTTTATGGCAAAGCCCAAATTCCAAATATTTGTGGCACTTTGCGGTGTTGCGGGCATATTGTTAAATCGTTTTAACTTTATATTTGTAGGTATGGCTAAATATGCAGGTGTTTCTTACTTCCCCTCTTGGATAGAAATTTGGACAGTAATCGGCTTAACCGCTCTTGTGGTTTTGGTTTACCTCTTTGCTGTGGAAAATTTACCAATATTCAGAGATAAAAATAAGAAAAAAGCAGAAGTTGTGTCAATGCGTGAATCGGGCTACATTAGCCCTGTAAAAAAAGCAGATGGCAGTGTTTCTGAAAAAGCATAATTTTTCTGAAAACATATCTAAAAAACATAAAGGAATATGAATATATTTACAGAATATAAGCAGAATAAAATCAGAAAATGTAAAGGAGGGCTTAACATATGAGATTTGGAATATGGGAGATTGTTCTAATTCTGGTGGTCATATTGGTGCTTTTTGGTGGTTCCAGACTGGCAGGAGTAGGAAAGTCCTTAGGTCGTGGCATTAAAGAATTTAAAGAGGAAGTCGGCATCAAAGAAAATAAAGAAGCTGAAACTAAAAATGATGACGAATCCCAAGTAAATGCTGTTAAAGACGGTGTAACCCAAGAAAATACCGAAGAAATAAAAACCAATAAAGATAAGACAGAATAAATAGTAACAACGAAAAAAGGTAAAAGGGTGATGCATCTTGATTGACACAAAACAAGCTTTTATTGAGCATTTAATGGAAATGCGTAAAACCTTATTATACTGTGTTATAGCCATTGCTGTGTGCTTTGTGCTGGTGTTTGCGCTATTTTGTGACCAAATTATGGCTTTTGTAACTGCACCTATCCACAAGATGGGTATAGATATGATATATACCGCTTTGGCAGAAGCTTGGATAACTAAAATGAAATTATCTTTTCTTGTTTCAATAGTAGTTTCATTTCCCTTTGTAGCCTTTTTCATTTGGCTGTTTTTAAAGCCTGCTCTTTATCCCAAGGAACGCAAAATGTTCGGATTGATTTTCTTTTCAGCATTGTTTCTCTTTAGTTTGGGTATTATATTTGCCTATTGCGTAGTATTAATTTTAACCATAAATTTTTTCGTACTATCCGGGGCAAATACAGCCACCCCAATGTTTTCCATCAGTCAATATGTTAGCTTTTTAACCAGTTTTCTGATTCCCTTCGGCATAATGTTTTTATTGCCCCTGATAATCTATGTTTTAACAAAGTTGGGTGTTATAAGCCCCGCTGCATTGGTTAAATCCCGTAAATATGTAGTTGTTATTTTGGTTATTGTGGCAGCAGTTTTAACACCGCCGGATGTTATTTCTCAAATTTTAATGTTTATCCCCATGATGTTACTCTGGGAAATCAGCGTTTTTGTTTCAAAACACGTAGTGGTAAATAAAGAACGTGCAATAAAAAAACAAGAAACCCAGGAGCCCGTGGATTCCCCTGATCCCGTGGAATAAAATAACAAAATCCAACAGATTCCGCAGATTTCGTGGAATAACAAGAGGTTTAAACTAATTTTTAGTATAATTGAATGGAATAAAGAAAAATAAGTTTTATTTATGAATGGTTGATAATTTAATAAAGATTATCAACCATTTCAGATAAGGAGATTCTTATGAGTTATTTAGCACCCCCAGATATTGCCAAGACAGCTTGTGATCTTGGCGAAAAAAAAGGTAAAATGTCTGTTGGTAAAATGATAATCCCCGGTATCCTTGCAGGTGCCTACATTGCCTTTGCTGCTTTGGCAGCCACGGTTATCGGCTCCGGTTGGGTTGGGGATTGGGCAACTTCGGGTCTTAATAAAGCCGCAGGTGCCTTTGCCTTTACCGTTGGTCTTATTTTAGTTGTTGTTGCTGGCAGTGAACTTTTTACAGGGAACAATATGTATTTAGCCGTTTCTAAAATGGCAGGTAAAACCACTTGGGGCGGTCTTTTAAAAAACTGGGGCACAGTTTATGTAGCCAATTTTATTGGTGCTATGATTGTGGTTTCCATTGCCTTTTTTGGTGGTTTTCTTTTCTTAAACGGCGATTTATCCGCCATTGGTGCCAAAGCCGTTGCCACGGCTCAAGCAAAGGTTTCACTTACTTGGGGTGCGGCATTTCTTAAAGGCATAGGCTGTAACTGGCTGGTTTGCTTGGCAGTTTGGATGTCCTTGGGAGCACAAGATGTGGTTGGTAAAATCTTCTCTTGCTTCTTCCCCATCTTTACATTTGTACTTATCGGTTTTGAGCATAGTGTTGCTAATATGTTTTTTATCCCCATCGGAATTTTAGCAGCCAATGGCACCGTTGATGTTTTAACTTGGGGCAATTTTGTTTTTAGTAATTTAATCCCTGTAACCCTTGGTAACATAGTAGGCGGCGGACTTTTCGTTGGTATTTTCTATTCATTGGTATATTTAAAAAAATCCAAGGAAAACAAAATAGATGCCAACCAAAATAAAGCAGCTTAATCCTTTTTACCTTAAATGTATATAATTCGGATAAATAACATTTACCCGAAAAGTAAACAACACGGATAAATACCATTTACCCGAAAAATAATTAACACGGATAAATAACATTTACCCCCAAAATAAACAACACGGATAAATAACATTTTTCCCCAAACCAAACAACACGGATAAATACCATTTACCCGAAAAATAAATAACACGGATAAATGGTTTTATCCGAAAAAATAAACAACACCTCACTATTTGTAAAATATGTAAAAAATAAATAACACCTCACTATTTGTAAATTGTATTTTCCTTAATTCCAAGGTAAAATACACCACCATAAGTTTGTTTTCATTTAGGCGTAAATAATATTTTACGCAACAGTAAATATTATTTCACCTAAATGTGAATAATATATGCTAAGTAGTCCTATCTCTACTGGGCAAGGTGAGTCTCCAAAGTTCACCTTGAGCCGAAGTAAGTTAATTGAAACAATTTTCGCTTTACCAATAAATATTTTATTAGTAGACACTTGTGCAGATGTGCCTATCAAATAACAAAATCAATATTCCCCTTTCAATATTCTTCAAATAACTTACTTCGGCTTATCCACTTTTTTGGGCTAAAATAAAATAATTAATCTCGTTAATGTTGATTGGAGCAAATTAGTAAAAACCTATGGGATTGTGGAAAAAATAAATATTTTCTGCAATCTTTTTTAAACCATTATTTGTTGCAGCAATTATTATAATAGCACCGGTGGTTCTGTGTTACTAAAAGGCGTATACAACAAAAGTAGTATATTTTGTCGGAAAAGCAAAAATACTACATAAGGAGGTAATTACATGGTAAAAATTCTATCTTCCAATGCAGTGAAAGAAATTGAGTCCATAGCCGCAAACTATAAGGATCAACCAGAGCAATTAATGAGTATTCTTTTGGATATTCAAAACATTTCTTCCAACGGTTTTTCCAAAGAGGTTGCGGAAATTGTTGGCAATACCACAGGTATACCCGAATCTCAAATTTATGATTACATTACGTTTTATCAAATGTTCTCCACAAAACCCAGAGGAAAATACATTATCAGAATGTGCAAAAGTGCACCCTGTATGATTTGTGGCTCACAGGAAATAATGGATGCAGTTTGCGAAACTTTGCAAATTAAACCGGGTGAAACCACCAAAGATGGTATGTTTACACTGGAATTTTGTGAATGTATCGGGCTGTGCGATGAATCCCCCGCAGTAATGATTAACGATGAAGCCTACACAGACCTCACCGTGGATAAAATCAAAGAAATTCTACTTCAGTATCAAAAGGGGGTTGTATAATTATGGAAGAAACCAGAGTTCTATTGGCTAATGTAGGCAAAATAAATCCTGCTTCCATCGAGGAATATAAGGCAGCAGGTGGTTTTAGAGGTTTGGAAAAAGCCTTAACCATGACTCAACTCGAAATAATAGATGAAATAAAAGCTTCAAATCTCCGTGGGCGTGGTGGTGCAGGTTTTCCCGTTAGTGTAAAATGGATGACCACCTACGACACTGTGGCAGATCAAAAATATGTGGTGTGCAATGCAGATGAAGGAGAACCCGGCACCAATAAGGACCGTGTGCTCATGACCGGCGACCCCTTAAGTTTAATTGAAAGCATGGCAATTACCGGCTATGCTGTGGGGGCAACCCAAGGTTATATTTATCTGCGGGCAGAATATCCCTATATAATGCCTGTTTTAAAAACAGCCATTAATAACGCCAGAGAAAGCGGCTACTTAGGTGAAAATATTGCAGGTTCTACCTTTGATTTTGATATAAAATTGGTATCAGGTGGCGGCTCCTATGTGTGCGGTGAAGAAACCGCCCTTTTGGAATCCATTGAAGGCAGACGTGGAGAACCACGTTTTAAACCGCCTTACCCAGGTGTTTGTGGTTTATATGGCAAACCCACAGTTATAAATAATGTGGAAACCTTGGTTAATGTGGCAATTATTTTACGCCAAGGTGCGGAGTGGTTTAAGAATTTAGGTACTAAAGGCTCCCCAGGCACCAAACTTTTTACCATTTGTGGCAATGTTAAAAACGGGGGCGTTTACGAATTTCCCATGGGGGTTTCCCTGAAAGACCTTATTTATAAGGTTGGTGGGGGAGTTAAAAATGGTAATCTTTTAGGTGTGCAGCTTGGTGGTGGCAGCGGTGCTATTATCAATGCAGACCAAATTGATATAGAGCTGGATATTAACAGCATTGCTTCCCGTGGCATATCACTGGGAGCAGGGGATATTATGGTAATAGATGACACCAACGATATTTTAGCTGTGGTTCAGAGCCTTTTGGAATTTTTTGCCCATGAAAGCTGCGGAAAATGCACCCCTTGCCGTGAAGGCACCACCAGACTTTTGGGTTTGGTGAAAAAAATCAGAGATGGAGAAGGCACCCTAAGCGACTTGGATAATATCAGAGAGCTTTCCAAAACCATGATGGATTCCTCTTTTTGCGGTCTTGGTCAGGCATCTCCCATCCCTGTATTATCCACTTTAAATAATTTTTATGGTGCATATCTCAAAGCTATCGAAAGGGGGCGTAATTAATGGTTAAACTAACTATTGATGGTCAAACCGTGGAAGTTGAAAAAAATACCACGATTTTAGAAGCCGCAAGAGCCTTACATATTAAAATCCCCACTTTGTGCTACCATCCGGATCAGGGTGTAAAGGCAAATTGCCGCATTTGCGTGGTGGAGGTTGAAGGTGAACGTGTGTTGGTTCCCTCCTGTGCTTTCCCTGTTCGTGAAGGTATGGTTGTAAAAACCACCAGCCCCAGAGTACGCCGTGCCAGAAAAAATATTTTAGAGCTTATTTTTGCCCACCACTCCAAGGAGTGTTTAAGCTGCGATAAAAGCGGCACCTGTGAATTGCAAAATATAGCCCGTGAATTGCATTTCGATTACGAAATTCGCTATCCTACCGTAGTTAGGGAAGCTACAAAAGATATATCTTCACCTTCCATTGTGCGGAATCACTCCAAATGTATTAACTGTAACCGCTGCATAACAGTGTGTAATGAGGTGCAAACAGTTAGTGCCTTGGCAAGGGAACGCCGTGGTTTTGAAACCGTGGTTACCCCTGCATATGGCAAACAATTGGCAGAAACAGTGTGCATAAATTGCGGACAATGTGTGCAAATGTGCCCTGTGGGTGCTTTGGTAGTTCATGATGATCGTGATAAAGTTTGGGATATGATAGATAGCCATAAGGAAGTTGTGGCACAGGTTGCTCCGGCGGTGCGTATTACCTTGGGTGAAGCCTTGGGCTTAGAACCCGGAGTAGTTACCACGGGCAAAGTGGTTACAGCTATGAAACGCTTGGGATTTGATAAAGTTTTCGATACGGATTTCACTGCGGATTTAACCATTATGGAAGAAGGTACAGAGCTTATCAGCCGCATTAAAAACGGTGGAGCACTGCCCATGATAACATCTTGCAGCCCGGGTTGGATTAAGTTTTGCGAAACTTTTTATCCCGACCTTTTACCCCATCTTTCCAGTTGCAAATCTCCCCAAGGTATGTTTGGGGCTTTGATAAAAACCTATTATGCCAAACAGCAAAATAAAGAGCCAGAGGATATTTACAGTGTTTCGGTAATGCCCTGTACTGCTAAAAAGTTTGAAGCAAAACGCCCTGAACTGGGACGTGACGGCTATCAGGATATAGATGCAGTGCTAACGGTGCAAGAATTGGCAAGGATGATAGATTACGCAGGTATCTCCTTTAAGGATTTGCCCGAAACGGAATTTGATAGCCCCTTTGGCTTAGGCAGCGGTGCCGGAGAAATATTTGGGGTTACCGGGGGCGTTATGGAAGCCGCCTTGCGTACAGTTTATGCAGTGCTAACAGGTGCAGAGCTTGAAAATATAGATATTAAAGCCGTGCGTGGTTTTGAAGGCGTAAAAGAAGCCACAGTGCAGGTGGGTGATATTCCTGTTAAAGTAGCGGTTGCCCACGGCATGGGTAATGCCAGAAAACTTTTGGAAGCCATACGTGAGGGCAAAGCCGATTATCACTTTATAGAAGTTATGACCTGCCCAGGTGGGTGCATTGGTGGGGGCGGCAATCCTTTGAAAAATTGGCAAAAGATGGATTACCGTTTAGACGCTGTTTATAAAACAGACCTTAATTTACCCGTGAGATTATCCCATCAAAATAAAGAGGTTGCCATGCTTTATAAAGATTATTTAGGCGAACCCAACGGTTACTTATCCCATGAATTGCTCCACACCCATTATGTGGATAGAAGCAATATAGTTAAGTAATAACTTTAACGCAGATAAAAGAGTTAAAGGCAGATAAAGGCAGATAATGGCA
The DNA here is from genome assembly GCA_036644995.1 of Clostridiales bacterium. Taxonomy (GTDB): domain Bacteria; phylum Bacillota; class Dehalobacteriia; order UBA7702; family UBA7702; genus Cryptoclostridium. The sequence continues at coordinate 30,774 of JAVXOZ010000017.1, read as the reverse complement.
GCTAAAGCCCGATTAAAGGCAGCTAAAAAGTCAGTTAGATTTAGATGCCATAGGCTTAAGTTAGTAGATTTAGTATCAACTTACTGTACAGCTAAAAAGCAGTTAATGCCAGCTAAATGCAGATAAATGTAGCTAAAAGCAATTTGATGCCATAGAATTAAGTAAGTATCTTTATTATCAACGTATCATGCAGATAGATGCAATATACTTCAATAATAGATTTAATATCAACTCCTTTCAAGCTAAAAGCGGCACAATGTGCCGCTTTTAGTTTACCCAAAAACCCATATCCGCAAAAACAAACGCAAATCAAACCCATATCTACAAAACTACGCAAATCAACTCATATCCGCAAAATACCGAGAATTTCAACCATAAAACAAACGAAAAATAAACCGTATCCGTAAAACAAACGAAAATCAAACCCACATCCGTAAAACAAACGTAAATCAACCCACATCCGTAAAACAAACGAAAATCAAACCCACATCCGTAAAACAAACGCAAATCAAACCCACATCCGTAAAATAAACGCAAATCAAACCCACATTAAACCCACATCCGTAAAACAAACGTAAATCAAACCCACATCCGTAAAACAAACGTAAATCAACCCACATCCGTAAAACAAACGTAAATCAAACCACATCTGTAAAACAAACGCAAATCAAACCCCACATTCGTAAAAACAAACCCACGTCAAACCCATATCTACAAAAATTACGCAAATTAAAACCATATCTGCAAAAACTTACAAAACACTTTAAGTTTAAGCAAATATGGTTTTTAATTAAATTTTTTTAGCCTGTGGTTTAAATTTCAGTTGGTTTATTTTTCTTCTACAAATTGTATATTTACACCATTGGGATCTTTCACAAAGAAAAATGAGGTGTGGGGATTGGGTGAAAAAACATCGGAAATTTTAAGGTCTTTGGCTTTTAAAACCTCCATGGTTTCGGTTAAAGATGTAACCTTAAATCCCAAGGAAATACCCTCTCTGTGGTAATCCTTGGCTGTTTTTTTATTGTATAACAGCTCAATATTTGTTTCTCCATCACCCATAAAGGCAATTTCCACATCTTCACCTACGGCAAAGCGTTTGTTTAAAGGTAGTTCTACAATATCGTGATAAAAAGCTATGGATTCATCTAAATTTTCCACCTGAATTGTTGTCCATAAATATTTCATAATTTTCATACTCCTTTTATTTATATTTCCTTAACTTATTATATATCTTTTTGCGGAATTTTACAAATTTTGTAAATCATCTCCATGGGATATTTTTAAGTATAAGTTCACCAAAAATGGTAAATATATATTATTGAAGCATTTAACAAATTTTATTTAATTGAGGAGAAAAAACATGAAGATTAGGAAAAATCTTTTGGCAAAAATTAAAGCTCAAGCATTGTTATCCCTTTGTTTGATTATGGTGCTCTGTGCCACCGCCTGCTCCAACACAACGGAACCTGAAGCACCAACCAAGGAGCACCAAGCCATAACTGAAAGCCTTATCAATATTATGGAAGAAAATCCTGAGGTGGAAAAACTTTTAATAAAATCCATAGATAAAGCCAAAGAAATTAACCCCAATAAAGAAACAAACCCCGCTCAATCCATAGAAGAATACTATGAATATATTGACTGGGCAGCCACCGCAATGCCTTGGAATATCTCCCAAAATTTGCCGGACCCCAAATTATATGAGCAAATAGACCAAAGTTTAAACTATTTTTATTTTATTAACGACCGCCCCTTAGAGGAGTTAGATGGCAAAGGGCTTTATAATAATTCCCTGCAATACGCAGAGCCATATCGCAGTTGGTTAATAGATTTTACCAAGGAATGGGGTAAGTTTTTAGATACCAAAAAATCTTGGAACGAAGAATTTTATAAATTGGCTTACGATGATGAACGCTTCGGCTTGCAGGGGGATTTATATGAGGACCCCAAAAACTGGCAAACCTTTAACGAGTTTTTTGCAAGGTACCTATCATCTCCGGATAAACGCCCCATAGCAGCGGCGGCAGACCCCAAAATTTTAGTTTCCCCTGGGGATTCCGTGCCCCAAGGTGTTTGGAATATTGATGGAGATTCCCACATTGTGCACAAGGATGGTATTACCGTTAAATCCAAGGAATTTACATCCATCAGCGACCTTATTGGCAAGGAAAGTGAATATAAAGACCAATTTGCCAATGGGGTATTAACCCACACTTTTTTAGATGTTCACGATTATCACCGCTACCACTTTCCCGTTGATGGTGTGATAAAAGAGGTAAAAATAATTCCCCAAGATGATGCGGTGGGGGGCTATGTGGAATGGGATGCCAAAACCGAAAAATATGTTCTTAATGCTGCTACACCAGGGTGGCAAATGATAGAAACCCGTGGCTGTGTAATTATGGAAACGGAAAAATATGGCTTGGTGGCATTGTTGCCCATTGGTATGTCCCAAGTTTCCTCGGTAAATTTTGAAGATAATGTAAAGCCCGGCACAGCGGTTAAAAAAGGTGATATGTTGGGAAATTTCCTTTTTGGCGGTTCGGATTATGTGATGATATTCCAAAATGCTGCTGGGTTTGAAATAACAGCACCCAAGGAAAGTGGCAGCGAAAAATACAAGCATATAGATATGGGTGCGGAATATGGGCAATTTACCGCCGAATAATTTAGGCATTTACCA
>JAVXOZ010000017.1:0-27988 GCA_036644995.1 Clostridiales bacterium | reverse complement strand
ATTTTCTTTGTTCCGTAAGTTTTTTTACAAAGTCATCCACAGGCATTGGCTTATCATAATAAAAGCCCTGTATCATATCGCAGCCTAAGTTTTTAAGTAAATCCACCGCTGATTTTTCTTCTATGCCCTCGGCAACGGTGCTTATTTTAAGCTCCTTTGCCATGGTAATAACGTTTGCCACCACCACATCGGTGCGGTGTTTGTTTTCCAGATTAAGAAAAAAGCTGCGGTCTATTTTTATTACATCCACGTGTAAATTCTGCAATAAGCCCAAGGATGAATAACCACTGCCAAAATCGTCCATGGAAAGCTGAAATCCCTCTTGGTGCAGGTTGTTTAACACGGTTTTGAAAGCATTCAAATTTTCAAAAATTGCGGTTTCGGTAATTTCTATTTCAATATATTTTCGGGGAATTTCGTAGCTATCCACGGTTTTACATATATTTTTAACGAAATTTTTGTTGCTTAAATGTAATCTGGAAAAATTAACAGATACCGTTACAGGCTCAATATTATTATCCATCCACCCTTTAATAATGGCACAAACCTTGTTGAGCATATAGCTATCCAATTTTGTTATAAAGCCATTTTTTTCAAAAAGAGGTATAAAATCCATGGGCATCATCAATTTTCCATCTTTATTTATCCACCGCACCAAAGCCTCGGCACCGGCAATTTTTTCATTGGATAACTGATATTTTGGTTGCAAATATACCTTAAATTCCCCTGCTATTAAGGCATTTTCCATTTTATTTTCTATCTCTTTGTGCTGCATGGCTTCTTTTGCCATGGTTTCATCATAAGCAACCGCTATTGCGGTTAAGCTTTTTTTAGCCCTGCGGTGGGCAAAATTTGCCATTTCAAAAAGTTCGTTTATATCCACATGGTTGGGGTGGTTTTTATCTACCACATATTGACCAAGCTTAAAGGAAACCTTATAAGTGAAATCCTTACCCATTAAAAATTTAAAGTTTTCTAAAAATCTTTTTTGTATGGATTTTTGATACTCTACACCGTAATAATTTTGCAAAATTACAAATTCATCCACCACTATGCGGCCAAATATTTCGCTATCTTCAACCAACACAGCATCCAAGGCTTTGGCAATGTTTTTAAGCACCAAATTACCTGTTTCAAAGCCATACATTTTGTTAATCAATTTAAAATTTACAATATCCATTTTTACTATTATATGGGCAACATTAGGTGTTGCATCTAATATTTTTTGGGCATCTATATTAAATTTATTGTAATTTCGGGCACCTGTAAGGTCATCCACATAGGCAATTTTTTCCAAACCTTTTATGTGCTGTGCATTGATTTTAAACGCTTTGTTTTTCATATATATTATGTAAAAAATAAACATACTGAAGCAAAGCACAATTAAAATAACTAATAGGCTGGCGGTTTTGGTTATTGCTTCTGCATTTTCTGAAATAACTTCATTTGGCACTGCCACAAAAATATACCAATCGTTCACCCCAATGGGTGCGTAGTGGGTAAGCCTGTTTTCCTCTCCGATTTTATAGCTGGAATGACCGGATTTATTGTGATTAACATTGTATTTAATTTTTGTAATATCATCAAATTTATAAAATTCAGTATCGTTTTCCCATAGTTCAAAAAGATTGTTGGTGTTATTTACCACGTATTCATTGTTGGTTTTAGATATAATGTTGCCATCTTTATCCACCACAAAAGCATAGCCTTTGCCATCAAAGGAAGGTAAAAGCAGATTATTAAAACGCTCCGTGGAGCAAACCCCAATTAAAACCCCAACTATTTCACCATCTTTTTTTACAGGGGTAGAAAAAGGAATAATCATATCGTCACTTATTAAAGATTTAATTGGTTCAGAAACAAAGGTTTCCCCTTTCATGGCACGTTCATAGTGCTCTCTCCCTGTTACTTTCACCACATCGCCATTGCTGTTTATGGAATTGCCTTGGGTATCCGCTAAAATTAAAAACTCAAACCGTGAGCTTTGGGCAATTTCTTCAATGGCAGACATTAAATTATTTTGGTCAGAGGATATGTGTGAAACAGATATGGCACTGGCAACTACGGTTTCTAATTCTGCTTCAACGGCACTTTTAAAATTATATTTTTGCTGTTCTAAAATTTCGTTAAGGGTTGCGTGGGTTTGGGCTTCTAAATCCTTTTGCAAGCCTGTGTAATAAAGCCAAAGTCCGGATAAGGTAATGGCAATAATAGCAGCAAATATTATAATCATTAAAGTTTTCTCATTAAATTTTTTCATTATTTGCCATCCTTGGGATACTTGCTATCCTCATCAATAAGGCTTATTTTTCTACAACAAATAAGAGCGGCATTTCTGCCATCTGTCCACTTAAATTTTGAGGCAGCCACGTTTATTTTAGACTTAAATAAAACGGAATCCATATTGTGCATGGCACAGGTTTTTTTGCCATCCAATAATTTTACAGGGCAAATGGCGCAGGATTCCTCTTTACCCAAAAAACTTTCATAGCATTTATTTTTAATTTTTATGCCAATATCCTCCATGGCTTTGTTTACATATAGTAATTCATAGGTGTTAATATCCACAGCGTAGATATAACCTTCCATATTATCCAGCATTTCTGTTTTGTTTTTATTGGCTTCCATAAGCTCTTGGGAAATTTCTTTTTTTATTAGGAAGATTGAGAGTATCCTTGCCACATAGCCTAAATTTGCAATTTCCTCACCGCTCCAAATTCTGGTTTTTTGGCAATCATCAAAGCCAATTAAACCAATTATTTTATCAGCTTCAAAAATTGCACAATTAAGTAAAGCTTTTATATTTTCCTGTTCCAAGTGCTTTTTGTATTTTTCATCTAAATCCGCAGTATCGTTGCAATATAAAATGCCATCTTCATTAAATTTCTCAAAAAAGTCTGCATGGGTTTGCATATTAAAATTCTGTAAATTTGCAATTTGTGATTTTATCCCCGTGGCACACCATTCGTAGGTATTGGTTAAGGTCATATTTTCAAAATTTAATTGGCAAATATAGCAGCGGTCTATATTGTAGCGTTTACCTAAAATGCTTAAAATCATGTTAATGGTAATGTGTATATCCTTGGTTTCATAAAGCATTTCAAAAATATTGTAGTGTAAATCCTCAGAAAAATGGCTGGCAATAAATCTTTTGGTATCTTCCGCAGGTTTTGAGGACACATTGGTATTGGGAATTGCGGAGTTAAATAAAACAACCATGTTTTTGCCTTTATGTTTTGCCTCATAAAGGGCAATATCCGCATTTTTATAAAGCTCATTGTATTTTGTACCGTTTTGGGGGTAGATGGCAATGCCCACGCTGGCGGTTAAGTTATACTGGGCAATTTCCCCATAAAAAGTTTGATTGCACATCGTGCATATTTGCTCTGCTTTTTCTCTGACAAAGTCTATATCGATGATATCCTTAATAAATACCAAAAATTCATCGCCGCCAACTCTGCCCAAAACATCACTGGTGCGGAAGATTTTCTTTAATTTTTCCCCAGTATCCACCAAAACTTTATCCCCAAATTGGTGCCCCAAATTATCGTTAACACCCTTAAAATTATCTAAATCTATCATTAATAATGCAGCTTTTGTTGGGGTATTTTTGTTGAGTATAATATATTCATCTGCTAAAACACCTGTGGATAATTTATTATATAACCCCGTTAAAGAATCTCTTTGGGCTTTATCCCTTAAATTTTCCACTTCTTTTTCTTCTTTATCTATATTTTTCATGGAGCCGATAACTTTATAGGGTTTTCCCTTATTATCCTTAACCACCACACCCGAAAGTGTGCACCAAATATAAAGGTTTTGGGCATTTTCTAAACGGAATTTTTTATCTTTTATATTGGCACCTTTGGTAATATCCCTAAAGGTTTGGAAAAAATCTTTCAAATCATCGGGGTGTATCACATTTAACATAATATCCTCGGTGCTCATATTTGCCAAAGATGTTAAATCGCCGTAAATATTTTCGAAATTTTGCATATTGGTAACCTTACCATGGATAAAATCCCACTCCAAGGTAACATTGCCTGTTTGCTCCGAAAGAACCCTAAAACATTTTTCATCTAAAGTTGCCTTGCGTATAGATTGCCTTTGGAGCCAAAAAAGGTAGGTAAATAGCAATATAAGCCCTATTATAATTTCAGATATCAAAATAGTTACAGAGGTTAAAGATGACTTGATGGCAGAATCCGAAACACTTTTGGGCACAATGGAAATCATCATCCAGTTATTAATATTCATTGGGGCGTAGTAGGCAAATCTGCCGTTATTTTTTTCATCGTAATATTTTACATAGCCTTCTTGTTCCGTGGCAATATCCCCATGGAGTTTTTCATAGGAATAAGGTTTTTTGTACTTCATTTTTTCCATAGCTGATAAAAAGTTGCTGTCAGGAAGGAGCTTTTGGGTGGATTTGCTGCAAGCAACGCATTTGCCGTTATTATCTAAAATATGAAAATAGCCGTTTCCGCTGTAAAAATTACTGCCAATTTTTTTTGAGATAGCAGCGGTTTTTATTACAGAGCGTAAAGCAGCCACGGGTTTTCCTTGGTTATAAATTGGCGAAAAAATGCTTATAACCTGTGCTCCATCAGCAATAGCCGGGGTAACATCTCTAATAAAGCTTTCCCCTGCTTCAATTCTTTGGCTATAGCCTAAAAAAGCAACATTAAACACATAGCCATCACTGGTGTAGCTTATACCGTTGGGAAAATCTATCGCCATGCGTTCATAGCCTAAGGTTTCAGATGTGGAATTGAGGTAGTTTATGATTTTTTTATCTGTTAAATCATCTATATCATTGAGTGAGGCGGCAATGGGTAACAAAATTTTCTGCTGATCCTCAAAAAATATTTGTGCCGCTGTGATATTACTTTTTGCGGTATTTATTAAGTCTTTATCGGCTTCATTTGTTTCATTATTTATAACAGCAGCGTGGTACGTGGTGAAACACACAATAATAAACACCATCGTTAAGCAAACAATAGCAAAGCCTATTACGGAATTTTTATTATTTTTTATGGTGTTTAATAATTTCATTAATGACCTACCTTAAGTTGATTTTGGTTTATAAATAGTTTTTTATAATAAACAAAAGTTAATTATGATTTATCTGATTATGTTTTATCGGATTAAATTCTATCTGATTATGTTCTACCGAATTACGTTCTGCTTAAATAAATTTTGCCCGATTAGGATTTATCGGATTAAATTTTACCTAATTTAATTCTGACTAATTAGATTTTGCCTATATTATATAGGAAGTAGGCAGGCTGTGGATAAAGTCTGCTATTGGGCAAAATATCTTGCCATGGACTCCTCATGTATATAAATGTAGATAAGTAATGGCTGTTCAGTGAGTTTTGCCGAATCTAAGGCTTTCCTAACAGCATGGCATTTTTCTCAAAAACTATGTTTTTTGAGAATCTGTTACTTATATTATTATATTGGAAGTAACATGATTTTTAATTATACAGTACTTGTTTATAAACTTCAAGTTAATTAACTGCATTTATTCGGGAAATAGACAAAAAAAGTACATAATTCAATAGTAAGGGTAAAATTAAATTATTTAATAAATTTTCTTACTTTTGGTAAAGCTAAAATAATAAGTAATAAAATCTGCAATAAAATAGTGTATTTGAGTTATTTTGAATACTTTTGCATTATAATTTTGCATTTTACATCAATATTTATTTATAAATTATGCGGTGGTTAAAAAAATTAAATATGTTTTTAGTATTAAACAATACCAGTAAAATAGCTGTTTGAGAAATAATTATTTGTTTTTCGACATTTTATTTGCTTTTTGGCACGTATATTGCTATATATAAGGGTAAAGCACACAAAACACAGTAACAAAATAGGAGGTTTTTTTATGGAACAGAATCAAAAAGGTGGGAAACAGGTACTAATAATTTCCGCAGTAATAACCGCTGCATTTGTATTATTTGGTGCACTATTTCCAGACCAACTAAGTGCAGGGGCAGGTTGGTTGTTTTCATTCTTAACAGGAGATTTTGGTTGGCTTTATTTAATTACAGTTTTTGGTCTTCTGCTTTTTGCCGTTTATATTGCTTTTAGTAGATATGGCAAAATTAAATTGGGTAAGGATGATGATAAACCGGAATTTACAAATTTCCAATGGTTCGCCATGTTGTTTGGTGGCGGCATGGGTATTGGCTTGGTGTTCTATTCAGTAGCCGAACCCATTATGGATTTTTTGGCACCTCCCAGTGCCGCCCCGGAAACCACCGCAGCAATGTATGAATCTATGCAAACTGTTTTCTTCCATTGGGGTTTTCACCCTTGGGTAATTTACGCAGTTGCAGGTTTGGCTTTGGGCTATTTCGCTTTTAGAAAAGGCAAACCCTTCTTGGTAAGCTCTGCTTTTGAACCTTTAATAGGGGATAGAGTAAACGGCCCCATTGGTAAAAGTATTGATATCTTGGCAGTATTTGCCACTATCTTCGGGGTTGCCACCAGTTTGGGCTTGGGTGCAGCACAAATTGTAGGCGGTTTAAACTATGTTTATGGTGTTAATATCAGCACCGGTTTAACCTGCATAGTTATTGCAGTTATCACCATACTTTTCACCTTGGCAACAATGTCCGGGTTACACAAAGCCATGCAAATGGTTGCCAATATTAAAATTTGGCTTTCAGTTGGTTTTATGGTTTTCATCTTCATTTTTGGTGGTGCGGTTTTCATTTGCGATTTATTCACCAACACCTTGGGTGGATATTTGGGCAACCTTATTACCAAAAGCTTATGGATGGAAAATGGCGATTTTGTAGCAGGCTGGACAGTGTTTTACTGGGCTTGGTGGATTGCTTGGGCACCTTTTTGCGGTCAGTTTGTGGCACGTGTATCAAAAGGGCGCTCCATCCGTGAATATTTAATGGCTGTTACCTTATTACCCGCAGGCTTTGGCTTTATTTGGTTAGGAATTTACGGCGGTGCGGCATTTAACATTAATGCTTTAACCGGCGGTGCTATCCAAGCTGCAGTTGGTGCCGATTATACCACAGGGCTTTTTGCTCTGCTCCAACAATTACCTGTATTTGCCGTTACTGCTCCCTTGGCAATTATTCTCATTGTGTTCTGTTTCTTAGGCTCGGCAAATTCCGCCACTTATGTTTTGGCAATGCTCACCTCCAATGGTGATATGAACCCGGGCAAAAAAATCAGAGCAGGCTGGGGCATAGCCCAAGGTGCTGTTACCATAGTATGTGTACTCATCGGCGGAACTTCAATTTTACAAATTTTACAAACCGTTTCCATTGTGGCAGCGTTCCCCTATATGTTTGTAATGATAATTATGTGTATTTCACTGTTAAAAGCTTTGCGTATGGAGCCAATGGGATTGCCCTATGCACCTACGGCAAATAAAAAACCAAACCTTGGTGAAATAAAAGAAGTTGATACAAAAGAAGCTGAGTAAGCAAAGCGTAGATAAAATCCAAGCAAACGTAGATAAACGTAAGCAATCGTAAATAAATCGTAAGCAAACGTAAATAAAACCTATCTAAAACCTAAGTAAAAAACTATCTAAAAAGTAGGCAAAACCTATCTAAAATAAAAAAACAAGTAAAAAAAGCGCAGCATTTGCGCCCAAGAGTAAAAGGAGATATGATAATGATTCCCAAATTTGATGTATTAACCCAAGAACAATTATTAAAAATCCATGAAGAATCAATTAAAATTTTAGAAGAAGTAGGTGTGGAATTCACTTACGACCCCGCAGTTAAAGTATTTGGGGAACAAGGCTTAAAAACAGATGGTCACAGAGTATATTTCACCCGTGATTTCATTGAAAAAATGATGAAATTAGCTCCTGCTGAATTCAAATTAAATGCCAGAAATCCTGAAAAAACCGTAAATTGCAACCACACAGATTTAATTTTAACCCCTTCTTACGGCCCTCCCTTTGTTTATGAAGCAGATGGCAGCCGCCGCTATACAACCATGGCAGATTATGATAACATTGTAAAATTGGCAGGTGCCAGTGAAAATATTGACCACACCGGTGGCAATGTTTGCGAACCTACCGATGTTCCCGATGAAATTAAACACCTTAAAATGTTGGAAAGCCATGTAAGAAATTCCGATAAAGCCTTTATGGGCAGTGCTTATGGTGAAGTTGGCGCCAGTGATTCCGTTAAAATTGCCGAATTAATTTTTGGCGGCAGCGATATTATTAAAAAGAACCCCGTTTTAATCACCTTAATCAATTCCATCACTCCTTTAAAATTTGATGATAGAATGTTGGCTGCTTTAATGACCTACGCTAAAGCAGGACAGGCTTGCTTGGTATCCTCTTTGGTTATGAGCGGCTCCACAGGCCCTGCCACCATGGTTGAAACCATGGCATTGCAAAATGCGGAAATTCTCGCAGGTATTTCCTTGGCACAGGCAGTAAACCCCGGCACACCTTGTATCTATGGCTCTACCTCAGGCCCTGTGGATATGAAAACCTTAAGCCTTTCCATCGGTACCGCAGAAACAGCCCTTTATACCGCAGCCAGTGCCCAATTAGCACGTTACTACGGTGTTCCCAGCCGTGGCGGCGGCGGCTTAAACGATACCAAATGTGTGGATGCCCAAGCCGGTTACGAATCTATGCTCACCTTGCTTGCGGCTGCATCCTCCGGTATTAACTATGTGCTCCATGCTGCTGGTATTATGCACTATTACAATGCTTTTTCTTACGAAAAATTTGTTCTGGATGATGAAATTGCAGGCTTGGTAAGAAAATTCATCAAAGGCTTTAATTTTGATGATAAGTTCTTTGTATTTGATGATGTTAAAGAAGTAGGCCCCGGCGGTCACTTCCTCTATCAAAACAGCACTTTTGAATTGTTCCGTGAAGAATTAAGAACCCCATTGCTCAGTGACCGTCAAGGTTATGAAGCTTGGGAAGAACAAGGCAAAAAAGATACAGCCCAAAGAGCAAAGGAAATGTGGCAAAAAACTTTGGCAGAATATGAAGCCCCTGCTCTTGATTCCGCTTTAGATAAAGAACTCACATCCTTCATCAATGCCAGAACCAAAGAATTGATGAAATAATACCGTAAGTTTTAACCCCCTAAAAGAAAATTCCATAGTTAATTTGGTAAAACATTGAAATCTGCCCGTGTTATCAAAAAGTTTATTTAAGCTTTTTCCTTGGTAACACGGTGCGGATTTCTCCTGTAAAAAATTAACAGAAAGGAGGGGGACAATGAAAACAAAGTTTTGGGATAATGTGGATAAAAAAGTATTTTTCATCGGTGGTGCCATATCTTTTGCATTTGTGGCATGGGCAGCCTTAGCTCCAAAAATAGCAGAAAATATTTTGGGCAATGTACTATCACTTTTCTCCACAAATTTCGGTTGGCTTTATTTAATTGTTGTTTCCTCATTTATTGTTTTTCTAATCATCATATGTTGCAGTCGCTATGGCAAAATCCGTTTGGGTAAAGATGATGAAAAACCCGAATATTCGTATTTGAGTTGGTTTTTTATGCTCTTTGCCGCAGGTATGGGCATTGGCTTGGTTTTTTGGAGCGTGGCAGAACCCATGAGCCACTATCTCACCCCACCACTAATAAAAGGGGGCACAGCCCAAGCCGCCTCGGATGCTATGCGGATTACTTTCACCCATTGGGGGGTGCATCCTTGGGCTTGTTATGCCATTATCGGTTTGCCACTGGCTTATTTTCAATTCCGAAAAAACAGGCCTGCACTTATCAGCTCTTGTTTTGAACCTTTAATAGGCGAAAAAAGGGCAGCAGGTGCTTGGGGCAGTGTAATTAATATTTTAGCTGTTATGGCAACGGTTTTTGGGGTTGCAACATCTTTAGGCATGGGGGCAATGCAAATAAACAGCGGTTTAACCTATGTTTTTGGCATACCTTACAATAATTTGGTTACAATAATTATCATTGTTATTACCACTACTTTATTTATTATTTCATCGGTAAGCGGCATAGATAAAGGCATTAAAATATTAAGCAATACCAATATGATTTTGGTTGGGCTTTTCTTGGTTTTTGTATTTTTGGCAGGCCCTTCTTTGTTTTTACTGAATTTTTTCACAGATTCAGTGGGGAATTACTTGGCAAATATTGTCACCTCCAGCTTTTGGACAGACCCTTTTGGTCAAGCAGAGGGTTGGCTGGGGAGTTGGACTATTTTTTATTGGGCATGGTGGATTTCTTGGGCACCATTTGTTGGTGGCTTCATAGCCAGAATATCCCGGGGCAGAACCATTAGGGAATTTATTTTAGGTACTTTATTGGTTCCTGTTTTGCTCAGCTTTATTTTCATGTCTGTAATGGGTGGCACAGCCATTAATTTTGATATGAACGGTGTTACCAATATTGGCGATTCCTTGGGGCAGAGCACCTCCTTTGCACTTTTTGCATTGTTGGAAAACTTTCCCTTTGCTACGGTATCTTCAATTTTGGCTATTATTCTAATTTGCGTATTTTTCATTACCTCTGCGGATTCATCCACCTTTGTTTGCGCAATGATGACCTCCAGAGGAGTGCAAAACCCAGATGGCAGATTAAAAGTATTTTGGGGCATTACCCAAGGCTCTGTGGCAATAGTTTTATTGGTGGCAGGTGGGTTAAGTGCACTACAAACAGCTTCAATAGTTGTGGCATTGCCATTTATGTTTGTTTGTATTTTGGTAATGTTTGCCTTTGTTAAAGCCATTAAAACAGATTCCGCCATAAAATAATTTAAAATATAAAGAGCAAATCACATTATTTTCGATAAATTGTGGTTTGCTTTTATTTTAAATAAATAATTAAATCAATGGCAGTACCCTATTTTAAATGGGAAATTTTCTTGAGATAAAGAGGATAATGTGGTAAAATATATAGGTCTTATATTTATAAATTTAAGGAGGCTCCACTGTGGATAAAAACTTTTTTGAAACAAATCCAACGCTAAAAAAAATATTTAATCACATGGACGATGCTGTTTATTTTATAGATAGCTTTGGGGCTATTCTTTTTATGAATAAAGCAGCGGAAAAATTGGATGGCTATAAATTAAGTGAAATACGTGGCCGCACCGTTATGGAAATGTATGGGCTGGATGCCACCCAAAGCCCACTTTTGCGGGTTGCCGCCAATATTGAGCCAATTCACGACCATACTTTTCGTTATTACGTTAATAATAAAGAGGTTTATCAGGTTTGCAACACCTTACCCATTGAGCTGGAAGATGGCACTTGGGGTGCTTTTTCCATTCAAAAAGATGTAACCAAGCTTAAAAAAACCATAGAACATAATATTGAATTACAGAAAAAACTTTTTGATTATAAAGATAAAACAGGGAAACAAAATCATAGTGAAGGCAATCTTTATACCTTTGATGATATCATCGGGGATCATAAACTTTTGGTAGATTGTAAAAACCTTGCGAACAATGCTGCTCAAAGCGATTCCCCGATTTTATTAAGCGGTTTAACAGGCACAGGTAAGGAGCTTTTTGCCCAAAGTATTCACTCTGCCAGTAAAAGAAAAAACGGCACTTTTTTGGCAATTAACTGTGCCGCCATACCCGAAACACTGCTGGAAGGCATACTTTTTGGCACAGAAAAAGGGATTTACACAGGGGCAACGGAAAGAAAAGGTCTTTTTGAGCAAGCCAACGGCGGTACGCTTTTTTTAGATGAAATAAATTCCATGCCCTTATCCTCTCAATCTAAACTTTTACGGGTTTTGGAGGAGAAATATGTTCAGCCTTTGGGGAGCAAAGAAAAAATAAGAATAGATACACGGATTATCAGCTCCTGTAATGAATACCCCAAAGATGCCGTGGAAAAAAAGCAAATCAGGCAGGATTTGTTTTATCGTTTGGCGGTTATTAATATTTTAATCCCACCACTTATTGACCGAAAAAGCGATATTTTTCTTTTATCCCACCATTTTATTGCTTACTATAACGAAATTTACAAAAAAAATATTTTAGCCATGGATGATGATATTACCACTTTCTTTTTGGATTTTGATTGGCCGGGTAACGTGCGACAACTGCGTTATTGCATTGAATGTGCCATGAATTTGGTGGATGCCAAGGAAACAACCATTAAAGAAAAACATCTGCCCTTTTATTTAAGAGAAAATAAAGAAGATGTAAAAAGAAAATTTTATCAGGAATTTCAATCTTTGGAAACGGAAAAAAGCGGCACAACCATAAGAAAAAGAGAAAGAAAACCCATGGGATACACCGCACCCAAGCCCCATACTGAATTATCGGAAATTTTTACGGATAATGAAGATTCAGAGGAAACCCCAATGGCAACACAGGCAATATCCCAAGGTGAAAACGTTTTTTCATCTATTCGCCAAAAAGAAAAAGATAGAATAATTGCCGCCTTAATCAAGCACGATGGGGTAATAAGCAAAGCTGCCAAAGAGATGGGAATTTCCAGACAAACTTTTGTTTACCGCATGAAAAAACACAATATTAAATAAAACTGCACATTGTAAATTTAAGTTGATTTCTGTGCTGAGTATTATCTGGCTAAATTCCCTAAAGGGAGTATTATCTACATAAATTCTACATATAAATGTGTTAGAATGCAAAACGGTGTTTTAAGCAAAATTAATTTACAGCATAGGAGATTTCATGGATATTTTAGAGCTATTTAAGGTTATAATAATTGGCATTGTGGAAGGCATTACCGAGTGGCTACCCATTAGCAGCACAGGGCATATGCTTTTGGTGGATGAATTTATTAATTTAAACATGAGCATTGCCTTTAAGGAAATGTTTTTTGTAGTTATTCAGCTTGGGGCAATTTTAGCGGTTGTGGTGCTTTTTTGGCATAAAATGCTGCCCTTTACCAAAAAAAATAATAAGTTGGTTCTTAAAAAGGAAACTTGTTCTTTGTGGTTAAAAGTAGCATTTGCCTGTATACCATCGGGTGTAATTGGGGTTTTATTCAACGATATTTTGGAAACCAAACTCAGCACTCCTTTGATTATCTCCATAATGCTGATATTTTACGGTGTTTTATTTATTATAATTGAAAATAAAAACAAAACCAGAGTGCCCACCACCAAAGAACTGGAGGATATTAGCTATAAAACAGCTTTTATCATCGGTGTTTTTCAAATACTCTCCCTTATTCCCGGTACATCCAGATCAGGCTCCACAATTTTAGGTGCTTTGATGATAGGGGTTTCACGTACTGCTGCTGCGGAATTTACGTTTTTCTTGGCAGTACCCACCATGCTGGGTGCCAGTGCTTTTAAGCTTTTAAAATTTGGCTTAAATTTCACCGGTGCAGAAATGATAACCTTGGCTGTGGGGATGGTAGTTGCCTTTGTGGTTTCGGTTATCGCCATTAAGTTCCTTATGGGTTATATTAAAAAACACGATTTCAAAATATTTGGTTGGTACCGCATAGTCCTTGGTCTTATCCTTATTGCATACTTTGGCATAAGATTTATCATCGGCTAAAATATAAATACCAAGCACCAAACCTCATGGCTTTGAAGATAAAAATAAACTAAATTCAATAAAAACCGCTATTAATTTAGCGGCTCAGCCTGTGGATAAAGTCTGATATTCGGTAAAATCCCTTAACAGCTGCTGCTTATTTACATCTATGTACACTGCACAGCCGCTGCTCAGGGAGTTTTACAGAATCTAAGTACTTTCTTAACAGCCTGACAATCTACAACCGCTATTAATTTAGCGGTTTTTTTTTGAGGAAATTTGCTGTGATTTAGGTTTGATTGGGTGTAATTTGCCGTGGTTTTGAAAAATTTTAAGGAAACTTTTTTGAATTTTCTGGGATTTTCCGTGGTTTTCCGTGCTTTTGGGAAATTTTCTGGGATTTGTGGGATTTTAGAGGATTTTAGAGGATTTTGGTTGATTTAGAAATCTATGGCTCTTAATCTAATTTATACGGAAATTTCAAAGTTAATTTCACTTGTTTTTCAAACATTAAAGCCGTAAATTCTGCTTAACACAGCACCTGAGTCTTTAATTATGTTGATTTTTAAAAATCAATATAGTATACTTATTAACACAGATAAAAAAACAAACACGGATTAAAACCAAGAATGGAGCAAAATGGAAATATTTTTTCAAATTTTAAAATGGCTGTGGATATTAATTGTAGTTTTTACCATGCCCATATTTATTTGGTTGCTAATTAGCCAAATAGCAGGTTTTTTACCAAAAAAACCGTTAAAAATTATAGATAATAAAATCCATCGCTTTGGGGTAGTTATCTGTGCCAGAAATGAGGAAACGGTAATTGCCCAATTATTGGAAAGCCTTAAAAATCAAGATTACGACCAAGAAAAATATAAATGTATAGTAGTTGCGGATAATTGCACCGATAATACTGCCGCAGTGGCAAAGGAACACGGTGCCATAGTTTTTGAAAGATTTGATAAACGTAAACAAGCAAAGGGTTTTGCCCTTAATTTTTGCATGAAAAAAATAAATTTGGAATATCATAACGAATTTGACGCTATTTGCGTTTTTGATGCGGATAATCTGGTTTCTGCCAATTTCCTTACGGAAATGAATAAAGCACTTTGCACCTCAGGGGATATTGCCATTGGTTACCGTAGCAGTAAAAATATCCACGATTCTTGGGTTAGTGAAGTAAACTCCATTTATTGGCTTATATTGGCTCGCACTTACCATTTATCCAGGCAGAATATGGGCTTATCCAGTATTGCAAGCGGCACAGGTTTTGGCTTTAAACTAAGTGTTTTAGGTGATAAAGGCTGGAAAACTCGCACCATAACCGAGGATGTTGAATTTTCTATCCAAAAAATAACAGAAGGCGCCAAAGTGGTATTTGCCAAAAATGCAGTTTTTTTTGATGAACAACCTGTTACCTTTATTTCCTCTTTTCAGCAGCGTATTCGCTGGATGACAGGGGGTTTTCAGTGTTTAAATTTATATTTACCCACAGTTTGCAAATCAATAAAAGACGGTAATTTTAAAATTTTAGACCTTCTTTGGTATCTTTTACTGGTGCCTGTTGCAGGCTTATCCATACCCTTAACCTTTGGCACAGTGGTTTGGGTTATATTAAAGCCCGAAACTTATTTTGTTTCACTCCCAATTTTCTTGGGTTTTATGGGAATTTCTTGGCTATATTCCGTTGTTATTTCCTTTGCCACCTTAAAGTTGGAAAAAAGAGAAATCCGCCCCATGCTCCGTGGAATTATGCTTTTTCCTATTTTTGTTTATTCCTTAATGTTAGCGGCACTCATCGCCATGGTGCACCCCACCAAGGTTTGGAAACCCATACCCCATAATAATGTAAACACCATAGATGAAATGAAAGCGGAATAACAAAGCATTTTTAGGCAGTAATAGGTATATGGTTGTTTGTAGATTCTCATGAAGTGAACGTGGCATAGAGCAACAGTTTTAGGCAACAATAATAGGTATGCTGTTTTAGATTCCGATGAAATGAACGTGGCATAGAGCAGCAGTTTTAGGCAGTAACAATAGGTTTTGCTGTTTGTAGATTCCCATGAAGTGAACGTGATATAGAGCAGCAGTTTTAGGTAACAACAATAGGTATGCTGTTTTAGATTCCGATGAAATGAACGTGGAAAACAACAGCAGTTTTACCGCTTTACGGCAATAATCCGTATTTATAACGCATATAATCAGTACATAATACACGTACAACCGGCAATAATCCGTAGATAATACGCATATAATCAGTAAATAATCAGAAAAAAATATTATTTAAGCTCTAATCACAGCTTTAAAAATACTTACACATTTTTGTTAAAAATTGAAATTTTAGTCTTTCCCTATCCTTGACACACCGAAGATAGGGGATTATAATATAAATAAAAGTGGTACATAATCGCCATTATAAGGAGGTGTTATTATGGAGCATAATCATAATCACAATCAAGGGCACGACCATAACCTTTGCCATGATCATTCCCATGAAGGGGTAGGCTTTACCCCCAATAATTCTCATCAATATCTTGCGGAGAATGACCATGATAGCGAAGATAATGCGGTGCAAGAAAACGGTGAAAATGCAAATAACCATAATTAACACAATTTAAAAAGGTATTGCCTATTTTCGTAAGGTAATACCTTTTTTAATGGCAATAACATGGCAATAATAGCAGTATAACGGCAATAACATTGTTATAACAGCAATTAACAGCAGTATAGTGGCAATAACCGTTGGGTAATGGTAATAATAACGGATAATAACCCCAAAAGTCCACAACCCCGTAATATTCCCACAACCACAAACAACCCCATAACCCTGTCAACATCGCTACAACCACAACATCCCAAATAAGAAAGTAATTTTAAGATAAAAAGATGCAAAATCGGCATAAAAGCTTTTAAATAATAAATAAATTCTTTAGCTCAGGTAATATTTATGGTATAATAAATTTATTGGATTAGAGGTGGTAAAATGCAATATGCACAATTAGGTAAAACCAATCTTAAGGTTAGCATTATGGGTATTGGTGGTGTGCCTTTAAACGAAATGGACTTTGAAGCAACCAAAGAAATTATTGATTTTGGCAGTGAATTCGGTATTAATCTTATAGATATTTTTATGGCATCTTCTAAGGTACGCTCCAATATTGGCAAATCTATCATGGGTAAACGGGAAAAATTTATTATTCAAGGGCATATTGGCACCATAATTGAGGCAGATAAAACCGTGCGTACCAGAAATTTACAGGAAACCCAAGAATCTTTTGAAAATTTATTAAAGGAATTGCAAACTGATTATATAGATATTGGGATGCTGTTTTTTGTGGATAGCCCCGAGGATTTTCACGATGTTTTTGAAACAGAAATCATAGAATATGCTCAAAAACTTAAAGCCACAGGTAAAATAAAAGCCTTGGGCATGGGTAGCCACAATCCCAAAACTGCCTTAAAAGCAGTTAAAACAGGGTTGTTGGATGTGCTGATGTTTAGCATTAACCCCGGTTACGATTTGGAAAAACATGATGTGGATATTTATACATTATTAAGTCCGGAAAAAGATGAAAAAAAAGAGTGGAGCATTGACCCTGAGCGTCAAAAATTATACATCACCTGTGAGGAAATGGGGGTGGGTATAAACGTAATGAAAACGTTGGGAGCAGGCACTTTGTTATCTGCGGAAAGCTCACCATTTGCCAAAGCTTTAAGCCCAACCCAGTGCATTAATTATGCCTTAAACAGACCAGGGGTGGCTTCTGTAATTTTAGGATTTAAAAATACAGATGAAATTAAAGAAGCCTTAAAATATCTCAATGCCACCGAGGAAGAAAAGTCCTATTCTCATATTTTTACAGGTCAAGATGGCATAATTGCCAACGGCAGGTGTATGTATTGCAATCACTGCCAGCCCTGCCCCTCAATGATTGATATTGCCGCTGTGATGAAACTTTTGGATATGGCAAAACTACAAAAAGTTCTTTCACCTACGGTTGTAGACCACTACGGGGCTTTGGCAAAAAATGCCGATGATTGTGTGCTTTGCGGAGATTGCGAAAAAAACTGCCCCTTTGGGGTATCTGTTTGTGAAAAAATGAAAGAGGCACAAGCTATATTTTAGAGGAATTACCTTTGTAAAAAAATGCCAGAACCTCAGTCTATATTTTAAATGCCTTATGGCATAAACCCCAATTTAATCACAAAAAATCAACTAAATTTCCAAAGCTATCATCAATTAATCTGTATAAAATATGAATATTTTTGCACCGATTATAAGGTGGTAATCTTTAAATTATTTGTAATTTATCGCTATATTAAGATTTTTTGCGTACCATTTTTATTGCGTACCATATTTAAAATTAACCTTGGAGGATATTATGATTACCTCAAAAACCAATCAATATATAAAATTATATGGCGAATTACAAAAAAAGAAATTTCGCCATGAGTACGGTCTTTTCCCTGCTGAGGGCAAAAGATTAATTGAAGATTTAATGGAAAACGGCTTAATTCCCCATGTTATATTATATAGTGAAACATTTACCGATATAGCTTTTTTAGAAAAAAACTGTATCAAAAGCGACCAATGCTTTATGGTAGCAGATAGCATTTTTAAAAACCTAACAGATACTCAAAATCCCCAAGGCATAGTTGGGGCTTTTCCTGTTATGTGCCCAAAATTTGCAGATTTTACCCCCAAGGCACCCTCGTTAATTTTGGTGTTAAATGCCGTCCAAGATCCGGGAAATTTGGGTGCAATTATCAGAAATAGTGCCGCCGCAGGGATTAGTGCCCTAATTTTAGAAGATGGCACAGTGGACCTTTATAATCCCAAAGTAATCAGGGCAACCATGGGTGCCATAGCCAAAATACCCATATTTTACGATTTGGATTTTAAGGAGATTTATCAAGGTTTAAAAAGTAAAAAAATAGAAATTTTCCTCAGCGATATGGCAGGGGATTACCCCTATTGGGAAATCCCTTTAAATATGCCTTTAGCTGTGGTTTTAGGCAATGAAGGCAACGGAATTTCTGCAAATTGGCATGAAAAAAAACTTGGTAAAATTTACATCCCCCAAGCCAATGGTGTTGAGTCCCTCAATGTGGCTATGGTGGGTGGAATTATTGCTTTCGATTTTCGCCGTAGATGCTTGAATTAGCTCAAAGTTTTTGCTATACTATATGTAAGCAAAACAGGAGAGGGCAGATATTATGGAGAAATCCGCAGAAATGTATTGGCGTATATTTGAAAAAACCGGATCCGTTGTTGCCTATGTTTTTTATCGCAATTTACACTTGCAGTAACGACGAAGGTGCGGTAATTTATTGTGCACATCGCTAAAGAATCTTCGTCTTTATTTGAAGATTCTTTTTTATGTTTATAAGGTGTTATTTTAAGGAGGAAAACCATGCTGGACGAGATGTTAAAGCAGTTGGATCATATTCAAGATGAGGTTAAGGTTCAATTAGAAAAAGTTAATACCCAAGAAGAAATAAACGAACTTAAAATTAAATTTTTGGGAAAAAAAGGGGAGCTTACCGCCGTGCTTAAAGGAATGGGCAAATTAAGCGGTGAAGATAGACCCAAGGTTGGTCAAGTTGCCAATGAAATACGCAGTAAAATGGAAGGCTTTATCGGTGAAAAAACCCAGCTTTTAAAAAAGGAATATTTAGCCCACCAAATCGAAAAAGAAAAAATAGATGTTACCATGAGCGGTGAAAATATTCTCATGGGGCAACGCCATCCCTTAACCTTGGTTATAGATGAAATGAAGGATATATTTTTGGGCATGGGTTATGAAATTGCCGAAGGTCCTGAAGTGGAAAATGATTATAACAATTTTGAAGGTTTAAACCTTCCCAAGGATCATCCGGCTCGTGATATGCAGGACTCCTTTTATATTAACGATAACGTGCTTTTACGCACCCATACCTCGCCTGTGCAGGTACGCACCATGGCAAAAAAAGTACCGGAATATCCCGTAAAAATTATTTGCCCCGGTCGTGTTTTCCGCAGAGATGACGATGCCACCCATTCCCCCATGTTTCACCAAATTGAAGGCTTGGTTATAGATGAAAATATTTCCATGTCTGATTTAAAAGGAACACTTTTAACTATGCTTAGGCAAATGTTTGGTGAGGAACGTGAGATTCGCTTGCGTCCCAGCTATTTTCCCTTTACCGAACCCAGCGTAGAGGTGGATATTTCCTGCGGTATTTGCGGCGGCAAGGGTTGTCGCTCCTGTGCCAACAGCGGCTGGCTGGAAATTCTTGGCGGCGGCATAGTGCACCCCAATGTTTTGGAAATGGCAGGGTACGACAGTAAAAAACTCCGTGGTTTTGCCTTTGGCATAGGGGTTGAACGTGTGGCAATGCTAAAATACGGCATAGATGATTTAAGAGTTTTCTTTGAGAACGACGTTCGTTTTCTTAATCAGTTTTAGGAGGCAGTTTAATAATGAATGTATCATATCAATGGCTAAAATCCATGGTTCCCATAGATTGGAGCCCTGAGGAATTAGGTGAACGCTTAACCGCAGTGGGGTTAAGTGTTGAGCAAATAGAATATTTTAATAAAGGCATAAAAAACGTGGTAGTGGGTGAGGTGCTTTCGGTTGCTGCACATCCCGATACCCAAAAAACCAAGTGGCACGTTTTGGAAGTGAATAACGGTAAGGAAATCCTCACCATAGTTTGCGGTGCTCCCAATGTTTCCGTGGGTATTAAAGTGGCATTGGCACAGGTAGGGGCAGAATTGCCAGGTGGCATAACCTTGGGTGCTGTGGATAAAAGTGGGGTAATTTCCTACGGAATGCTCTGCTCCACCACGGAACTGGAATTGCCCGAAGGCTTGGGAACAGCCCAAAGTGAAGGCGGCATCTTCATTTTACCCTCGGAGTGCACAGTGGGTGAGGAAATTGTAACAGCTTTAAATTTAGATGATGCAATTTTGGAAATTGAATTAACCCCCAACCGTGCGGATTGCCTTTCGGTTATCAATATAGCCCGTGAAGTGGCTGCCATCAGCGGTAAGCCCTTAACAGTTCCGGAAATAACCTTACCTAAAGCCGTTAAAAACATTAAGGAAATGGCAAAATTAGATGTGGAGGCAAAAGACCTTTGCCCCAGATATACCGCAAAATTGGTGGAAGATGTAAAAATCGGCCCATCCCCCTATTGGCTCCGCCATCGCTTGGCGGCATCTGGTATTCGCTCCATCAGCAATATTGTTGATATATCAAACTATGTTATGCTGGAAATGAACCAGCCTTCACACACCTTTGATTACGACGATTTGGCAGACCACCACATTATTGTGCGCCGTGCCCAAGATAAAGAGGAAATTGTTACCTTAGATGAAAACCCCAGAAAATTAGATAGCGAAATGCTCTTAATCTGCGATGGTGAAAAACCCGTGTGTATCGCTGGGGTAATGGGTGGTTTAAATACGGAAATTACCCCTAAAACCCAAAATATTTTAATAGAATCCGCCTATTTCTATCCAAAATCCGTGCGTCAAACTTACAGAAAATTGGGCTTGCCTTCGGAAGCAGCCTCCAGATTTGAAAAAGGCGTGGATATGGAAGCAGGGGAAAGAGCATCTAACAGAATATGCCAGCTAATATGTGAATTGGCAGGTGGCACCTTGGTTGAAGGCACTTTAGATAGCTATGAAGGCAGCTTTACCCACCGCCAAGTAGGGGTAAATTACAAAAGAGCCACAGATACCTTGGGCTTTTTTGTCAGCGATGAAACAATAGATGCCATTATGGATTCCTTGGGATTTACCTATGAAAAAATTCAAGGGGGTTTATTGGTAACTATTCCCCATTATCGTCAAGATATCACCTTGGAAGTTGATTTAATTGAAGAAATAGCCAGATTACACGGCTTGGATAAAATACCTGCCACTTTACCATCGGGTAAATTAACCGAAGGCAAAAAAACCAAAGCTCAAAAATTGGAAGATAAAGTAAAAAATACCTTAACAGCAGTGGGCTTCAGCGAAATAATTACATACAGCTTTATGAACAAAAAACATTACGATGATTTGCAACTTGGTGAAGATGATATTCGCCGCAAAAGCGTAATTATTAAAAACCCCTTCAGCGATGAACAGGGGATTATGCGTACCTTGCTCTTACCATCTATATTAACGGTGGCAGCAGGTAATATGAGCAGAAGAAACCCGAATTTAGCACTTTTTGAAGTAGCCAAAGTTTTTGCCCCTGTTGAAGGCGAAAAACTCCCCAAAGAAACCCCACATATTGTGGGCTTAATCAGCGGTGAATTTTCCACAGGCTGGCAGGGCGGCACAACAAAAATGGACTTTTTCTACATGAAAGGTGTTATAGAAATACTCATGAAAAAATTGGGTATTAAAAATTGGGATGTGGATGCCAAAATCAGCGAACCATTTTTACACCCCGGCAGAAGCTGCGGTTTAACTCTAAACGGCGAATATTTGGGCTACCTTGGGGAATTGCATCCCAGTATTTTAGAAACCTATGAACTAACGGAAAAAGCCGTGGTTTTTGAGATTGATTTTGACCTTTTAATAAAATATTGCGGTGGTTTTGTGGAATATAAAGCCGTATCCAAATACCCTGCTGTGGATATAGATTTGGCATTTGTGTGCGATAAAGATATCGCCGCAGGCAGCATAGAAAAAGTAATTACAGCCGTGGGCGGTGAATATCTCAGCAAACTGGCACTTTTTGATATCTATGAAGGTGAAGGAATTTTGGATAGCAAAAAAAGTTTAGCTTACAGCCTAAAATTTCAAGCTGCAAAAAGAACTTTAAAAGCAGAAGAAATAAATGATACCGTTAAAGAAATTATAAATAAATTAAAAGATGAATTAGGCGTAGAATTACGTTCTTAAGGAGGTATTATCATGGCTAATCAAGAAAGAATACCTGTTACAATTTGCGGACAAAGTTTCGTTTTAAAAACAGATGATGATGTGGATTCCGTGCGTTTATTGGTGCATTCCGTGGATGATAGATTAAAGGAAATGCGTAAAACTAACCCATCTTTAACCCCGGGAAAAGCCGCAATTTTGCTTTGCTTGGAACTTCAAGATGAAAAAAATAAAATGAACAAAGATTTTGACGACCTTTCCGATGAATTAAATAAAATAGATATTATATAGCAAACTAAATGTATCCCAAACTAAAACAGTGCTTATGTAGCGTTATAAAAGCTTTACATAACAAACTAAAATAACAGATATCTCACAGTGGCAATAGTGAATATTTATAATTTATACTATATAAATATTCACAATTTGCAATTAAACCTTAAACTTAATTAAAACAAATAAATTGAAACAATAGGGAGAAAATATTGAATAAAGCAGAATTGCTTTTGCCTGCGGGTAAATTTGAATCCTTAAAAGCTGCTTTGGCAAATGGTGCCGATGCGGTGTATCTTGGCGGTAGCCAATATGGTGCACGGGCAGGTGCAGGTAATTTTAACGATGATGAAATGAAAAAAGCGGTTAAACTTTGCCATAGTCGTGGGGTAAAAATTTATGTTACCATGAATACATTACTAAGCGATGATGAGCTGGCTGCGGCTTTAGATTATGGAAAATTCCTTTACGATTTAGGGGTAGATGCCTTAATTGTACAGGATTTAGGCTTGGCAGGGGCAATTAAAAAACTCCTGCCTAATTTTAGGTTGCACAGCAGCACCCAAATGTCTGTGCACAATGTAGTAACCGCAAAATGGGCGTATAAATTTGGCTTTAAACGTGTAATTTTAGCCCGTGAAATGACCTTGGCTGAAATTAAAGAAATCAGAGAAGCAGTGCCTGAGTTGGAGCTTGAGGTTTTTTGCCACGGTGCTATTTGCATTTGCTATTCGGGGCAATGCTTAATGAGCAGCCTTATAGGTGGCAGAAGCGGAAACCGTGGTTTTTGTGCCCAACCTTGCCGCATGAATTACCAACTTTGGGATAATTTTCAGGGCAGTTTATCAGGTGAACCATCCCATTTATTAAGCCCCAGAGATATGAACACTTTGGAGCACTTAAAAGAATTAACAGATTTAGGCGTGGTTAGCTTTAAAGTGGAAGGCCGTATGCGTCGCCCGGAATATGTTGCCTCGGTGGGGCGAGTTTATCGCCACACTTTGGATAGCATTGAAACCAATGAAAATAAAATCTCCCAAGAGGATAAAAACATTGTGGAGCAGGTGTTTAACCGAGATTTCACCACGGGCTACCTCCATGGCAATCCCGGTATAAATTTAATGAGCCACCAGCGTCCCAACAACCGTGGGGTGCTTTTGGGCAGAGTAAAACAGGTGGATGGTAAAATCATCACCTTGGATTTGGAAAAACAACTTAAATTGGGAGATGGCATAGAAATTTGGGTTAAGGTTGGGGGTCGCATCGGCTGCACCGTTTCGGATATTAGGGTGGATAATGCCAAAGTTTCCGTGGCTTATCCCGGAGAACTGGCGGAAATTCAAATCCCCGGTCGCATCGGCAAAGGCGATAGGGTTTTTATGACATACGATTCCCAATTAATGAACCAAGCCTTGGATAGCTATGAGAATTTAGATGAAGATGTGGCTTTGTATATTTATGCAAAGGCAGAACTGGGTAAAAACCTATATTTCAAAGCAGATGACCAAAAAGGCAACACCGTGGAATTAACTTCCAATTATATAGTGGAAGCCGCCAAAAAAACTCCCACGGATATTGCCATGGTAAAAAAACAATTAAGCCGCTTGGGGGGCAGTGGTTTTTTCCTCCAAGATTTAACAGCGGATTTGGATGAAAATATTATTTTACCTGCCAGTGTATTAAATAACGCACGGCGTGAAATAGTAGAAAAGTTGGATAATAATTTATTTCGCCGTTATCCCGTGGTTCAAGATTATAAATTTGCAGAAAAAAAAGCCGAAGTTTTAGGGATTGTTAAAGAAAAAAACAAACATAGCGAACCGAAGATTGGGGTAAAAGTCAGAGATATTTACCAAATGGATGCGGCGCTGGACAGCGGCGCAGATACCATATATTTCGCCCCACATTTTGGCTTGGAAGATGTTAGCCCCGATGCTTGGAAAAAAATAGCGGTAATCAATGAAAAATATCCGGATTTACTGGTTTTTGCATTACCTCGGATAAACCAAGATGCCAAGAAAAAAAAGCTCTATGAAAATATAGAAAATGCACTTGAGCACGGCTTTACTCGCTTTCTTTTGGGGCAAACCGGGGATATTGAGCTAAAAGAAAAATACCCCATGATAAAAGAGTTAAGAAGCGAATTTTCTCAAAATGTTTACAATAATCAAACCGCCAAAGAACTTTATGAAATGGGCTATTCCATGGTAACCGCCTCTTTGGAATTAACCAAAGAAGGGCTGGAAGCCTTATCTCGCACAAAAGGTGATAAAGAAGTTATTGTGCATGGCAGATTGCCCATGATGGTAAGCCGCCATTGTTTAATAGGTGCTGTTTTGGGTAAAGAAAAAAACAAGGTGCCCTGTGGTAAACCTTGCCATGGTCAAACCTATTATTTAAAAGACCGCATGGATATGCTTTTCCCTGTTTTGGGCGATAGATTCCATAATTTTTACGTTTACAACTGTAAGGATTTAGCCTTAATTGATGAATTGAACCACTTACTCCATTTTCAATCTTGGCGTATTGAGGGACAATTTTATGATATCGGCTCACTAAAAGAAACCATATCACTTTACCTTACCGGCAGAGAGCAGGTGCTTTCCAAAGGCGAATACCAAAAAGATATGCTTTTTTCATCCTTGCAGATTTATTCCCAAACAGGGTTCACCAAGGGTCATTTTTATCGTGGAGTACAATAATGAACGAGAAAACACTGAAAAAATTAGAATATGATAAAATATTGGCAATCCTCGCAGATGAGTGCAGTTCCACCTTGGGCAGGGAAAAAGCGGAAAATCTTTTACCCGTGCGTGATTTTGGTTTGGTGGAAGCTCGTCAGCAGGAAACCACCGAAGCACGAGATATTTTAATGGTAAACCCCGGTTTTTCCTTGGGGGGAGTGCGTAATATTAAAGATGCCGTTGCCTTGGCTCAAAAAAATGGTGTTTTGGATGGCAAAAGACTTTTGGATATTATGAGCACCTCCAAAGCAGGTAAAAGAATAAAATTAGCCGTTGGTCAAATGAAGGGTGATTACCCAATAATCAAAAAATTGGTGGCGGATATCAGCTTTGTAAACTCCTTGGAAACCGCCATTGAGGATTCCATAGGCGATGATGCCATGGTTTTGGATACCGCCAGCCGTGAGCTTATGGACGTACGTCGCAAAATCCGCAGCAGCAATGAAAAAGTAAAATCCAAATTGGAAGGCTTAATTAAAAATCCCAACCATGCCAAACATTTACAGGATACCTTGGTAACCATCAGAAACGACCGCTATGTGGTGCCTGTTCGTCAAGAATATCGCAACGAAATACCAGGGCTGATTCACGATCAAAGTGCCAGTGGTGCTACTTTGTTCATTGAACCCATGTCTGTTTTGGAACTAAATAACGATTTAAAACGTTTGCGTGGCTTTGAAGAAGAAGAAATAAATCGCATTTTAATGCGTCTTTCGGTTTTGGTTATGGAAAATTCCCAAGAGCTGAAAGAAAATTTGGAAATTTTATCCGAACTGGATTTCATCTTTGCCAAGGGTCGCTTAAGCTTAAAATGGGATGCCTTTGAACCGCACCTAAATAACGATGGCGAAGTGCACTTAAAAAAAGCCAGACACCCACTTTTAGGTGAACGGGCAGTGCCCATAGATTTTGAAATGAGCACCAAATTATCGGGTATTATCATCACAGGCCCTAACACAGGGGGTAAAACCGTTTCCCTAAAAATTGCAGGGCTTTTTGTGCTTATGGCACAGGCAGGGCTGCACTTGCCCACTGCGGATAGAAGCAAGGTTGGTGTTTTTAGGGGCATATATGCGGATATCGGCGATGAACAGAGCATTGAGCAATCTTTAAGCACATTTTCTTCCCATATGGTAAATATAGTTGATATTTTATCCAAAGCGGGAAAAAATAATTTAGTGGTTTTAGATGAATTAGGCGCAGGTACAGACCCTGTGGAGGGTGCAGCTTTAGCAATGGCAATTATAGATACATTGCTTGCCAAAGGTGCAAAAGTTATAGTTACCACCCATTACAGTGAATTAAAAGCCTACGCTTACAATCACAATAACCTTGCCAATGCCAGCGTGGAATTTGATATTGATACCTTACGCCCAACTTATCGCCTATTAATGGGGATACCCGGGCGGAGTAATGCCTTTGATATAGCGTTGAGCTTGGGTGTTAATGCCAATGTTATAGCTAAAGCAGATGAATATATGTCTAAAGAGGCAAAGGAAGTTGCTAACTTTTTAGCCAATTTGGAAGAGGGCAGGGTAGAAGCGGAAAAAGCTAAAACCGAAGCCAAGGAATTAAAAATGCGGCTGGAGAGCATAGAGCTGGAAATGCACCGCCGTGAGGAGGCTTTGGGCTTAAAAGAATCCCAATTATTGGAAAAAGCCCGTGAAAAAGCAGACCGCATGGTGCGTGAACGTCGTCACGAAGCCGATGCCTTAATTAAGGAGCTAAAAGTTTTGGTGGAAGATGAAAATGCCAAAACCAAAGAAGTTATTATGGGTGCCGCCCGCACCAAAGTTAAAAAAATAGAAAACTTGGCACCGGATATTGCCGAACCGCAATTTGCGGGCAAAGGCTTAAAAAAAGCAGATGTGGGCGAGGAAGTTTATGTTCCACGTTTGCATAAAAATGCAGTTGTAGTGCAAATTATTAGCGATGAAGAAGTGCAAATACAGGCAGGGATAATGAAAGTTAACATGAAACTTTCGGAATTAAGAACCGCAAAAAATGCAGAAAAAGAAGTTACACGCACCAGAAATGCCCAACTTTCCGCATCTAAAGCTAAAACCATGAAATCGGAAATAGATTTAAGGGGCATGACAGGTGAAGAAGCAAGAATGGATTTGGAAAAATACCTTGACGATGCCGCCATGGCAAATATCGGTACTATTCTTATTATCCACGGCTTAGGCACCGGGGTTTTGAAAAAAATGGTTTACGACCTTTTAAGAAAGCACCCCAGAGTAAAAACCCAAAGATTAGGCGGCTACTATGAAGGTGGAGCAGGTGTAACCATAGCCGAAATAGAATAATCGAGTTAAATTACATAAAAATACAATTTTACTTCTAAAATATGTATACCCCAGCCGCTACCAACCAATGGTGTGCTCAAATGCACATATTTAGCTCTACAATGGGTAAATACCATAAGATACCAGCTCATGGTGTGTTATGATATAGATATTTATTTCTAAATCATAAACCCAGCCGCCGCCATCTCACGGTGTACTCCGATGTAGATATTTAGCTGTAAAATATACTCCAATAGCCGCCAACCAATGTTGTGCTCCGATGCACATAATATTTCTAAAATTCTGTTGTTTCCCCATCACCAAACTTTATCCCCAGCTTCAAAAAG
>JAVXOZ010000016.1:0-45537 GCA_036644995.1 Clostridiales bacterium | reverse complement strand
ATAAGAGTGCGGAGCTTTGGGGGGGTTGGCTATTATCAAAATTATGGCTATTTTTCAATGATTGTGATTCCCAAATAAATGAAATTGATGGGTAATAATTTATGGTTCTATACTAACAAAAATAGCCCCAAGGTATCCAAATAATGATACCTTGGGGCTATAATATTGCAAAGAAATGGGCTTATGCTCTAAATGTTGTGGTATAAATACAACTTTTCCGCACTAAGTATTTTGGTGCAGAATATAACGATTCCGCACTAAATATTTTGGTGCAGAATATAACGATTCCGCACTAAATGTTGGAGTGTAGAATATAGCGATACAACATATACCACATCAAGTGACAGGCTGTTGATAAAGTCTGATATTCGGTAAAATCCCTTCCCATCCACTGCTTATGTACATCTATGTACATAAGTAGCCGCTGCTCAGGGAGTTTTGCCGAATCTAAGGCTTTCTTAACAGTCTGACATCTTGCCAAAAAACTATGTTTTTTGACAACCTGCATCAAGGGATACTCTATTTTAAAATACAAAATTAAATACTTAACAGGGTTTTTTCATGGTTAGGGCAATACGTTTTTTCTCCACTTCCACGCTTAAAACCCACACATCCACAATGTCCCCTACTTTTAAAATTTCACTGGGATGTTTAATGAATTTATTGGCAATTTGGGAAACGTGTACCAAGCCATCTTGGTGCACACCCACATCCACAAAGGCTCCAAAATCTATAACATTACGCACAGTTCCCTTTAATTCCATGCCTGTTTTCAAGTCCTCCATGCCCATTACATCTGTTCTCAACATGGGTTGAGGCAATTCTTCTCTGGGGTCACGCCCGGGTTTTTGCAGCTCACCAATGATATCGGAAAGTGTGGGAACGCCAATTCCCACTTGAGCTGCTAAATTTTCCAAGCCCATAGATTCCACTTTTTGGGAAAGACCTTCAATATTGCCATTTTTAACATCGGCATTGGTAAAACCGCATAAATCCATTAATTGTTTGGCGGCTTTATAGCTTTCCGGGTGCACAGAAGTATTATCCAATACATTTTTGCTTTCTGCCACACGCAGGAATCCTGCACATTGTTCAAAGGTTTTCGCCCCTAATTTAGGCACTTTTTTTAACTGAGATAACGAGGTAAATATGCCGTTTTCTTGGCGATAATCCACAATGTTTTTAGCTACATTATTGCCAACCCCGGCAATTCTATTTAAAAGCGGTGCAGAGGCGGTATTCAAATCCGCTCCCACGGTATTTACACAGTCCTCCACCACCCCATCCAAGGCTTCGGAAAGCTGCTTTTCAGGCATATCGTGCTGATATTGCCCCACACCAATGGCTTTGGGGTCAATTTTTACCAATTCTGCCAAAGGATCTTGCAATCTACGGGCAATAGAAACCGCAGAACGCAGCGAAACATCGTGATCGGGGAATTCCTCCGCCGCCAATTTTGAAGCGGAGTAAACAGAGGCTCCTGCCTCACTAACCACCATATAGCAAAGATCTCTATCCATTTCTTTAATCACATCTGCGGCAAAAACCTCGGTTTCGTGGGAGGCGGTGCCGTTGCCAATGGCGAAGATTTCCACATTGTATTTTTTTACGAAATTTTTAACAATTTCCTTTGCTTTTTCCATTTGTTTATGGGGTGGAACAGGATAAATAACCCCTGTATCCAATAATTTACCTGTGCCATCCACCACTGCTACCTTACATCCTGTGCGATACCCGGGGTCTAAGCCCAAGGTGACTTTGGCTTTTACCGGAGGCTGCATCAGTAATTGTCTGGTATTGGTGGCAAATAATTTAATGGCGGATTCGTTGGCAATATCCGTTAATTCATTGCGAATTTCACGCTCTATCCCAGGGAAAATCAAACGGCTGTAAGAATCCTCTATAACCTCATTTAATATTTCCTGAGCCGCTGAATCACCTTTTATGTGCAGTGAAGATAAAATATTATAGGCTTTTACGGGGTCAACCTTCATTGCCACCTTTAAATAGCCTTCTTTTTCCCCACGATTGATTGCTAAAATGCGATGACCCGGCATTTTGTTGATTGCTTCGGCAAAATCACCATACATTTCGTAAACGTCCAGCTCATCTTTGGCGGCTTTTACCGCTATTTCTCCGTTCATTTTGCAAACATTGCGAATGCGTTTTCTGCCTTGGGCATCATCGGAAATTATTTCCGCAATAATATCTTTTGCTCCTTGCAAAGCCTCATCGGGAGAAGATACTCCTAATTCCTCATTCACATAGTCTTCCGCCATGATAATGGGGTTTTTAAGGTCTTTATTTTGGGCATAGATACAATCCGCCAAGGGTTGTAAGCCTTTTGCCTTGGCAATGGAGGCTCTGGTTTTTCTTTTGGGTCGATAAGGGCGGTAAATATCCTCAATTTCCGTTAAAGTAACCGCATTGGTTAAAGCCAAAAAAAGCTCCTCGGTGAGCTTGCCCTGTTCCTCTATGGATGTTCGCACTTTTTCCCTTTGCTGTTCCAAGCTGCGTAAATAGGTTAATCTTTCAAATAAAACACGCAAGACTTGGTCATCTATGGAGCCTGTAACCTCTTTGCGGTATCTGGCTATAAAAGGAATGGTATTACCCTCATCAATAAGGGCAACAGCACTTTTTACCTGTGAAACTTTTAAGCTTAATTCTTTTGCAATAGTTGCAATTATATCCATTAATGCCTCCAAATGGGGGTTCTTTTTTCATTTTTACAGTAGTTCTTTCAGCTCTTTTAAAAAGTAATTATTTTCTTCTCGCAAGCCGATGGAAACCCGAATGGAAGTGGGATAACCAAAAACATCCCCACTTCTCACAATTATGCCTTTTTTCAACAGTTCGTTAAAAACAATGTTGCACTTAATACCCACATTCACCAAAACAAAATTACCTTGACTTGGGATAACATTTAACCCCATGGTTTTTAGGGAAGTGCTAACAAAATCACGCTCAACTTTATTATAATTTATACTTTTTTTAATATATTCTTTATCGTTAAAAGCCGCAATGGCGGCAACCTGTGCCAAGGAATTTACGTTAAAAGGCTCTCTCACCTTATTAACATCGTTTACCACGCTTTGATTTGCCACGGCATAGCCCACCCTTAAACCAGCCAAGCCATAAGCCTTGGAAAAGGTACGCATAACCACCACGTTGGAAAATTCCTTAAAGAAATCTAAACCGTTGGGTGAATTTTCGTCATCTACATATTCAAAATATGCCTCATCCAAAACCACTAAAATATCATTGCCTATACGGTGCATCATCTGCAAAAGCAAGCGTTTATTTATAACTGTGCCTGTGGGATTATTGGGATTACAGATATATATTATTTTAGTTTTACAGCTTATAGCCCCTACCATAGCAGGTAAATCCACTATGAAATCCTCGGTTAAAGGTATGGCTTTACAAACTGCACCACACACCGCAGCCAAACGGCTGTATTCGCTAAAAGATGGCATAGGGGCAATTATTTCATCACCTTTATCCAAATATACCAAGGATAAAAGTTTTATAATTTCATTGGAGCCATCACCAAAAATCAATTCACCCGGTTTAACCCCTAATTTTTCGCTGATGCTCATGCGTAAATCATAGCCATAGCCATCGGGATAGAGTGCACAGGCTGATGCCATTACCCGCATAGCTTCTACCGCAGAAGGGGGTGTGCCCAGTGGATTTTCATTAGAAGCAAGTTTATAAACCTCAGAAAGTCCCAGTTCTCTTTTTACATCATCTATGGGTTTCCCTGGTTTATATGGGGTTATACCCCTAATACAATCTTTAGCTTTAATCATCACAATCACCTTTATAAATTACAAATTTCATTGCCTTTTACTAAATGCACACCTTTTTGCTCTAATTTAACTGCGGCTTCTTCAGGATTTGCCACATTAAAAATAATAATGGCATCATCGGTTTTTTTACCTAAAAAAGCGTAAAGATATTCTAAATCAATATCAAGTTCTTCAATAGTAGCCAATATCCGCTCCATACCACCTGGAACATCCGCCACCTCAACAGCTAAAACTTCAGTTATTTTAGCTACTATATCCTTTTTTTGAAACGCACCCAAAGCCTCTTGGGGTTTATCCACAATTAGGCGGAGAATGCCAAAATCCCTGGTATCGGCAATGGACAATGCCCGCATATTAATATTGGCATTTGCCAATATTTTGGCTGCATTACGCAATATACCGGGTTTATTTTCTAAAAAAACAGAAAGTTGTTGTACCATGATTTTTTCCCCCTTTATTTAAGTTTTCTATTATCTGTAACTCTTTGGGCTTTACCTTCAGACCGAGGCAAGCTCCCTTTATTCATTAAAGTTACTTTGGCACTTAATCCTAAAATGCTTTCAATATCTTTTGCTATTTTACGATTGTATTTTTCTATATTTTTAACTGTACCGGAAAATTCCGCTTCACTGATTTCCACTTGCACTTCCAAAGTATCCAATGTGCCCACTCTATCCACCACCAAATGGTAATGGGGTGAAAGGTTGCCCTGTTCCAGCAATACGCTTTCAATTTGTGAGGGAAATACATTCACACCACGGATAATCAGCATATCATCGCTTCTGCCGCAGATTTTATCCATCCGCACCGAAGTTCTGCCGCATTTACATTTTTCATCATGCAAGGTGGTAATATCATGAGTGCGATAACGCAACAAAGGCAAGCCTTCCTTGGTTAAAGTTGTAAAAACAACTTCACCCGCCGTGCCATATGGCAAAGGTTTTTCGGTATTGGAATCAATAATTTCAGGATAAAAATGGTCATCAAAAATATGCAGACCTTTTTTTTCGCTGCAATCTATGCCCACACCCGGGCCCATAACCTCGCTTAAGCCATATATATCATGGGCTTCTATACCCCATTTTTTTTCAATGGATTCTCGCATTTCCTCGGTCCATGGTTCTGCACCAAAAATGCCTACTCTTAAAGCAAAATCATCTTTGGTATAGCCCATATCTTCCATAACATCTGCCAAATAAAGGGCATAAGAAGGGGTGCAGGCTAAAACCGTGGTGCCGTAATCTTTCATTATCATAATCTGTTTTTTGGTGTTGCCGCTGGAGGTGGGAATAACCGCCGCTCCTAATTTTTCAACACCGTAATGCAAGCCCAAGCCACCTGTAAATAAACCGTAACCATAGGAAATTTGCACTATATCTTTGTTAGTTACCCCTGATGCCACCAAAGAACGGGCAACAATATTGCTCCACATTTCGATATCGTTTTTTGTATATCCAACCACGGTGGGCTTACCTGTGGTGCCCGATGAAGAATGGATACGCACAATCTCACTCATAGGCACTGCAAAAAGACCATATGGATAATTATCTCTTAAATCCGTTTTATAAGAAAAAGGAAGCTTGGATAAATCATCTATTGATTTTATATCCCCCACTTCCACACCTTTATCTATCATTTTTTGGCGATAAAAAGGCACATTTTCGTATACTTTGGATACTGTTTTTTTCAAGCGTACACTTTGCAGAGCATGGAGTTCATCTCTGCTCATTGTTTCCGGGGTCTTTTCCCAATACATTATTACTACCTCCTGGTATAATCTTTATTTCTAATAGAATATTTTAACACAATCGTATAAATAAGTAAACAGAGCAGGTTATGAAACATCTTTGCACATATTTAAAACACAGCAACTTTTTATAATAAGTTATTGGGGCCATCTCAATAGTTGTTTTATAAGCCTTTTTATAGTATAATTTTTAATAGAAAATTAATGAGGTATTGCCATGGAATACAGCAAATTTAAGTCTAATAGCAGCAAAAATATAGATTATATAGAAGAAATATTCCTTGACTTTGGGGCAATAGCGGGTTTAAAGCCACAGCTATGGAATAAAGAAGGAAAAATTTCAACATTAAACCTAAACGCTGTGTCTCATTGCGAATTTTGCCAATTAATTCAATCATCACCTGAGGGCAAAAAAAAATGCCTTGAAACCTATGCCAAAGCTAATCAAAGCAGTAAAAAACCATCTGAACCGAAAATATGTCGTTGCCATGCAGGGTTAAGTCTTTGGGTGGTGGCTTTAAATTCCGATTTAACCATCATTTGCAGCCAGGGATTATTAACTGAAAACATCCCAAGCTTTGAGATTGCCGCAGAATACTTAGGCAATGAACTTAATTTGGATAATAACCAAATAAAAAATGCGATTTCAAAATTTGATAGTTTATCAAAAGTTCAAGAAAAAGCCATTTCACATATATTGAAAATTATTGCCAAGGAAATTACATCTAATGAAAATACCAATAAAACAATAAACACCACGGGAAAAGTAACGGCTATTAAAAAAATAAAACCAAAAAATAATGTAAATAACCAAAAAAATAAAGAAAATCTCAAAGCTGTTTATGCCGCAGGTGATTATATTCAAGACCATTTCAAAGAAAAAATAAGCCTATCCGCCATCGGCAGTGAAGTTGGGTTAAGCATTGGCTATTTAAGCCATATTTTTAGCCAAACTTTTAACTACACCATCACAGAATATATTACCTATATACGCATAGAACACGCAAAATCTTTTTTTCACAAAGGTAATATAAGCATTAAAGAGGCGGCTAAAAACTCCGGTTTTGAAGATGTAAGCTATTTTTCCAGAGTTTTTAAAAAACTTGAAGGCATATCCCCCAGAGAATATAAAAAACTATTGCAATCAAACAAATAAGTTTAAACCCTTAACAAACCAAATTATGCACTTTTATTAATTGCAAATACATAATTATTAAGGAATAATTAAACTACGGCATTATATTTAGCCAAATATCCAGAGTGTAAACAAAACAATTTTGGCTTTTTAATATTTTTTAACCATAACCTTACTTAAAACCAACACTCAGCAAATCCTTGACAGAATAGTTATGATATGTTAAAGTAAAATTAGTTTTCTTACAGGAGGATACTTTATAAATGGATGATAACAGCGAAAGCGACGAAGGCGACCCGTTAAATACATATTTAACTTTATTATATTTGGCATACCTGCATTCCAATTTGGGATGTAGGTGTGCCTTTTTGCGTTATAAAAAAATAATTAGATAAAATCCCAAATTACCTTACTTTAAATTATCTAAATTACAACCCAAAAATTACTTGAAATTATCTAACTTACAAACCAAAAACATATAGGAGGAATTACTTTGAACGACCCAATTTTATGGCAGATGCTTTTGCAGATGGTGCTTATTACTTTAAACGCAGTTTTTGCCTGTGCAGAAATTGCCGTAATTTCCATGAACGATAATAAGCTGGCACAGATGGCAAAACAAGGGGATAAACGTGCCATAAGGCTTGGCAAGCTTACAAGCCAGCCTGCACGGTTTTTAGCTACCATACAAGTGGCAATTACTCTTTCCGGATTTTTAGGCAGTGCTTTTGCCGCCGATAATTTTTCTGATAAGCTGGTAAGTATGTTAATTAACCTTGGGGTTAATGTGCCTACTGCCACTTTAGATACTGTTGCCGTGGTTTTTATTACCCTTATTCTTTCTTACTTTACCTTGGTATTTGGTGAGCTTGTACCTAAAAGAATTGCAATGAAAAATGCAGAAAAACTGGCGTTGGCAATGTCCGGCTTAATTACTTTTATTTCAAAATTATTTGCACCCCTTGTATGGGTACTCACAGTTTCAACAAATTTTATTCTCCGCTTGTGTGGTATTGACCCTAATTCTCAAGATGAGGAAGTAAGCGAAGAAGAAATACGCATGATGGTGGATGTGGGTAACGAAAAAGGTGTTATTGATTTTACAGAAAGAGAAATTATTCAAAATGTATTTGAATTTGACAATTTAACCGTAGGGGAATTTGCCACCCACAGAACCGATATTGCCATTTTATGGATGAACCAAACCGTTAAAGAATGGGAAAAAACCATCCATGAAAGCCGCCATACATTATACCCAATTTGTCAAGGCAGTGTGGATAATGTGGTGGGTATTTTAAATATCAAGGATTATTTTAGACTTGTGGATAAAGAACGGGATAATATCCTAAAAATGGCGGTTAAACCTGCCTATTTTATCCCTGAAAGTATTTGTGCGGATATTTTATTTGAGCACATGAAAAAAACCCACAATCATTTTGCTGTGGTTTTGGATGAATACGGCGGCATGGCAGGAATTGTTACCATGAACGATTTACTGGAGCAGCTGGTGGGTGACTTAGACAGCGATGTGCAAAACGAAAATATACCCATAGAATTTGAACAGGTAAATTCCGAAACGTGGAAAATCCGTGGTAGCATTGCCATTGAGGAAGTTGCGGAAAAATTGAACATAGCTTTACCCGTTGATGATTATGAAACTTTTGGTGGCTTTATTTTCAGCTGTTACGGTTCTATTCCCGAAGATGGCACTGAATTTGAATTAGATGCCTTTTCCCTGCATATTAAGGTTACAGAAATAAAAGACCACAGAATTGAAGAAGCAATTATTTGCTTTACACCACAAAACCAAAATGAATCCATATCTTAAAAAGCCAATTTGTGGCTCAACCATATAAAGCCGCTAAAAATAAAACTTATGTTAACTAAAAACTTATCTTGATAAAGATTGTCTTAGTAAATACCATATTACTTCTTGGTAAATACATTAATTTTAGTAAATACCGGATTAATAAAGGCTTATTGTTTTCGTTTTAAAACGTAAACAATAAGCCTTTTTTTGAAATATTTAAAATTTATGGGCAAATCTTTTTTGTACGTCGTGGTATAATTTGCCTTCGTCTATATATAATGCTTTGCCATGGTCTATTAATATTTTTCCGTTCACAATCACAGTATGAACATCACCGCTTTTGGCGCAATATGCCAAATGGCTTAAAAGTTCGTGTTCATTATCACGGGGATAAAAATGTGGTCGCCACAGTGAAATAATATTAATATCTGCTTTTTTTCCCACTTCCAAGCTGCCAATTTCATTATCCAAACACAGTGCACGTGCTCCATCAATGGTTGCCATAGCCAAAGTTTCATAGGCATTGAGAGCTGTGGGGTCTGAAGAACTTGCCTTTGCCAATAAAGAAGCCGTACGCATTTCTTCAAACATATCCAAATCGTTGTTGCTGGCTGCGCCATCTGTACCCAAAGCCATGGGCACACCTAATTTTTTAAGGGCAGCATAGGGGAAAATACCCGATGCCAATTTCATATTACTTTGAGGGCAATGCACAGCGGTAACACCATATTGAGCCGCAAGTTTTTTCTCATCGCCATCTAAATGAATCATATGGGCACCCATAACCCTATTGTTTAAAAAACCTATGTATTCTAAATATTTTAACACTCTTTTTCCTGTGGCTTTAACGGAATCTGCCTGCTCTTTTTCGGTTTCCCCAATGTGGATATGGATAGCCATATCATATTTTTGGGCAACATGGGATATGGTTTTTAGATAATCTTCAGAGCAAGAATAAACAGCATGGGGAGCTAACATAAAGGAAACTCTGCCCTCTTGGTCGTTTTTATGTTTTTGGGCAAAATCCACAGCAGATTGCAAAAGGCACTCGCCGCCACCCTTGTTATCCGTTAACCCACGAGCCAAAACCCCTCTAATACCACTTACATCCATAGCCCAAAGGGTAGATTCTAAATCCATATACATATCACCATAGCAGGTGGTACCGGTTTTTAGCATTTCTAATTGCCCTAAAAGTGCACCTAAATAAATATCTTCACCGGTGAGCTTAGCTTCTGCTGGCAAAATAACACCGTTGAGCCATTTATCCAAAGAAAGCCCTTCTCCCATACCACGCAGCATTGTCATGGGGGCGTGGGCATGGCAATTTACAAATCCGGGCATGGCTAATTTATCCTGACCATAAATAATTTCATCTCCCCATTTGGGTGAGAGATTATTACCCATAGCCACGATACGCTTGCCATCTATGCGAATGGAACCTTTTTCTATTTTCCCCTGCCCTGTCATGGGCAAGTATAAAATATCTTTAATAAAAATAGACAAAGTTTTTTACCTCAGTTGATTTGCTATTTCTTCTTTATAATTACCTTTGATTATACCTTTTTCCGTGATTATCGCTGTTATCAGCTCATGGGGGGTAACATCAAAAGCGGGGTTAATTACAGGGATATCATAAGGTGCGGTGAAAACACCGCCAAAGGAACGAACTTCATCGCCGTTTCTCTCCTCTATAATAATATCCTTTCCTGTAGCTGTGGTCAAGTCAAAAGTTGAAAGAGGAGCCGCAATGTAAAAGGGAATATTATGGTGCTTTGCCAAAACCGCCACACCGTATGTGCCTATTTTATTGGCGGCATCACCATTGGCGGCAATGCGGTCTGCACCGGTTACCACCATATTTATTTTGCCTTGAGCCATGACATAGGCTGCCATATTATCTGTTATTAAAGTAACAGGAATATTTGAATTTTGCAACTCATAGGCGGTTAGTCTGGCTCCTTGGAGCAAGGGACGGGTTTCATCGGCATAGACCATATCCACCTTACCCATTTTAAAGCCCCATTCAATAATACCCAAAGCTGTGCCCACCCCTGTGGTTGCCAAAGCACCTGCATTGCAATGGGTTAAAATGCGTCCATGGTTAGGAATAAGTGTAGCTCCGTATTGAGATAAGGCTTTACAGCGAGCAATATCATCTGCTTCTATGGATTTAGCTTTATTAAGCAATAATGAGCCTGCATTTTCCCATGTGGCTTTACGCCA
This sequence comes from Clostridiales bacterium, assembly GCA_036644995.1. Classification (GTDB taxonomy): domain Bacteria; phylum Bacillota; class Dehalobacteriia; order UBA7702; family UBA7702; genus Cryptoclostridium. The sequence continues at coordinate 34,804 of JAVXOZ010000016.1, read as the reverse complement.
TACTTTTTCCATTTCCCCCAAAGCCCAAAACAGGTTCACCGCTGTGGGTCTTGTGGCTAATATTTGGTTGTTCATTTTTTCCATGTATTTTTGAAAATCACCATGGGTAGGTGTATAGCTATTTGCTGCCATTACCACTCCATAGGCACCTGCCACGCTAATGGCAGGTGCACCACGCACCCCTAAAGTAATTATCATATCACAAATTTCACTCACAGTATTACAGGGCACTATTTTGGTTTCATGGGGCAATCCACGTTGATCTAAAAGATAAAGTTTATTATTTTTCCATTCTATATGTTTCAAGGATTTCACATCTTTTCAAAATTATATTTTAGGAGCTGAGGCATCACAGCCGCAACTTTGCTCACCTGCAATCAAAGGCACCGTTGCCAATAACAAGGACTTAATATTTTCGGAATTTTCCGCCATTACTTCCAAAACTTCTGCATGGGTTAATTTTACATCCCTAACCCCTGCGGCATAATTGGTAACCATAGCCACAGTGGCATAGCACATCCCCAATTCACGGCAAAGTGCAACTTCAGGGAAGGATGTCATACCCACTATATCCCCGCCCATATGGCGGTACATTTTAATTTCTGCGGGGGTTTCAAAACGAGGGCCTTCGGCGCAAACATAAATTCCGCCGCTGTGGGAAGTGTGGGAAATTAACAAAGATGCCATTTCTAAATTACTCACAATATCCGAACAATAAGGTCGGGTCATATCGGTGTGAACAACACCCATTTCCCCACCATCAAAAAAAGTACATTTTCTGGCTTTGGTAAATTCTATAAATTGGTCGGGAAAAACAAAATTTCCCGGTGCCATATTCATATTTAAAGAACCAACAGCAGCGGTTGCTAAAACCTTGGTAGCACCTAATTTTTTTAAACCCCAAATATTGGCACGATAATTAATCATATGTGGTGGCACCGAATGCCCTGAACCGTGTCTGTTCATAAAAATAACTTCCACACCTTTGTAGGTACCTTCAACTGCACTCATTTTACCATAGGGTGTTTCCAATGTTACATCCTTTACCTCACCTAAAATACTGGGATCGTAAACACCTGTGCCACCGATAATTGCAACTTTTGCCATAATTATGCCTCACTTTCTTCTTTTTCTCCGCTAAAAAGAGCTTTACCAAAAGCATCTGCATCAAAATCCTGCAAATCCTCAATGCCCTCACCCACCCCAACATAGCGAACGGGAATTTTCATTTCATCAATTATACCAACTATAATACCACCCTTGGCGGTACCATCAATTTTTGTTAAAATAATGCCGTTTATATCCACAATTTCTTTAAAGGCTTTTGCCTGATTAATGGCATTTTGCCCTGTGGAGGCATCCAGTGTTAAAAGGGATTCCACAGGCACATCGGGTAATTCTTTATCTAAAATTCTTTTAATTTTACCCAATTCTGCCATGAGATTATTTTTATTTTGCAATCTCCCTGCGGTATCTATTAATAATATATCGCTATTGCGGCTTTTTGCTGCCTGTATACCATCAAACACCACAGCTCCGGGGTCTGCACCTTCAGCATGACGCACTATTTCAACATCTGCTTTTTTAGACCATAATTCCAACTGCTCCGCCGCAGCGGCACGAAAAGTATCCGCAGCACAAAGTAAAACCTTATAGCCATCGTTTTTAAATCTCGCTGCCATTTTACCAATGGATGTGGTTTTACCCACGCCGTTTACCCCTGTTACCAAAATAACTTGGAGCTTACCTTTTTCTAAATCAAACTCGGCTTGTCCTTGGTTTAATATTTTACAAATTTCTTCGGATAATACTTTTTTTAAAGTTTCCGCATCTTTAATTTTATCAGTTTTAACTCTATCCCTTAAAATATCCATAATACTCATAGCCGTAGATATACCCATATCCGCTTCTATCAGTGCTTCTTCCAGTTCTTCAAATAAATCTTCATTAATTTTACTGCCTGTGAGTACAGCGGCTATTTTACTGCCGAACCCACCCCGTGTTTTGCTTAACCCGGATTTTAATTTATCAAAAAGTCCCATTATTTACTCCTTCATTGCATCTTCCAATCGCACTGAAACAGTGCGAGAAACACCTTCTTCTGCCATGGTGATGCCATATAATTCTTGGGCGGATTCCATGGTACCCTGCCTGTGGGTTATCACCAAAAACTGGCTGTTTACACCGTAGGCTTCTAAATACGAGCCAAATTTTCTTACATTTACATCGTCCAGTGCCGCATCTATTTCATCTAAAACATAAAAGGGACTGGGCTTTACCTTTAATATGGCAAAAAGCAAGGCAATACCGGATAAAGCCAATTCACCACCGGATAATAAGCTATGGTGCTGCAAACGTTTCCCCGGTGGCTGTACCACCACTTCTACCCCTGTTTCCAAGGGATTAGAAGGGTCTGAAAGCCTTAACTCACCATAACCGCCTTGAAAAAATGCCGGAAAAGTTTCTTGAAAACTCTCATTTATTTTATCAAATGTAGATGTAAAACGCTCCATAATAATGGCATCCATTCTTCCAACTATTTCTTCCAAACTGGTTTTAGCTGCAAGAACATCATCACGCTGTGCCGTTAAAAATTCATAGCGTTGAGAAACGGTTTTAAATTCTTCAATGGCACCCACGTTAACAATGCCTAAAACAGCTATTTGCTGCTTTAATAATTTAATGCGTTCCCGTTTTTCTTTTTTTGTAATATCTTCACGGATATATGGTAGAGCATCCGCTAAAATCAGCTGAAACTCATCACGTAATTGGGCTTCACTTTGTTCACTTTCCACTGTTAGTCTTTCTTGTTTTACAGAAAGCTTATATAAATTTTCTTTATACTGATTTTGGCTTTGCACTTGAATTTTTAAGGTATTTTCCAAAGCTTCTTTTTTTGCGGTTAATTCTTCTTTTGCCACTTTACCGGTGCCAAGGTCATCGGAAAAATCTGCAAGCTCTAAATTTTTTGCCATTACATTTTCTTTTAGCAGACTTGCCTTATTAAAAGCTTCGGCTTTAACAGCCTCAGTATTTTTTGCCATTTCTTCTTTTTCGGATAATTGATTTTTGCAATCTGTTGCCTCGGATTCTAAGCGTTCTAAATTAAGAATGCTGTTTTCCAGCAGTGCTTTTTCCTCGGTATAGGCAATTTGCAGCTGGGTATAATCATCTCTGCCTTGGGTTTCTGTAACTTTGGCATTTTTGAATTTTTGGTCTTTATCTTCAATTTCACCTAATAACTCAGCTTCTTTTACAGTGGCTGAATCAATAAAATTGGTTAAATTTTCAATTTTTGCCTGTGCTTGGGTTTCTTCGGCTAAAATTTGTTCTGCTTCTAAATCCAAGCTTTCGGTTTCTCTTGCATAAATTTCTCTTCTGGTATCTATTTTTTTAATTTCCCCATCAAAAGCGGTTTTTTCATAGGCTAATTCCTCACGCTTATGATCTAAAATATCCAGTTGTTTTTTTATAGACTCTCTGTTTTCGGTAATGGTTTCAATTTCTTCATGAATAATTTTTTCTTCATTAATTATTTCCAAGGTACGGCGGCGTAATTCTTCCATTTCGGTTTGGCGTTGCAAAAAGCTGTTTTTTTTCACCTCTCTGCTGCCACCACTCACAGAGCCGCCGCTGTTAATAATATCCCCTTCAGGGGTAACATAGCGGAAGTTGCCACCTGCTTTTTTTGCCGCTTTAATGGCATCATCAAGATTTTGAAATAACAAAGTATTACCCAAGGAATATTCCACCACACTCTGCATTCGTATGGGAATATTAACAAAATCTGCGGCTACCCCTATAAAGGAAGTGTTATTTTTAATAGCTTCAGGCAATACACTTCTGGGTCTTACTTTTAACATATCCAAGGGTAAAAAAGTTGCCACACCTTTGCGGTTTTGCTTTAAAAATGCCACGGCTTTGGATGCATCTGCGCCTGTGGCAGCCACCAAATTTTGCAAGCCACTGCCCAAAACTGCCTCTATTGCCCCTGCATATTTTTTATCTACCTTGATAACCTCGGCAACAACCCCTAAAATACCATCTAATTTCCCACGGGATTTTTCTTCCAACACAGCTTTTACTCCGGGGTAAAAACCCTCTCTTTTGAAAATAAGTTCTTCCAATATTTTCAAACGGGCTTCACTGCGGCTCAGCTCCATTTTTAAACTCATTACGTTTTCACGCTTGGAGTTGATTTTGGTTTTTTCCGTTAATAAAGTATCTTTATATTGTTGTTTTTTGGCATTGATTTCATTTTCCTTAGTTAAAAGTTCATCCAAAAAATCATTTATTTCTTCTATTCTTTGGTTTAAAACTTCCTCATCTTCACTGTATTCCTGCTTTTTGAAATCCATTGCCAAAAGTCGTTTTTTTAAGGTTTCCAAAGTTTGTTCTAAACTAATTTTTTCGTTTTTCTTGTGCCCTATTTCCCGTGCCACCTCAAAAGCCTCATTACGCAAATTTTCCATGTGGCGTTCTGCCTTTACCATATGGGCTTCATCCACCATGCGTTTTTCCTGCAGGTCATCCATTTTTTCTTTGAGAATTTGGGTTTTTTCCTTTAGTTCCTCGTTATTTTTCCCTTGGGATTGGGCTTTACTTTGGGCACTTTCATACTTAATTTTTAAATCTGCAATCTCTTTATTTAGCATATTCAGCTTATCATCGTAACCAAAAATACGGCTATCCAAGGATTTAATTTCGCCTTCTGCTGTTTGGATACCGTGGCTTAAATCGTGATAACGCTGCTGCTCCCGACCAAAAGCGTCCTCTAATTTCAGTAAATTTGCTTTTTCATCTTCTAAAATGGCTTCTTTGGTAATAATATCCGCACAAATGGCATCATATTTTAATTGTATTTCATCACTTTCCGCCAATAATTTTTCCAGGTTTTTTTTAGCATCCAAGGCGGCTTCGGCTAAAATACCCATGGCAAGTGTGTCTTTTTCTTCTTTATATGTTAAATATTTTTGGGCATTAACAGAATCTTGCTCCAAAGGACCAAGACGGCTTTCTATTTCTGTCATTATATCTTTAAGACGCAAAAGATTATCATCGGCATTGGCTATTTTACGCAATGCCTCTTTTTTACGTTCCCGATATTTTACTATCCCTGCGGTTTCTTCCACCATGGAGCGACGTTCCTCAGGTTTTGCCTCCACAATTTGGCTGATGCGCCCCTGGCTGATAACGGAATAGCCATCATTACCTATGCCTGTATCCGCAAAAAGACGCTGAATATCTTTTAAACGGCAGTTTTTGCCATTTATTAAATACTCACCATCTCCCGAGCGATATAAGCGACGTGTTACTTTAATTTCCGTAAATTCATAATCTATACCGTGGTCGCTGTTATCTAAAATTAGGTTAACTTCAGCCATGCCTAAGGGTTTGCGCTTTTTGGTGCCGTTAAAAATAACATCTTCCATTTTGTGCCCACGGAGTGATTTTGCTTTTTGCTCACCCAGCACCCATTTAATGGCTTCCACAACATTACTTTTCCCTGAACCGTTAGGACCCACGATAGCTGCTATGCCACTTTGCAATTCTATTGAAGTTCTATCGGCAAAGGATTTAAACCCCTGCAATTCCAAGGTTTTTAAATACACTGTTTACTCCAAAATTCATTTTCGTTAAGATATTTTTTCAAAAATTCAGATTCCCCAAGTGAAGCAATTATCTCACTTCTTTTACTTTTATCAAAAGGTGCCAAGGATACAGTACCCGGGGAATCACCAGTGCCACTAACGGCAATATGGTGGTGCTCCGCTATTTTTGATAAATTTTCACCATTTAAACCATAAACTTGGGGCAGGTCTTTTTTAGCTGTTATGATGCGAACCTCATCCGGAGCATCTCGTAAAACCATCTCAATTTGTTTTAATTTTAAAGCGGATTTTACCAAATGCCCAAAACTGGGATGAAAAGGCCCATCAAGGAGTAAATCGCTATGAATATTCAAATCCACAGTTGGCTGTAAACCCATACGAATAACGGGTATTTTATAGTAGGAAAAAACAGCATACATATCCCGCACTAAAGATACAGCAGCATTTAGAGGCATAGGTTTATATTTTCCTGCGACATATTCCAAAGCCAGCAGCGTATCCTGCAAAACTAATAAAGGATATATCCGCACCATATTAGGGGCATAAGGCAAAATTTCCTCTATGCCGGAAAATATTTTTTTCGGAGTTTCATGGGGCAATCCCGTCATTAATTGCACACCCAAATCAAAACCGTTATTTTTAACCAAAAACATACTATACAATATTTCTCTCTTGGTATGTCCTCTTCCTGCTTTTATTAAAACTTCATCGTCCATGGATTGAATGCCCAGCTCCACACTGTTAACCCCATATTCTTTTAAAATAGCTATTTTTTCATCGTTTAAAGATGAAGGGTGGGTAGAAAGTCTTATTTTGCCGATTCTGCCTTCTTCTCGCATTTTTTGGGCAAAATCCAAATATGCCACCATGGTTTTTATAGGTAAAGCAGTAAAGCTGCCACCGTAATATGCCAGCTCATAATCGCAATCGCCTTGGGGCATTAAAGCTAAAAGCTCATCTTTATTGGGTATTTTGTTCACCCCTGTAATGCCTTTTTGATTGCAAAATATACATTTATTTTTGCACCCTGCCTGTGGTATAAAAATTGGAATAATTTTACGCCTTGCCATATTTATTTTCCCTCTTTAAGGGCGATAAAGCCAACTTTTGCCGCAGCTTTTTCCGCTTCTTTTTTAGATTTACCGCAGCCTTCACCCATTAATTTATTGTGGTAATAAACCGCAGCGGTAAACATACGCATATGGGGTGGGCCTTCCTCGGATAAGATGGTATAGCTAACATTTTCACCACCCAAACTTTGGGCATATTCCTGCAAAGCTGTTTTGTAATCTATAACATCTTCTTCGGCTTCGGTAATAAGCTGCTCTAAGCCGCCAAAATATTTAAGCACAAAATCAGAAGCTTTTGATAAACCAAAAGAGAGATAAATAGCAGCAATAACTGCTTCTAAAGCATCGGCTAAAGTAGATGGCCGTTCCCTGCCGCCGTCCCCAGCTTCACCTTTGCCCAAAAATAGTATATCACCAAGACCAATTTTTTTGGCAACTTTTGCCAAGGTAGCCTCTTGAGCCAAAAGTGCACGGAGTCTGGTTAAATCCCCTTCTTGGGATTGAGGGTTGTTTTCCACCAAATAATCTGCTAAAACCAAGCCAAGCACCGCATCGCCTAAAAATTCCAATCTTTGATTATTACGCTTGCCTTCGGTGTCGTAAGATGGGTGCATTAAAGCGGTGGTTATAAGCTCCTCATTAATGCCTTCCAGTCCCCATTCTTTAATTTTTTTCAGTGTGTAACTTTTCATATTAACCTCAAAATAAAAGAGCCCAAAGGCTCTTTATATTGTAATAGAGAAATTTTTGCAGTATCTCTAAAACTTATAGACTTTGTTTAGATTAAACTATTTTATCAATTTTTCCACAAAATCAACAGCACTGCTTACCGTTTTAAAATTAGCTAAATCAGTATCGGGGATTTCAATGGAAAATTCTTCTTCTATGGCAAATATCACTTCCACCAAATCCATGGAATCAATTCCCAATTCCTTAAAATCTTTATCTAACGATAATTCTTTATCGGCGGGAAAGTCTGCTCTGTCCCGAAAAATCTCAATAATTTTATCCGTTGTATTCATTATTCCCTAACCTCCTTGGTTTGATTCTCCCTATAAATAGCCACATCATCAACAAGCTGAGAAACGAAACCACGTTCCACACATTTACCGGCATTTAATATGGCATTTTCAATGGCTTTTGCTTTGGAACTTCCGTGGCATATTATGGAAATACCATTTATGCCAAGTAAGGGAGCACCACCATAAGCACTGTAATCAAATATTTTTTTAAGATTCATCAGCCCCGGTTTTACTAAAAATGCTCCTATTTTACGCATAAAAGTAGCGGTTATTTCTTTTTTTATCAGTTTAAATAAGCCAACTGCCACACCTTCGGTTAGTTTTAAAACAATATTGCCGCTGAAACCATCACAAACCATAACATCAAATTTGCCGTTCATAGCATCTCTGCCCTCAATATTACCTATAAAATTAAGGATATTATCATCATGGGCAGATTTTAGCATTTGGTGTGCTCCCACCACTGCCACAGTGCCTTTATGGCTTTCTGCTCCGTTGGATAAAAGCCCTATTTTGGGAGCATCCAACCCCAAAGCATTTTTAGCATAGGCATTGCCAAGAATGGCAAAATCCATAAGATTTTCCGCAGTGGCATCAGGGTTTGCTCCACCATCAAGCATAAGCTTATCCCCATTTAAAGTAGGAAAAGGGATAACAATAGCAGGTCTTTTTATACCTTTTATTCTGCCTAAAAGTAAAATACCTGCTGCCATTTGTGCTCCGGTGCTCCCCGCAGAAACCACCGCAGCCGCCTTCCCCTCTTTAACCAAAGAGGTGGCAACAAAAATTGAAGAATCTTTTTTACGGCGTAAATTTTCCACAGATTCATCCATTGCCATTACGGTTTTGGAAAATACTGCTTCTACCCTTTGGGGTAATTCAGGTAAATGCTCTTTAAAAGTTTCTTCATTACCCACCAGTATAAGTTCTAACCATTGATTATTTTTAACCGCAGCCAAAGCTCCGTTTATTATTTCTAAAGGTGCGTAATCTCCACCCATGATATCTACTGCAATTTTCATAAAATTTCCTTTTGTTTAAAATGTAGCAATGATTTTTTTAAAACATTTTTTGAGGTAAAGCCACCACTTTATAAATTTAACCATTATTATAGGTAATTTAATCTTTATAACAACATAATTTACCAATAATAAAACCTTAAAAAAAGACCAAAAATGGAAAAATCCGCAAATATGCCAATAAAAAAGCAATTAGCCGTTAATCTCAAATATAAAATAAACCACGGTAAATTAGCTAATTTTTCCAAATATCCGGACTAAACCAAAGCCCACGGCGTAAAAATTACCCCAAAAAATATGGCTGCATAGAGCAAATGCACCCCTTATATAGCAAGAGGTGCATTTTTAACTTCTTATTTCGATGCGGCAGTTTTAACTACCTCTTGTCCTTTGTAATATCCGCAATCCGGGCAAACGGTATGAGGCCGTTTAATAGCATGGCATTGAGGACAAGTTGACATACCTGGCATTGTGAGTTTATCTTCGCCACGGCGTTGTCTTTTGTTGGATTTAGATGTTTTTCCTTTGGGTACACCCATTGTTTACACCCCTTTCTAATCAACCTCTTTAAACAAATCACCCAAAACCGCAAGACGAGGATCTATTGGGGTATTGTCGCAAGAGCATTTTTTTATATTTAGATTTTGTCCGCATTGGGGGCATAGTCCCATACATTCCTCTTTACAGAGAACTTTCATGGGCATTGCCAAAAATACAGATTGTTCCACATAGGGCAACAAGTCAATTTCGTCACCTTCAAAAAAGTGACTTAAGCTTTGGTCGCCTTCCCCCTCACGGATTTTTTCGGGAAGATTGGTAAAAGCTTCGCTAAATTCTGCTTTAACCTCGTATTCTGTTTCTTCACCGCAGCGGTCACAAAGTCCTTGTAAAAAACAAGTAATTTCCCCTGTAACTTTAATAGTGCGGTCGTAATTTTCCAGAACACCTTGGAAAACAAGAGGCTTTGAGGATAAATTTAATACAGTAGTATCCCCAATTTCTTCTTTGGTTAAAGAGAAATTCAGCTCTGTACGGATTCCCGTTACACTTTTAAGTTTATCAACTTTAATTTTCATAACACTATCCGCATTTCTTCTAACATAACAGAATAATTATATATAAGTAAGACCATAATGTCAAGTTATTCTGTTAAATTTTATATTTCTTTCTTTATTTAATAAAAGAAAGGGTGTCACGAGCAATAGCCAATTCTTCATTGGTAGGTACGATATAGGCTTTAACCTTGGAATCCGCAGTGGAAATCATAACTTCTTTGCCACGGCAGTTGTTGGCTTCTTTATCAACTTTTACACCCAAGCATTCAACGCCTTCTAAAATGCGTTCACGAGCTAAAATACCGTTTTCGCCAATGCCCGCAGTGAAGATAATGGCATCTACGCCACCCATGGCAACAGCATAAGCACCGATGTATTTTTGTACGCCATAGTAGAAAACTTCCATGGAGATTTGTGCGTGTTCATCACCATTGGCAGCGGCTTCTTCCACATTACGCAGGTCACTGGAAACACCGGAAACACCGAGGAAACCGGATTTTTTGTTTAAGAAAGTTTCCATATCTTCAGGTTTTACAATGCCTTGGTTAATAAGGTAAGTAACCACAGAAGCATCAATATCCCCACAACGTGTGCCCATTAAAACACCTGCCAATGGTGTCATACCCATGGAGGTATCCACACATTTGCCGCCATCCACAGCGGTAATACTGGAGCCATTACCCAAGTGACAGGTAATGAGTTTTAATTCTTCTATGGGTTTACCAATGATTTCAGCAGCACGTTTTGCCACAAATTTATGGGAAGTACCATGTGCACCATAACGGCGGATGCTGTTGGCATCTGCTATTTTATAATCAATGGCATAGGTGTATGCTTTTGCAGGCATGGTAGATGTATGGAAAGATGTATCAAATACAGAAACCATGGGAACACCGGGCATTACAGCGGCGCAAGCTTTAATACCCGCAACGTGTGCAGGGTTATGCAAGGGAGCCATAGCAAAGGTTGTTTCCATATCTTTGATAACTTTATCGGTGATAAGCACAGATTCAGGGAATAAAACACCACCATTAACATAGCGATGTCCAACACCGTTGATTTCGCTCAAATCAGCAATAACGCCGTATTCAGCATTGGTTAAAGCATCAAAAACCATTTTAATAGCCACGGTATGGTCGGGAATATCTGCTTTAAATTCCATTTTGCTTTTGCCGGTAGGTTCGTGAGTTAAAGAAGAATCACCAATACCAATGCGATCCACAAGGCCTTTTGCCATTACGCTTTCGTCACTCATATCGATGAGTTGATATTTCAGTGATGAACTGCCACAGTTTACAACGAGAATTTTCATTTGATTACCTCCAAAATTTCTTAGCTTATTATAAATTTAAAATTTTACATTATATTATTGTATGCAATTTAACAACTCATTTGCATACCTTTATATTTTACACAAAAACTGCCAATTAAACAAATATATTATTTTGTCATCTATGGCATAAAAATAAACAATACAGGTGATTATATGTATATTATTATAGCAATTATCTTTTTATTTATCCTGGGCTTCTTTTTAGCAGAGCCTTCACTGATATTAAACGCCACCAAAGAAGGGGTATCTACCTGGTATTTACAGGTTTTGCCTGCACTTTTACCGTTTTTTATTATCAACAAACTTTGCTGCACTTATGGGGGCATTGATATTTTAGGTGCTTTGCTCAGACCTTTTACCCGCAAAGTTTTATCTCTACCCGGAGAAAGTGCCTTTGTGATAGCCACAGGATACTCCACAGGTGCTCCTGTAAGCAGCAGTATCATCTCATCCTTGCGAAAGGATGGCTGTATATCAAAAGAGGTTGGAAACTTCCTTTTGCCCTTCACAGCTAACGTAAGCCCACTGTTTATTTTTTCCGTTGTGGCGGCATCATTTCTATTAAGAGCAGATTTGGGTATTTATTTGGCAATAGTGCACTATGGCTCCAATATTATTTTAGGCATAGTATGTTTGGCTTTGTTTCGTTTTAAAAAACCGCCAAAGGGCATATCCCCATTAACGGAAATAAAAAAGATGAGGGAAAAACCCATAATCCCTTTGGGGCAAGGCTTATCCGCTGCTGTTTTAAGCGGCATAGAAACCATTATGCTCATTGGTGGGCTTATTATTGTTTTTTTTATTCTTATTGCCATTTTGGAATATTTTCAGATTTTTCAGATTTTAGCTTATTTTCTCAGATTTTTTGGGGTTCCCACCCCGATATCACTTTCACTGTTTAGTGGTATAACTGAAATTACGGCGGGCACTAAGTGCACCGCCGCAACTAATTTTTCTATTTCTATTAAGTTTACGGTAATATCTGCAATTTTGGCTTTTGGTGGCATTTCTACACTCTGCCAAATAGCAACACAAATCAAGGGAACAGATTTGTCCCTTAAATTTTATCTTTGCTATAAAACCATCCAAGGCATATTTGCCGCCATTATTAGCAAATATATGCCTATTTATGAGCAAGCAATAACACTGCCATTGGTAAAAGCTCAGGGAGAAACATGGCTTTTGCTATATATTCCCTTTTTTATTGCTTTTGCTTTTTGGTTAATTTTGCTTTTTATTCATCATCATCGTCATCTTCAGCATAGGAGATTGAAGAAGGAGAGGTCTTTTTACCGGTAACTCTTATTTCATCTCTGCTTTTTTTAACGGTATATAAAGCCTTATCCAAGTTATTTTCTATCTGATAGAGGATATCATTGGCATAGCTTCTGGCACCTTCCCTTACTTCCAAAGCGTTTTGTCTGCTTCTTTCTAAAAGAGCATCGGCTTCGGCTTGGGCATGGCGTACAATTTCATGTTCTGAAACCATATCACGTGCTTCTCTTCTGGCACTTTCCAATTCTTGTTTGGCTTTGGCTTGGGCTTCTTGGATAATACGGTCTTTTTCCAACAGGGCATACTGTGCATCTTTTAATTCTTGAGGAAGATTATCTCTGATTAAATCTATTACTTCAAATATGTCGTCAACATTCACCATCACTTTGCCGGTAAGTGGGACTTTAGTTGCAGTATCTACCATTTCTTCTAATTGGTCAACGTATTTTAAAATTTCCATACTTTTACTCCTCATCGAATCTATAATATAATATTTTAGTCGTTCCATATTGCTTTTTTTTCAGCAGATTAAGATTGGGGGTTATCGGAAATTCGGGATTACCGCCCCCTGTTTCTGCCACAATCATACCATGAGCTGACAAAAGATTTAATTTTGCCACCATATTTATGGCTTCAGTTAACAAACCCTCACCATATGGCGGATCTGCAAATATCAAATCAAATTTTTCATTTTTTAATGTAGCTCTTTGAAATTCCGAAAAACGCAAATCCACTTTAGCTTCATAGCCCAGTTCCTTAACGTTTTCTTTTATTATGTTGATTGCAGCTTTATTATTATCAACGATAACAGCACTGTTTGCACCTCGGGATAAAGCCTCCAAAGCCATGGCACCGCTACCGCCAAATAAATCTAAAACTCTTGTATCGGAAACATCGTATAAAGCATTAAAAACAGCTTCTCTAACCTTGTCCAATGTGGGTCTGGTATTATCTCCACCAAGGGTTTTTAATCTTCTACCTTTGTGTTCTCCGCCTATGATACGCAAATTACTCACCTATTTTATTATGCTGTGCAAATTTTGTCGTAAATTACTTCTATAAAAAAAGTATAAATCCTTTAATTCTGCACAAAATACTTTTGAAATCCATTGAACTTCATATCCCCCGAAATTTAATGGATTTACCACGGGCTTCAACCTGGATAGGCAGGAAAAGCCTGCAAAAGTATATTAATCATCAAATATTCTTTTGCAAAAATATGGCGGTGGAATCTTGTCTTAAAAAATAGAATTCGTCTATTTAAGGGCATAAATCTGCCGCCGATTTTTTTTGATTATATTAACACATATATATAATAACCTATTGTACCATGAAAATGCAAGTTTTTGAATGACTTTTTTGAAAAAAATTTAAAAAATTTTAAAGAAAAGAGAATAAAATGTTAAATTTTGCCTTATTACAAAAATTAAATATTAATTTAGACTTGGCAACCGAGGCACATTCACTGCTCCGAGGCACTAAAAACCTGGAAATTCCCGGAGTAAAAGAAACAGTGGAAAATAAAAAAAATTTAAAAATTACAAACATTTCCATATTGGATAATGAAGGTGCTAAAATCATGGGTCGCCCCCAAGGTGAATATATAACCATTGACGTTCCCCTACTGTTAACCTCAGAGGAAAATAGCGAAACCATACACAAGGAAACAGCCACCGCCATTGGGGAATTATTAAAAAATCTTATACCCATGGGCAATGCTCCAATTTTAATATGCGGCTTGGGTAATCCGCATATAAGCTCCGATGCCTTAGGGCCTAAGGTAATAAAAAGTTCTATGGCTACACGCCATTTATTTTTATATATGGCGGAACATATGGAAGCGGGCTTTAGCGATGTTGCCCTAATTGCCCCTAATGTAATGGGAAATACCGGCATTGAAACCGTGGAAATAATTGAAAGTATTGCCAAGGAAATCAAAGCAAAGGCAGTTATTGTAATAGATGCACTGGCAGCGGCATCTTTTAAAAGAGTTGGCAGCTCTTTTCAAATAGCCAACACCGGTATTACTCCGGGTGCAGGTGTGGGCAATACTCGCAAAGCCATAAATGAAGAAACTTTGGGAATACCCGTAATTGCCATTGGAGTGCCCACGGTGGTTTTGCTTTCCACAGTGATGGGTGAAGCAATATTGGCAGCGGCAAATACCATGCAAAATAAAAACAACGCCGATTCTTTCAACGAAGAATCGGCGGCTGACATCATAGAAAAATTATTAAGTGAACATCATGATAATTTTGCGGTAACACCCAAGGATATTGATGAGCTTATACAAAAATTAAGTAATATAATCATCGCCGGTTTACACATTGCTTTACACGCTAAATTAAATATAAATAATTATCACGAATATTTGAATCTCTAAAAAAGGTAGCATAACAACCACAAAGACCAATGGTACAGATTGTTAAAAAACATAGTTGTTTGACAAGATGCCGAGGTGTTAAAAAAGCCTTAGATTCGGTAAAACTCACTGAGCAGCGACTGTTTATGTACCTAAATATACATAAGCAGTGGATGTGAAGGAATTTTGCCAAATATCAGACTTTATCAACAGCCTGCCCAATGGTATACGCAGTATGTGGCATATGTAAAAATTAATGGGGCATAGCAGTTAGATAAGCAATCAACCCTGCCACAATAGTGGCGGATTCTCCACGGGTGGCATTGGCTTGGGGATCAAATCTATTATCGCCTACACCATTGATTATACCTGCGGCATGGCACTGTTTAACAGGGGTAACCGCATAAGGCATAACCGAGGAGATATCGCTGAAATCCGCACCTGTACGCACGGCTTTTAAATCCATATTTAAAGAATTTAAGTAACGGCAACACATAGTTGCCATTTCTTCTCTGGAAATATTGGCATTGGGTTCAAATTTTGAAGCACTGCGACCATTAATAATTTTTGCATCTGTACCCCAGCACACAGCGTTATAATAATATTGGTCTTTAAGCACATCATCATATGGATTGTTAGTATAAGCCACACCGTTATCTTTGGATATTCTATGTAAAATAGCAATAAACTGACCACGGGTAACATTGCTATCAGGGCTAAAATAGCCTATGGAAACACCATTTACCACACCCCGTGATGCCAAAAAGCCAACATAATCTTTGCTCCAGTGATTTTCCGTATCCAAAAAGCTTACTTTATTACTGTAAAACATATAAGTTTCAGATTTTACCATTTGCCACCGCAGCATATTAGCATCTTCAAAATAGCAGCTTGTACCCACAGCAACACCATTGCTATCTAAAACAGTGCTATAAAAATCTCCATGATTATCCGCAGAAATCAGACACAAACCCCTATTGCCATAAATGGTACTGCCTTCTGTTTTGGCACTTACCGTAGCAATACTGCCATTGATATTATAGGAAAAAGTTATAGTACCTTTTGATTGGTCTACCAAGGAAGCAATATACGAAGAATCCATAATAATTGCACCGTTGGTGCTGTTTATTTTTAAACCTGCCACGCTGCTGTTATTTTTTATGGCGTTAAGCTCAGAATTGCTCAAGGTAATAGCACCGTTACTCATGGCTATTTCATTATAAGGATAAACACCGGAAACTGCGGCATCATCCCCGAAACTGGCTGTGGCTTCATTTTCAGTTACTTTTGCAACTGTTTCTTCTTCAGCCTTAACATTACCTGTGGTTTCATGGATTAGTATACCAAACCCAAATATCAGTATTACTACTGAAATTATAGAAACAATACGTTTTTTCATAATACACCCCAAATTACTTATTTGTATTATTATATAATATTTTTTTAAAAAATTCAACTTTAGCACAAAATGCACATATTAGCTCCATAATTAAAGTAATTTAAACCTTTTGCCTTTACATTTTTTTAATAATCCGATTGCCTTTAAATCTTTTAATAGTCCGAGGATTTTTTAATTTTGTAAGGTTTTTAAAATTTGGCGGTGTAATCTGCGGCAGGTGCTTTCATCGCAAAACATTCTATTGGCAATTTGCTGCCACGTAAAACCACGAATATAACGCATACGCAAAAGCCTTCTCTCCACAGCGGGATATGTTTCCACCACTTCTTCTATTTGCAAACGCAATGCTTTTAATTTTTCTATTTTCTGCAATAATTCCGTTTCCATATCAATGGCTTTTGCCACCCCATCTCCTACTGCATCCCCAACATTTTGAGAACGGATTGAGTGAAAAGTGCTTCTGGGTGATGTAAGTTTTGTCCAACAATGGCGCAATTCATCATCTAAATCTTCAATTTCTCTGGTTAAAATATTGTAATCTTCCCCTAATTTCCATTTCATTATTTTCTCTCCTATTTAATCTAAAATTTTATCCTCACCGTAAAATACAACCATGGGCTTTTCCACAGAACCGCTATCGGTAAACAGTGATTGGTTTTTGCCTAAAAGCTCTGCGGCACGCATTTTATCACGGACTACCACGCTTTCATCTGTACTCCTTAAAACATTGGTAAGATATTCCAATATTTCCTCGTTACAGGCTATTTTATCCATGGTTTTAGTGGTTTTTCCGGATATATATTCTTTAATTTCTGTTATTTTCAATAACCTGCTGCCGCAACTATTGGCATTTTTTTCACTGTATCCCGCAGCTAAAGCCGCTTCTTTTTTATTATTGGTTTTTAAATAATTCTCACAGAATTTTTTTTGGCGTTGGGTCATTTCAGCCTCCACTTTCAAAAGCACTCACCTTCATATATTTCGTTTAGCTTTTCCCTTTGCTCATCGTTAAAATTTTCTTTCATTAATTGCTTAAATCTGTTTTTTAATATAAGCCCACAGTCATCACAAATTAAAAAATCAACATTATCTTCCTTGGGGCGGTATTTTTTACAGTTTGTACACCATTGCAACAAACATAAATCCTGACTATGGCACAGGGGACACAAAAGAGTTTCCCCACCAACATCTCCTTCCTTAATAATAATGGGATGGGTAATTTTTTCACCGCAGTAATTGCAACAGAGTATTTCTTTTTCATTCATACCATTTTAATATCATGACATTTTCGGATTAAAGAACGTTTGTTCTATTTATATTATATATAGAGAAAGCCCCGTTGTCAACTGCTATTTTCCGACATTATTCGACTAAGCGCCACTACACTACCATTAAAGGGACAGCAAAAACCTTAGGAGCAGTTGCAGGTCATAATATCTTTTTTTCACCTCACTTTTCATCTTATGTTAGCTTTATTATATAACGGAATACCCGGGCAGAAACGGGGATTTTTACAAATTAACCTGTAAAAAAATAGTAATTAATTTGGAAATATTGTCAGTTTGGTTTCTGAATAAAAAGCGTCCTTTGAGACAAAATAGTAAGGCAGCGAAAGGAGGTGAGACATTTTGAAAACACCGATGAATCCAAGTGCAACTACTGCCATGAAGCAATTTAAAGCAGAAGTAGCAAACGAATTAGGACTTCAAGATTACGAAAATGCCGATAAAGGCAATTTATCTTCCCGTGCAAATGGCTATGTAGGTGGCAACATGACCAAAAAAATGGTTGCTTATGCCGAACAAGCTATGGCGCAAAAATAATTTTAAACACTTATTAAAAATTAGGAGGAAACTATTATGGCTAAATCTAACCCCATTAAAAAGAGTGCACAGGGTGCTTTAAACCGTTTCAAAATGGAAGTGGCAACTGAATTGGGCATTCAAGATTACGAAAATATGGATAAAGGCAATTTAAGCTCCAGAGAAAACGGCTATGTGGGCGGAAACATGACCAAAAAAATGGTTGCTTATGCTGAAGAAGCAATGAGTCAAGGTCAAAACTCTGCTATTAACAGTGCTGCACAAATTCAAAAACCCCAAAACTAATATTAATTTATTAGCTAATATAGAGAAAAAGTTTGACTTTTTCATCGGGCTTTTCTTATCACTTTGTTAATTCTAAATATCCTTTACAATATTAAATTGATATAGATAAGCCAAGTACCCTTAATCTTAAATGATTAAGGGTACTTTTGAATTTAAGGGTACTTTTTATTTAGTTGGAAAATCTTCTAAAAGATACTTGATATTCTTAAGTCTACATATTAAAATATAGGTATAAGGCAATAAGAGGAGGAGTATTTATTATGAATATATCATCTCAAATAAAAGTACTGTCCGAGGACAGCATGGATAAGGTTCACGAAAAAGCTTTGGAATTGCTGTATAAACGTGGCATAGTTTTTCAAAGCGATGATGCAGTGGCAACCTTTCGCCATTATGGTGCCAAAGTTGAAGGCAATACTGTTTTTATTGGCAAAGAACTCATAGAAAAATCTCTGGCTCAATGCCCCAAAACCTTCGGTATGGAAGGGTTAAATCCCCAAAAAAGCGTAACTGTGGGTGAAGGTATGCTGGTACACCCCGCAGGGGGAGAGGTATTTATAACGGATTCCCAGAGCCACCGCCGCATACCAACTTTAAAAGATTATGCCAACTTACAAAAAGTATATCACAGCTGCGATAATGTGGATTTTGGCGGCTTTCACCCTTTAAGTCCCATGGATGTGAATCCTCGGGTAAAAGGGCTTTATTGCGTTTTAACTTCCATGCAATGTTGCGATAAGCCCATTTTAAGCCCATCTGTACTGGAAACCCTTACCCAAAAAGAAGAATGTTTAGAAATGTTTGATATTGCCTTTGGCAAAAAAGGCTATTTAGATAATCACCATGTTACTTGGCTTGCAGTTTGCCCCAATTCACCTTTTTTCTATTCGGATTATGCCTGCGAAGGCATTAAGGTTTATGCCCAAAAAAACCAACCTGTGGTAATAGTTTCTGCACCGATGACCGGGATAACATCACCTATATATTTATTTTCTACATTAATATTAACCATAGCAGAAACCTTGGCAGGCATTGTTTATGCCCAACTGATAAAACCAGGGGTGCCTGTGGTTCCATCCTCCTCCTTAACCTACGGCAATATGCGTTATGCCACTTGGGAATGTGCCGCCCCGGACACTGCTTTACTTTTGGGAGCTTCTGTTCAGATGTTTAATGATTTTTACAATCTGCCTTCCCGTGCCCAAACCGGGGTTACAAGTTCTAAAACCATTGATTATCAATCCGGCATGGAAACTATGCAAAGCTTTTTGTTCACAGCCATGGCGGGGGTTAATGTAACCAGCCAAAGCGTGGGCACTTTGGGTAATTTAATGGCATCATCCTTGGAAAAAGCCGTGTTGGATAATGAAATTATCAGCAGAGTACGCTATATGATAAAAGGAATGAATACCGATATAGAATCCATGGGTATGGACGACCTTTTACAGGCAAAACCTTGCCAAGACTTTTTAACCAACGAATCCACTATGAACCATCTAAAAGAAGGGTGGCAACCCAGTGTTTCCCATTGGGGTTCTTATGAGGCTTGGGAAAAAGAGGGTGAAGAAGATGTGCTTGCTGCTGCCCACCGCAAAGTAGAAGAAATTTTGGCAAATGCCCCCAATAGCTTATTGGATAGCGAACAAGAAAAAGAAATGAAAAAATTTATTGCCAATATTGAAAAGAATAGCTAAATCCCTATATAAGAAAAGTTAAAAACTCACCATCTAATCCACATTTAAGATGGTGAGTTTTTATTATGTCCCGCTAAAAACAATTAAAATTTATTTTCCACAACACAACTTAAATATATTCACATTTGTACATAGATTGGAAAATCCAATTTATCCTAAAAAATATTTAAAAAAATTAACACATAAAATAAGCTTTTATCACTACTCCATTATTTAAAAGAAATAGAGGAGCAAAAAAATTAAACAGATAAAACACGAGGTAAAGGTGGAGCTGTATTATAAAATTCCACATATTGACGCAAATATTTAAACAATTATTTAGGATAATGTATTTATTTAACCTTTGTTTTATGATATGATGCCAGTAAGTTATTGCTAACCAATGATTGGGTTTTGCAATTACTACCTTGTAAAATTACTGAAAATGAAGTAGATAGTAAAGGAAATAAGCTAATGGCATATAAAAATCTTGGTGAATTTATAACAGCTTTGGAAAAAAAGAATTTACTGAAGCGTATTACAGCCACGGTAAACCGTGATTTGGAAATTACGGAAATTGCCGATAGAGTGGTAAAAAATCAGGGGCCTGCTCTATTATTTGAAAATGTGGAGGGTTCACCCTACCCCCTGCTTATTAATGCTTTTGGTTCATACCAACACGTTAATACCGCCTTTGAGGTGGAAAGTTTAGACGATATAGGTGATAAAATAGCGGATTTAATGGATTTATCCAATTATCACGATTTAATGAGCAAAATAAAATCCGTACCAAAGATTGCTAAACTTGCCAACATCTTTCCTAAAAAAGTAAATACAGCTCCCTGTCAAGAAGTGGTTGAAGAACCGGATTTAGATAAATTACCAATTTTAAAATGCTGGCCCGGAGATGGTGGCCGCTTTATAACACTACCCTTGGTTATAACCAAAGATCCCGAAGATGGCACACAAAATATAGGTATGTATCGCTTGCACGTTTACGATAAAAAAACCACAGGTATGCACTGGCATATTCACAAAGATGGCAAACGCATTTATGAAAAATACGAAAAATTAGGCACAACCATGCCTGTTTCCGTGGCTTTAGGCTGCGACCCTGCCACTTTATACAGTGCCACCGCTCCCCTACCCAAAATAATTGACGAATTGATTTTTGCCGCCTTTATCCGAGGTGAACGCTTAGAAACGGTAAAATCTAAAACCAACGATATTTATGTGCCTGCCAATGCGGAATTTATTTTAGAAGGATATGTAGATATTAATGAAACCCGTGTAGAAGGACCTTTTGGGGATCATACAGGTTATTATTCCTTAGAGGACGAATACCCTGTTTTTCATTTAACCTGTGTTACACATCGCAAAAACCCTATTTATCCTGCCACCATTGTAGGGAGGCCGCCTATGGAGGATTGCTTCCTTGCCAAAGCAACAGAACGTTTTTTTCTGCCTTTGTTAAAAGCCATTTTTCCCGAAGTTGTAGATTTGAGCTTTCCTTTGGAAGGGGTATTCCATAATTGCGTTATTGTTTCCATTAAAAAGCAATATCCCAAACAGCCCCAAAAAATTATGCACGGTTTTTGGGGTATGGCACAAATGATGTATACAAAAATGATTATTGTAGTTGATGAAGATGTAAACCCTCAAGATTATTCCACCGTGGCGTGGAAAGTATTTAATAATATAGATGCCCAGCGTGATTTAGTAATAGTTGAAGGTCCACTGGATGCCTTGGACCACGCTTCACCCCAACCCCTTTATGGCCATAAATTAGGTATAGATGCCACCAAAAAAAATGCCGCAGATGGACACCTGCGTCCATGGCCCGAAGATATAGCCATGAGCAAAGATATAATTGATAAGGTTACGGAGAGGTGGCAGGAATATGGGTTCGAAATATAAATCCATACTAATTAAATTAAAAAATTACGGGGAACTGGTAATGTTTACCAACACACTTTTTTCCCTTTCTTTCGGTATAATTGCCATGATTTTAGCCGCCAATGGTCTACCACCTTTTGCCACAGCTTTTTGGATTTGCTTGGCTCTTTTAACAGGTCGCACTGCTGCTAACGCTTTAAACAGAGTGGTAGACCGCAATATAGATGCAAAAGACCCACGCACAGCCCAAAGGCAAATACCCAGCGGTAAATTATCCGCCAAAGAAGTTATGGTTTTTGTGGTAATAAATTTTCTGCTGCTATTCATAGCAACAGCAATGCTGCCCCCAATTTGTTTAATGCTTTTACCCATTGCCATGGCATTATTTATTGTTTATTCATACAGCAAACGCTTTACTTGGCTGTGCCACCTAATTTTAGGTTTCGGCTGCGCTGTGGCACCAGCAGGTGCTTGGATAGGGGTAACAGGCTCATTAAGTTTTCCCGGCTTGGTGCTCACCGCCGCTGATGTTTTTTGGGTGGCAGGGTTTGATATTATCTATGCTATTCAAGACCGCAAATTTGATAAGAGCCAAGGCTTACATTCTATACCTGTAAAATTTGGGGAAACAACAGCACTGCACATTGGTAAAATATTTCATATTATCACCTTTATACTCCTATTTTCTCTTACCTTTTTCACAAGCCTCGGTTGGATATATGCAATAAGTGTTTTTATAGTTGGAGGCTTTTTAATATACGAACATCTTTTGGTTTCTCCAAATAATTACAAAAAAGTCATCTTCGCTTCTTACAGCATTAACAAAATTATCAGCGTAATTTTACTTATGGGCTTTGTTTTGGATATGCTGTGGCACTGATTACCGATTTTTGTGTAAATAAAATCCTGTATACATCCTGCACCAAAATTGTGAATATTAGAAAAGGAATAAAATTATGAAAAAGTTATTATGTTTATTATTGGTAATTTCCATATCTTTAACCTCCATGGCGTGTTCTCAAAATGAAAAAACTTCGGAATCCACCAAGGAAAAAACCACCTTAACTCTGGGAATATTACCGGATACTCAATCTGTTCCCATTGCTTTAGCTAATTACTTAGGTTACTTTAAAGATGAAGGTGTTGATATTAAGGTAGAAAAATTTACATCTGCACCGGAAAGAGATAGTGCATTGCAAAGTGGTGTCTTGGATGGTGCTATTTCAGACCTTATTTCTGTGATGCTATTTTGTGAAGGCGGATTCAACGTTAAAACAACCTCAATTACAGATGGCAGCCAAGAATTTATAGTAGGGGCAAATAGCGGCATTACCGATGCCAATTCCATAAAAGGGGCAACCATTGGTCTTTCTGAAAATACCGTAATGGAATATGCCTGTGACCGCTTTTTAACAAACTTAAAGCTTGACCCCAACACCGCTATTACAAAAACTTACATACCCCAAATAACCGTAAGAATGGAAATGCTGGAAGCAGGTCAATTAGACGGCAGCGTAATGCCTGAACCCCAAGTAAGTGTGGGAAAAGCAGGTGGTGCCAAGGTGCTTATATCCAGCAACGACCTTAATATGCACACCACAGGTATAGCTTTTTCCACAGATGCTATCAAAGAGAAAAAAGCTGAGATAGAAGTTTTTTATCGTGGTTACAACCGTGCTGTGGAATATATAAATACCCATGAAGTAGCAGAATATATAGATATCATCATTAAAGAAACAGGCTTTCCCGAATCTGTAACCGAAACAATTACCTTGCCAACCTATGTAAATGCCCGCTTACCTTTTAAAGAAGATATTAAGGCAGTAAATGATTGGATGCTGGCTAAAGACTTAATAGCCAAAGCCTATGAGTACAACACAGTGGTTGACACAGGATTTTGTAAGGAGTAAACACCTTGATTGAAATTGAAAAATTAAGCGTAGATTATAAAAATGGCTGTAAAACCCAAAAGGCTTTGGAAAATTTTAATTTAACCATAGAAACAGGGGATATTTGTGCCTTAATAGGACCATCGGGGTGTGGAAAATCCACCCTTTTACACGTTATGGCTAATCTTATGGCACATTCCCAAGGTGAAGTGCGAATAGATGGTAAAACCATAGACCCCAACCACCACTCCATTGGTTTTATACAGCAGCATTATGGCTTACTTAATTGGGCAACGGTTTACAATAACATTATTTTAGGCTTACGCATTAAAAAAGAAAACATAAACCAAGAACACGATAATATAGAAATGATAATCACTGCTTTGGGTTTGGATAAATTACGCCATAAATATCCCCAACAACTCTCAGGGGGTGAGCAACAAAGAGTTTGCATTGCCCAAGCTTTTTTGCTGAAACCGGATATTTTATTGATGGATGAGCCATTTTCTGCTTTGGATGCCATTAGCCGTGAAAAAACCCAAGACCTGTTTTTGGAAATTTGGCAAAAACACCGTGTTTCCGCAATTTTTGTTACCCACAGCATTGAAGAAGCTTTGATGGTGGGAAATAAAATTGCCATTATGACCCCATCACCGGGGCAGATAAGCGAAATATGGGAAAATACCAATTTCGGCAAAAAAGACCTGCGTTTAAAAAAAGAATATTACAGGGATACCATAGCACTGCGTGAAAGAGTTGGCTTGCTATGGCAATAAAAAATAACGGGATAAAATCCAACAACAGCCACAGTTTTGATACCGCCATAGCCATAACCGCAATATTGCTTATATGGTATATTATTTCAGCAGTGGCAAACATAGCTTTTTTGCCCTCACCCATTAGTGTTTTGGAAAATATTTTTTACAAATTTACCGATGATTTATGGCTACACGCTGTTTATAGCTTATCACGTATAATATTAGGCATAAGTATATCCTTGGTTTTGGGGCTGGGTATAGGGCTTGGCATGGGCTATTATCCATGGTGGGACAGAGCTTTTTCCTCTTTTGTATATTTACTTTACCCCGTACCCAAAATAGCACTTTTGCCCTTGGTGATGATGGTGTGCGGCATAGGTGAAACAGCAAAAATTACCATGCTGGTGCTTATTATTGTTTTTCAAATTATTGTGGCAAGCAGGGATAGCGTTAAAACCATTCCCCAAGAGGTTTATTACAGCTTAAAAGTTTTGGGGGCAAAGGATATTACTATTTTCCGCCGTGTTGTTTTTCCCGCTACCTTACCGAGTATATTCTCCGCCATTCGCATTAGTTTGGGCACTGCGCTTTCTGTTTTGTTTTTTACCGAAACTTTTGGCACTACCTATGGTATGGGCTACTATATAATGAACTCATGGACCAGAGTAAACTACGTGGATATGTTTTCCGGCATTGTGGTTTTGGGTATTATGGGCTTTATTCTATTTTACGTTGTGGATATTTTGCTAAAATATTGCTGCCCTTGGAAAACACAATCATAAAATACTATCTGCATAAATCTGTTTATCTAAAGCCTTAGATTCGGTAAAACTCCCTGAACAGCGGCTGCTTATGTACCTAAATGTACATAAGCAGTGGATGGGAAGGGATTTTGCCGAACATCAGACTTTATCCATAGCCTATAAGCCTTAACTATCCGTATTTGCGGTAGTTAAGGCTTTTTCTATTCTTTTATTATACAATTTATATAAAAAAATACTATCAAAACCATATATTTTATGTTATTATATAGGAAAATAAAGAAAATTTGGAGAAAATGATAATGAAAAATAAAATTATACTATCATTACTAATGTCATTTATGCTTTCCATTACCTTTAGTATCCCTGTTTTTGCCCAAGAAACAGGTTCTTTACCCGTAGAAAGGGGCAATGTGGCCGCAGAAGAACCACAAAGTGAAAATGCAGCTTTAGCCCAAGAACAAAACAATGATGCTACTGCAACAGAAAATCAAGGTGAAAACCCGATATTACCGAAAAATGACCAAACCGTTGCACCCGAGGAAACATGGCCCACGGAATTTGCCGATGTTAAACCCGGTGAATGGTATTACGATGCCATAAAATTTGCCACGGAAAAACGCATTTGTAAAGGCGTAGACGCAAACAATTTTTCACCTAATTCTTCCCTAACAAGGGCTATGTTGGTTACAATGATGTATCGTTATGCCGGCAGCCCCGCAGTTGAAGGCAGTGTGAATTTTCCCGATATCAACACCGGTGAATACTATTATAAGGCATTGATTTGGGCAACCAATAATAAAATAATAACCGGTTTTCCCGATGGCACTTTTAAGCCCAATACAGAAATAATTCGCCAAGATGTTGCTACAATTTTATCCAGATTTTGCATAACCAAAGGCATAGCAATTAATGGTTGGTTAGATTTATTTGATTTTAACGATGCTTGGGGAGTTTTGCCTTATTCTCAAAAAAGTATGCAATGGGCATATTCTTACGGCATAATGAACGGTAACGGCTCAGGTTACATTGAGCCAACAGGAAATGCCACAAGAGCAGAATGCGCCGCACTTATTCATCGTTTTAACGGTATAGATTTAACTAAAGTGCCAACTTCTGCACCGAGTTTATTCAATGGCAACCATGTTGTTCACTATGATGCCATGTGTGAATACCTTAATACCATGACAAATATGTATCCCAACATAATCAAAGTTTCCAGTGCAGGAAAATCCGAAGAAGGCAGAGATATTAAGCTTGTAAAATTAGGCACAGGCAATCGCTATATCTATATGCAGGGCAACTTACACGCCAGAGAATATATATCCTTAAACTACTTACTTGAAATTTTGGACACATATGCCCATGCCTATACCACCAACACAGCTTTTGATGGATACAATGTCCGTGATTTACTATCCAAATTTACCATTGTAATGATACCTTGCGCTAATCCCGATGGTCAAAACATTGCCATATACGGCTATAATGCAGCAGGAAATCCCAGTGCGGTAAAAGGAATGTACAACCCTTCCGGCTCACATACAGATTGGAAATCCAATTCCCAAGGTGTGGACTTAAATCGCAATTTTAATTGCAAATGGAGCACAGGTTCAGTTAAACGGCCCTCCAATGCCAACTATGGCGGACCAAGAGCGGAAAGCGCAGTTGAAACACGCAATATTGTCAATGTGTTAAGGTCTTACCCTTTTGAAACCGCTTTGGATTGCCATACCGCCGGTGATTTAATTTATTACAGCGATAATGCCTGCAGTAGTGCTTATAATGCTAAAGCTGCCCCTTTAGCCTCAAAATTAGCGGCTGCCAGCAACTATAAAATGCAAAAAACAAGTGTGGGTGCAGGTGCAGCAAATTATGTTCGCCACACATTTGGCATACCGGGTTTCACCGTTGAACTTTATCCCACTGTAAGATATCCATTAAATTGCAGCATTTTCACAAGTGCAGTTTGGAACAAAGCCAAAGATATACCTTTAATAACAATGGATTATTTACAATAAAACCAAGTTTTGTGATTTAAAACAACATATAAAAGCAAGAAATTTTTACTTTGATTTTTGTAGCATAAATTTGTGGCAAGATTCAAGGGAAAATCAATGTTAAAACAGTATAATTTATGTTATTTTATCAACATTAGTGTTATATATTTAACACTTAAAAGCAAATTAAAACGCTGTACAAAGCCACTAAAGGCCTTGTACAGCGTTTTTAACTTGTGTAATTGGAAAAAATTTTGTAATTCGGAGCGGATTATACTGATGATTTAACCATGAAACCCTAAGTTATTTATTTTTTCTTTTTCGGCTTTGGTGTTGGCAATTCCTCAAACATAGCCTTAAACAATCCGACCAAATATTCTTTATTATCAACCTCATCTACCAACAACATTTTTTTTGCCCCCTCATAAGGCAATTCATAAGAAGCTGTTTTCATATATGCAATGGCTGATTTTATGGGTTTTACAAGTAATCTATCATCATAGATACCACCAACAATTTTACCACGAAAGTAAATAATAAACTCCCCCATCATTGCTCCATAAGTAATTTCTTCTAACTCAGATAGCTGACCTAAAATAAATTGTAAATATTCTTTACTTGATGCCATAATTCCACCTCAAATTCCCATTAATCGAAAAATCCAAATAAATAATTTCTATAAAGATTTTTGTATTTTACACAATGGGAATATAAATATCAATCTCGAAATCCTCGTTTTCACGTTCTGTAAATCCTGCTATGTTAAACTCTTTTCATCCATTATTCCCCACAGTTCATCGTTCTTTGCAGTTCTCCAAAGAAAACCTTTAAGTGGTATCCATCGGTAATGGCATGATGTACAGTAACGGAAAGGGGCATATAAAACCAATGCTTATAACCTCTCTAAGAAATGGTTATTTACCTAAGTTAACGCCGCTTTCTTTGCTGTTGTTCAGAATTTCACCGACAATTTTACAAGTTCTCATTTCAGTGCAATCGCCGCAAGTGTCAACCTCTTTTTTCAATGCGCATTGTCTTATTTCGCACATACTGTCACAAAATGGCGTTTTCACGCCGTCCATGCGGCAGCCCATGCAATGAATCATTTCAGCGGTGATTGGCGCATTGTTCAGCTCTGCCCAAAGTTTGGCGGTCTTTTCTCTCAATGCGTCGTCGTTATTCATTGTAGCGATGTACGCATCGCATTTTTCACAGTCTAAGCCGCAGTAAGCAATCATTTTTTTCATTGTATTTTCCTCATTTCTAAAACTTTTGTTTGCAATAAACAAGGCAACCTCTCATACCTCGCTCCTCGTTACGACTTGTGTTATTTCACAGTAATATTTCCTTGATTGCTCTTTATGGTCAGCGTGGGTTTGCCGCTTTTAAACTCCCCAGCGATGGTGACATTGCCGGAAAGGGATTCGCCTGTTACCATGAGGTCTGCATCCGATGCAACGCTCACATCTACATTGCCGCCGCCTGTGAATACGTTTGAGTTTTCAAGCAGCCCAAGGGAGGACAATTTCACATCCCCGTGCTTTGCCACCTCAACCTCCAGTGTTTTCAGCTTGTGGCTATTTTCTCCGGCATATTCCACATTTCCGCTCCCTACCTTAATGCAAATGTTTTCTGCGTATGCTTTGGGAATTTTCAGTTCATAGGAGATTCCTGCTGTTCCCTTAATACCCAAAAGCCAGCTTACTTCTTTTCCGTTGTCCGCTATGGCAAGAGTAGAGTCATCGGTATTGGTGGTAAAGCTAAAGTCCTCTGTCACTTTTTTTTTGGCATACTGGGTAACCGTCATCTTTTTTTCGTCTGTGATCTGAATATGAATATCTGCGGCATTTGCACGAAGTGTAATGGTGCTAATGCCCTGCAAATCAAAGTTATCTTGTTTAACGACTTTTTTCATCATAGCAAAACCTCCTATTAAAACCACAATACTAATTGCAACCAGAGTACCGACGATTATTTTCTTCTTCATCACTTCAGACCTCCTTTAATCACCTGAGATGCTGCTCCAAAACGCTATTTACAAATGCGGCTCGCTGCTGGGAATCTCTCAAATCCGTATGTAGCTCGTCTTTGAAAATATTGCTTCTCAAAAAAGCACCTTGCAAGGTTAAAAGGATACTTTCCGCCACTAATTGGGCGTTAGGTATATTCCTTTCCTTACAAACATTTTCAATCAGAGGAAAATATGCTTTCAAGGTAAGGCTTGTATTATCATCGGGTGCTCCGTTTTGATAATCAGTCAATATGGAAATCCGTGAAAGATTCTCGTTCTCGTAAAGAAAGCTGAAGGTAAGATTCACCATGTGTTTCAGCTTTTCAAAGCTGCCTAAATCCTTTACCTGTTTGAGGGTATCACCGAACAGAGAAATCACATCCCTAATCATGGTTTGCACACAAATAGCAATTAGGTTCTCTTTGGAGGCAAAATGGTAATTTATTTGACTAACCGCAATTCCTGCTTCCTTGCTGATATCTCGAATGGTAATCTGTTCGGGGTCACTACCCGCACTTTGTATCAGTTTGATAGTTGTTTCAATGATTAGGTTTTTTGTTGTACCCATCGTTAATCACCTCCTGTGCTTATATTCAAACACCGTTTGAAACATAGTTTGATTATAGCCTAAAGTTTTTACGCTGTCAAGTATTTCCCATCAATATTCTTGTGCACTGTTTTGATATTGTGCAATATCACACCTTACCACAACAGGGCAAAGAAAGCTATTCAGCAGCGTTAACAGTTTTACTGTGTAATTTTTGACTTGAGTATGGTAAAATAATATGGATAAATTTACCGAAAAAAATATTTGCGAAACGGTAAAGCAGAAAATTGCCCAATGGATGTGTTTATATACCTTTGGCAGACTTGAAATATATTCTAATGTTTTTTGCAAATAAACCTTTGCAAATAAACATATAACTTGGAGGATAAAACTTTTATGAATAAAGAAAAGATTACTAATATGAAACTTATAATTGAACATGTAGAAAAACATTTTGAAAATAAGAAAGTACTGCGAGACATCAACTTTGCCTTTGAGGAAGGTAAAATTTATGGTCTTTTGGGGCGAAACGGCGCCGGTAAAACAACGCTGTTTAATTGTCTGAATCGTGACATAAAAGTGGACGCAGGAAGCTTTTACTTAGAGTCCAAGGGAACTCGGCATGAGGTTGTAGCTGAGGATATCGGCTACGTACTTTCAACCCCTACTGTTCCGGAATTTTTAACAGGCAGAGAATTTTTGAAATTCTTCTTGGACATCAATGAAAAGATGGTAAAAACGCCCAAAACCATTGACGAGTATTTTGACTCAATGAGTATTGCTATGGAAGATCGAGACAAACTCCTAAAGGATTACTCCCATGGTATGAAGAACAAAATGCAGATGCTAATCAATATCATCGCCCAGCCGAATATTCTCCTCCTCGATGAGCCTTTGACTTCCCTTGATGTTGTTGTGGCAGAAGAAATGAAGCAGTTGCTTCGTTCCTTGAAACAGGGACGAATTACTATTTTTTCCACGCACATTATGGATTTAGCTCTCGACCTGTGTGACGAGATTATTTTGTTAAACCACGGAAAACTGGAGGTGGTGGAAAAAACCAATCGGGATAGCGGTGAGTTTAAAGAAAAGATTATTGCAGCCTTACAGGAGGAAGGACATGAATAAAACCCTCAGAATATCTTTTTCTCTAAAAAATTCATATCGTGTTAACAGCATCCTATACTCCATGAAACAAATTCCGTTGGTGAAAAAGCTGTTGCCCAATTCACTGTATCAGGTACAGGGACTGAAAATTTTTGCCAATGTACTTTCTGTTATGTGGGAGATTATCTCCACATTTTTAGGGAAATTCTTATACTTTGCATTTATGGTTGTGGGGGCAGCAACTCTTTATAAAGATGTTCCAACCGTAGGAACCACCCTGCATATTTTGGTGTTCCTGAGTATTATCGGTGCCTATACAAACACATATATGTTCAATCCCACAAGGGATAAGTATTATGCAATGATTTTAATGCGAATGGATGCACGAGATTATACACTAATCAATTATATTTATTCCCTATTGAAGATTGTAATGGGATTTCTGCCTTTTGTGGTGATTTATGGTCTTACAAAGAGTGTTCCTCTTTGGCTTTGTCTGCTGATTCCCTTTTTTATAGCGGGGCTTAAACTCACTATGGCGGCTTTTTCTCTCAGAAATTATGATAAAACCGGAAAAACCACTAATGAAAACGTTCACGGAAAATTTATGTGGATGGTAACATTTGCGGTCTTAGCCTGCGCTTATGGGTTACCGGCATTAAAAATAGTAATGCCGGTTCCTGTTATTATAGGAATTATGCTGTTGGCTATTATATGCGGCGGTATTTCTTTACGCAAAATTCTGGCTTTTCAAGACTATCGTGATATGTATCAGCAGATTTTATCAAAGACAATGAATCAGATGGATGCAGCCAAAGATATGTCCCGGCAGATGAGCCGAAAAGCAATTTCTGCGGATACAACCATCACCAGCAAGAAAAAAGGGTTTGGCTACTTAAACGAATTGTTTATTAGAAGACATCAAAAGATTCTTTGGAAATCAGCAAAAAAGACTGCATACATTTCTTCGTTTCTGATATTGGGGACACTCCTTGTTTTTTATTTAGTTCCCGAAATGAAGGGGAGGATAAATGAAATTTTATTAACATTTCTACCCTATTTCGTATTTATCATGTATGCAATCAACCGGGGAACTGGGTTTACAACTGCGCTGTTTATGAACTGCGATCACAGCCTACTTACATACTCCTTCTATAAGCAGCCTGGGTTTGTGCTAAATCTGTTCCAGATTCGTCTGTGGGAGATAATTAAGATAAATCTGCTTCCGGCTACTGTTATAGGTACAGGTCTGGGAATTTTGTTATATACTTCAGGGGGTACGGATAATCCACTTAACTATTTGGTTTTACTGGTATCAATTTTGTGCATGAGCATTTTCTTTTCTGTTCATTACCTAACAATTTACTATTTACTTCAACCTTATAACGCTGCAACAGAAGCCAAAAGCGGCACTTATAAAATGGTGCTTTCAGCTACCTATCTACTCTGCTTTTTTGTGATGCAAGTAAAGCTACCTATATTATTTTTTGGACTTGGGTGTATTGCCTTCTGTATTTTGTACTCCATTGTTGCCTGTGTGTTAATTTACAAGTTTGCGCCAAAAACATTTAAACTCAGAATTTAAACCAATAATTTTATCGCTAAATTTACAGCTTACCGCCGATATTATGAGCACTGGCTTGATGTAGGTGGTTTTATCACTACTAAAGGAATATTGTTAACCCTAAAAGTTAAGGGCAGTCCACCATTTTTTTGGTAGGCTGCCCTTTCTGTATACCTTTGAAACCACGGCTCTGAGCCGCTGTTTGAAAAGTCCCCCTAAACTGTATCCCTCTGTTTCAAAATACCCCAGGTCGCCATAGAAAAAGCAAACCGCTTTGGATGTGCTTTAATATATCTTATTTGTTTGTAGGCTTCTGACGGTTTTAATCTCACCATCCAGCTCGTAGATGGTAAATTCATTAGGGTGCAGCCATCGGGTGGTTTTAACACGATACAAATCACCTTGCGACCAATTTCCCACAAAGATAATCTCTTTAATTTTGCCAAGTTTTGTTCGTGCGAAATAGGATTCTATTTTATTCTTCATAAATGTTTCCTTTCTGAAAATAGGTATAGAAAAACCGCTACCGGCAAGATAGCGGTTACTGGGTTATCTATACTCTATCTTTGAAAAAATCCGCCCAATATGGGTTCTCTTTGTCGAATAAATTTTTTTCCTCTTTCGTTAATTCCCAAGGATAGTCCGTCCATAAGTTGTATATTTTCTTTTTATCAAAGCTGTATAATAGTTTGCCTCTGACATAGGATATTTCGTTTCCGTCTATTTTTTCTATCTCGTCAACTTGCCATATTTTATCATTTTCGTTTTCTTTATAAAAATGATAGAAACTATTTAACATGACCGCCTACCCCTTTCTTTTGTTTTGTTTTAGCTGTGTTTATATATCCTAAAATATTTTCAAATTCTTTGTTACCTTTTAGCGAATTAGTGTCTATTAATATGCTTTTTGCTTCATATTTTTCCCCATGTGTCTTGTGTGACTTTTTACACCCAAACCTACTTTTCAACACCGCCTTTATTAGCTTTTTAAATCCGTTATCCTTTTTATCTTGTAGTTCAAGGTATTGCCAACCTTCATCAGTGTGCCTTATTATTGCTGCGTGTTCTCCTGTCGCAAGATAATACTCCTTACCTTTCTCCACATGGTGCAATAAAGCATCCACCACCTTTATATCATTATAACCTTTTTCAACCACACTTTCAACGCCATTTAGGTTCGTAATAGATAAAATATTACTATTTTTTGCAAAGAATGAACAGCTATCGCCACCCCTAAAATCTAATACATCAAGTTTATTTTTATTACCGGAATATGCAAATGCCAATGAAGAACAAGAACCTTGCGTGAGGTCACCCCCACCAATCTTTTCTATGATATCAGCTGTGGTCAACCTTTTTTCAAGCCTTTCGACCTTTTTGTACTCAATCTTCGATGCTTCTAATTTTTGTCTAATAGCACTTTTTTCAGGTGGTTCTTCATATGTTGATTTCAAGTATTTCTCTTTAAAATCAGCAAAGTTATTAGTCTTATCCAATCCAAAATATGCAGCACGTTCTTTCAGTGTTTCTAATTCGTCTTCGTCTAATGCCCATCGTGCCCGTTGCAATAACGCACAACGGCAGCGGCAATCTTCGGAAGGAACACCAAAACCACCGGGGTACATCCCGGAGCGACCGCCTATTTCAAAAGGTTCGTCCAATTCTCTAATTTGTCCATCCAATTCCTTATGTGACTTTGATAAGGCTATGGTAACTTAAACAAAGAATTAAAAAACCACCAATGGAAAATGATGTTTTAAAAATAGAGTCCTTTCGTTTTGTGCTACTTTTTCAGATAGTCTTGAAAGAATAGTTGAGTGAAACTCCTTAAAAATGAGGTTTTAAATTCTTTGCGATATGTTATAATCTAACAACAATTTTAATAATGGGAAGTTGGTGTATTGAATTATCAAAGCAAAGTGGTCTGAAGAAGAAGCTGTTGCCCTGTATGACCTTTATTTTCGTTATGGCGGTACATAAATGTACCTGAATATGAACTTCAAAGGTTGACTAAGCTATATACTATGCGTGCAAAAACTCTTGCGTTGTCTTTTGATATTAAATTTAGGAATAATTCAGGACTTAAGATGCAATTAGCCTGCATTCAGTACGTTGTTACTAATGGAACCGAAGGACTCTCTAATCCAAGCAAATTATTCTACGATGTATATGAAACTTATAAAAAACACCCCGATAAATTCAATGCTATCATAGATGATTTTAATAGAAAATACAATGCTGTACCAAAAGAATCTTGTAAATCACAATGACTCCTTGCTTCTTAAAAAATTGAGGTTTTCGGTTTCCGCCTGATAATTTGTTTGCAGCTCTTTTAGTTGTGTT
>JAVXOZ010000015.1:0-48861 GCA_036644995.1 Clostridiales bacterium | reverse complement strand
GTAACCGAGCTAAAGGATTGGCGAGGGAAAACCCAAATAGCATCAGTAAAAAGCAGATACATTAAAACGAAATACTTAATCTACTTAATACTGCAAAATGCAGTATTTTTTAATTTAGCAAAACTAATGGGAGGTGAATCATTTGCACTCTAATATTAATTCAATATATGTTTTTAGTAAGGCACAACGGATGGCAGAAAACATTGGGATAACAAGAGAACGTTATAACAATGAATATGATGTTAAAATCCAAATTTTAGCTAATGGCTTTGAAAAAGAAATTGGCAAATCAATCATGAGAATAAAAACCTATAAACAAAACCCAAAAGATTGGGGAGTGGTACGTCGAGCAGCTAAAGCATTTAACGATATTGCAAACACCATGCCCCATGATATCAAATTCCCGGTGAAAGGAACATCCAAAAAACCCACTGATAAAGAAGTAACCGGCGAAGCCCAACGCAGAGAAATAATTGCCACGGTATCCGCAGATGCCATGATAGACTTTCGTGAATTTTTTGAAGAAACACAATTACCAACATACAAAAATAGGAGGTTTTAAAATGCTGAACAGAATTGTTTTAATTGGTCGATTAACCAGAGATACGGAATTACGTTCCACTGCCAATGGTACATCAGTTTGTAAATTTACCTTAGCCGTTGATAGGAATTTCCAAAGTGCCAGCGGTAAAAAAGAAGCAGACTTTATTCCCGTTATTGCATGGAAAGGACTGGGATAAACCTGTGACAAATATCTTAGCAAAGGTAAAATTGCCGCAGTTGACGGCAGGCTGCAAATAAGAACCTATGAAGCTAAAGACGGTTCTAAACGCACCGCTTCTGAAGTGGTTGCTGAAAATGTGCGATTTCTCTCTCCTAAAAATGATAGTGTAGATTCGGAAAATTCTTTAGCAATAGGCGAAGAAGAAATTCCCATAGATGATGATATCCCCTTTTGATAATTTTGATAATTTAGAATATGAGGTGTGTTAAATGACCAAACGTCTATTCATAGACATGGATGGCACTATTGCCAATTTTCAAGACAGGATTGTGGATGATGACGGTTGCTTTCAAATTGAGTTAATGTATCAACCTGATTTCTTTAAAACATTAAAACCTTTTGATAAAGTTATTGAGGGTATTCGTCAAACAATTAGGGACAACAGCGATTTAGAAGTATATATTATATCTGCTGCGGAACCCGGTGAACCGCCATCCTTTATATTACAAAAGAACAAATGGCTGGATGAATTTTTTCCGGAAATTGACCAAGCCCACCGAATATTTCCCCTGCCCGGTGAGAATAAAGCCAAGTATATCCCCGAAGGTATTTCCTGTAATGATTATATTTTAGATGATTATAACGTAAATTTGCAGGAGTTTAAAAATGCCGGCGGTAACAGCATTAAATGTATTAACCATGTTAACGGTAAAGGCTTAGGAGCATATGGCGGTGATATTGGAAACCACTGGCACGGAGCTACCATAAAATATAACGACAATCCCAAAACCACAGCATATGTTTTAAAATTGCACATGGCAGCAGCGGTTAATGCTGCTGAAAAAGCAAAAGAAAACTGTACTGAAAAAGCAAACATACCCTACTCTCTTGATGAAGATGAAATGGAAATATAATGTGCTCAAAAATGGTTGCATTGTTAAACGGAATATGATATAGTAATGTAAGGGAGATTAGTAATGGCAAAAGATATACAAGAGCTTAGATATTTATATAAACAAGAATTTGCCGAAATCACACATAACCCCAATAAATGGCAGATATTGTTACATAGTAGCGGTAATAATTTTAGATGTGATTTTGATTCGCAAATACTAATCAATGCCCAAAAAAATAATACCACAGCAATTTTAACCCATGAAGCATGGGAGAAAATATATCACCGTGGAGTGGATAAAAGCTGTACACAAATTAATCTGCCTGACCTCAATACAAAATCAGGGATTAAAACTTATTGCGATATAACCGAAACTTACCCATTAACCAATAAAAAAGCGGTAATTATACCCCTTTGGTCTGTAAAAGCAGAGCACCACACCGATATAATAGATAGTCTAAAAAACGCATTTAAAGTCACAGAGGAAGCAGCGGATTTAGGCAACGTAGTTAATGCTGCTATTGAAAATATTTTGGATGCAAATATGGAAACATATTTTACAACTTTAACTAAAAATCTTAAAAATAGTAGCTTGGGGATAGAAGATTTAACTGATATGAAAAATATCTACCGCCAAACAATTAAAAACAGTGTCCAAGAAATGGTTTTTAACCGCTGTAATGTTAAGGGCGAAATTAATACTTTTGAATTTTTTAATAGCTTTGATACCACTGCCACCATAAGGTGTTTAGGTGCTGCAACTCAAAATATTGGTCAAACAATTTTAAATAATATATCAAAAACATCATTACATTTACAGAGCACTGAAGAAACGGAAAATATGCTGAAGGAGGTAATGAACAATGAAGCACATCTACATGGAAGTAGACGGTCTGTTCTTTTGGATAGAACGAGTAACAGCACAGGGGAAATACGCAGTGCTGAGAGAACAATATCTGAAAGAGGAAAAGAACCCGATGTATCAGACCATGAAACTGAACTGGAGTCTGGGATATCACTTGGAACAAGTCCAGGAGGAAGCAGCGGAACGATTGGAAACCTTGATGATGCAGATGCAAAAAGCAGAGGGAGTAACCGAAGCGATGAAAGCCCAAGACCAAATGAAATGGGTGGGGATGATGAACAACATCAAGAATCGAGCCGAGGAAATAGTGATGGCGGAGTTCGTTTACAGCTAAATAACCAAGAAAAAGAGGGAGATATCAATCTTCCTCTTTTGCCATATTATGACCGTAATCATGAAGATAAGAGCCTACCATCTTTCAACTGGAACTTGGTTAATGAAGTTTTACGCAGCACACCATACTTAAAAGCTGATAAACCGGAAATTACAGAATTTTTTAAAGCTCACCGAGATAGAGAAGATTGTGTTAACTATATTAAATCCATATTTAATAAAGAGTATAGCGAAATTATAATTAACGACAAAGGACGTGTTGGCTATAAGACCTATCAAAATGTATTGCATTTGTGGGAAGGCAGCTATCTAAGCCGCACATCTCAAGCCTATTACAACTGGGGTGTTATTGCCGGACATATAGAGGGCATGATTTTACTCAATGAATTTGAATTGAATACCCAAGAAGCAGCGGAAAAAGCATCCTCTGCTTTTAATTTTTCACCCGAAATTATTGACGCTATATTAATAAAAATGAGCCAAGGAAAATTCAATATTTATGAGCATTTTTTAAAAGAAGAAAACAGCCAAAGTAACGCTAAGTTTTTAAAAGAAGAATACGGCTGGGGTGGTGTACAACCTATAATAGCAGGTACCCACATTTGCGAAAATCATGATAGCAAAGGTATCTCATTTGAATGCGGTGACACGAAAAAAACCATGACTTGGAATGAAGTAGCTAACCGCATGAAAGATTTAG
The DNA here is from genome assembly GCA_036644995.1 of Clostridiales bacterium. Classification (GTDB taxonomy): domain Bacteria; phylum Bacillota; class Dehalobacteriia; order UBA7702; family UBA7702; genus Cryptoclostridium. The sequence goes on along the minus strand of JAVXOZ010000015.1, from coordinate 45,344 downwards.
TAACCGCAGATGGCTACCTAAGCCCGGGAGAACAACAAAAATATATTACCTATCAAGAAGAAAACATCAAATATAACAAGCGTAGGGAAATTGGTAATGCCTTTAATGATTTAATAAGAGAATACAATAAAGAACAAAAAGCTAATAACAATAATGAAAATGCTTTAAATCTTTATTTATTAACTAATTGCGGCATTTGTTTTAATGAAAACAAAAATACTACCACTGCAAGGGTGGCACAAGGCGAAGCAATCATCCCCATTATGCTGGAAACCCTTGGATTTATTAGTGAAAGTCCAAGTCCCCTATCTTTACAGGCAAGAAATCTTAATGTTAGTTTATCTAATAAGGTTGATAATTTACCAGCATTTATAGATGTTTCAGATGATGCTTGGTATCAATTGTTTGTATCCCACCTAACTCAGATTGGAGTTATATCCGGAGTTTCTGAAAATGAATTTACTCCCAATCAAAATGTCACTCGAGCAGAGTTTACAAAAATGATTACTTTTGCAGAAAATATAGATATTTCTAATATCTGAAGTCCTCCAAGATAAGCTCAGGCAAAACGGTATTCCCCAAGATATATTGAATAATATTATCCGACCATATGGAGATATCTTTAAAGACCTGAAGGTGGCTTATACTGCTGATAAATCAACAAAAAATCAAGGTCTTGTGTTAGATGATTACGTACTGAATGCCAATGCCTTGGCGGTTGCCTTTGCTAATTCCACTGGCAGCGTGAGAAACGGTGCAACTTGTACTTTTGTCGATGAAGTTAACAACCCGGTCTATGAAATTAAGGACATTAAGGGTGTTATTTCACTTCAAGGCTATGTTCGCAGCGATGCCGATACCACGTTAATGTTTCCGGTAAGCTCCACAGCCACAGTTTTTGTGCATCCCGGTGGCATCATGAGCGGCATGGGTGTAATAGAATTTAACATAACCTCAACCGCTGATTGGACACCTCGCTTTTAAAATAACCACAAATGGTTGCAGATACAAAAATTTAGTGTTATACTAAAGATATCAATAAAAGAGGTGTATGAATAATGGCAAAAGAGAAAAAAACTAAAGAAGCCCAAGAACCAAAAGAAGTGAAAGAGCCAAAAGAAAAAAACGCAGAAATGAAAAATGTGTTTCGCCATAAGGATGTATTGGGTGGATTTTACTATGACCCCAAAAAAGATACTTTTCTTGGGGAAATATATGGTACCAATAAAGAAATAACCTTTGAAGGAAACAGCGTTACCCAGCTTAAAGCAAGTTTTATCTGTGCGGCTCAACAGTTTTTAGCAGAACGAGAAATTAAAAGACCCATGGAAGATAAACCCTTTGGTGGCACTACCACAATTCGCATGGAAAAAGTATTGCATCGCAATGCCGTGATGTTAGCAGCCATGGAGGGCATATCACTTAATCAATTTATAGAACGTGGTATATGGTTAGCAGTGGAGGAAAGCTTTAATAAAACCACAGAGGTTAAACAAGATTAACCATGGAAAATGAAATGCAACAGCAACTTTAACAGGTTGCTGTTTTTTATTGTAAGTTTTAATGAATCTGCAAAAGCTGTTAGAGCCTTACATCTTTTAACCAATAAATATAACGCTGCTTTTTTTTATTTTAAAATTCTTTTTATTATGTGCTCAAAAATGGTTGCATTGTTAAACGGGATATGTTATAATGTATTTAACAGAAAAGGAAAGGAGAAAAAATATGAAGTATCTTGATTATGAAAAAACCGATACATTTAATGAACCGCAATTATTTCAGATACAAACAGGGTTTGACCACCACTTAACCTCGATACAAGTTGCACTTTATGCTGATACCTGTTATAACGGCAAACAAATGGATAGAATAAGACGGGGCTTAGAAAACGAATTACTTATGGAAGAAGTTGTAGTTTTTGCCAATCCCCAATTTACAGAAAAACAAATGGGAGAATTATGTTTTAGCTATTTTATTGGCTTAAACATTAATCAAGTAAAAATCTTTGCAGAACCATATTTTTCCCCACAACAAATGAGAGAGGGACGCTGGGGCTGTAAGAACGAATTAACCAACCAACAAGTGGAGTTTTACATGAACAAGAAATATCATTGGTATCAAATGCGACAATTAAGATTGGCTTTTGAGCATGAAATGGATAACAAACAGATTGAAACTTTTAGCAGTCCCCTACTCACCGCTGATGAAATGTGGCACAAAAGATGGAATTTTATTGACGATGATATAGCGGTTAAGGTGTTGGATTTTGAAGCTCAAGGCTTTGATGAAAACCAAATGTTTGTAATTCGTGAAGGTTACGACTGTGGCTTAGAAGATGAACAAGTTGAGTTTTATGCTAAAAAAGATTTTGATTACAGTCAAATGATAGAGATACGGCTGGGACAAAAACATGGTCTTGACGAAGAAGAAATAATGGAATTTGCCAATCCTAAATTTGACAGTAGTACAATGTTTGAAAAACGCTGGGATATTGAAAAATCCAAAGGTATAGAACTTCCCGAACAAGGTGTCGATTGTAATTTTCTGCATATGGCATAATGTATTGCAGCTATTATCATTGTGCTAACGGTTGCTATATGATATAATTTAGTAAAGTTTGAAACGTGATATTAATGGGAGTTAAATATATATGGATAATGAATATAAAAAAATCAATTTACAGCAAAATTCTTCAGAGAAAGAAAATAATTGGGAAATTGCCTTTGGTTTACAAACCATTGACAATCTTGAACCTTCTAAATATTTAAAAGAATTATCCCGAGAGAATATTGCAGGGGAAATTGATTTATATAATATCGAAAGCTTATTGTATTCCCATTATAAAAACGAAACAGTAGAGCAGAAAAAAAACAGGGAAAAAGAAGCCGATATCGTTGCTACAAGAATAAATTTATTACTTCAAGGCGGTTCATTTCCTTTGGCTCATACCGGTTTACAATCAATACATCGCTTTTTATTTAAAGATATTTTAGAAAATCCCGGTGAATTTCGAACATATAATATTTCAAAAGCTGAACCAATTTTAAATGGAAACACTGTAAAATATGCAAATTATTTTACAATAAAAGATACTCTTGTTTATGACTTTGAAGAAGAACGTGAAATTCGATATAGCAGATTAACAAAGCATGAGGTAATAAAACGAATTGCAGAGTTTACAGCTCGAATTTGGCAGGTTCATCCCTTTGGTGAAGGAAACACAAGAACAACTGCTATTTTTATGGAACAATATCTCAATACCATAGGCTTTAATGTGGATAACACCTTATTTAAAAATAAATCTAAATTTTTCCGCAATGCCTTGGTTCGAGGGAATTACGCAGATTACAGCAATAAAATTGAGCTTGATTTTAAACCTCTATACTCATTTTTTGAAAATCTACTTTATAAATCAGCCAATGAACTTTCATCAACACAGATAATTGTAAAAGAATGTTTTAATGACAATAACGACGTCACTAACCACTTAAGCACACCCACACAAAGCCGTGATGATGAAGAGCTTTAATTGTATTAATGGAGGTGAAGCCGATGAAAAATGGAGTTTATGATATTGAAGAAATCAAACAATTAGTTATACCAATAGCTAAAAAACACGGTGTTTCCAAAGTTTATATTTTCGGCTCTTATGCCAGAGGTGAAGCAATATCCGAAAGCGATATTGATTTATTGGTAGATATAAAAAAAAGAATCGGAATGTTTGCTCTTGGTAGTTTATATGGCGATTTAGAAGATGTTTTACAGCGGCAGGTTGACCTTATTACCGTAAATGCCATCAAGGAAAGAATGAAGGATGGCGAATTTGAAAAGAATTTCTATAATGAAGTAATGAATAATAAGGTGAAGCTTTATGAGCAGTAAAGATGAAAATACAATCATACACAAATCTCATTATTGGATGTGAAGCCGATGAAAAATGGAGTTTATGATATTGAAGAAATTAAACAATTAGTTATACCAATAGCTAAAAAACACGGTGTTTCCAAAGTTTATATTTTCGGCTCTTATGCCAGAGGTGAAGCCAATGAAAATAGTGATATTGATTTAAGAATCAATGGCGAGAGAATACATGATTTATTTGAATTTGGCAGCCTATATTCCGACCTCGAGGAAGCACTTAATAAGCAACTTGATATTGTTACAACTCAAGCCTTACTTGAAAATCAAAACAACACATTACATAAAAGGTTTTTTGATAGAATACAGAAGGATGAGCAATTACTTTATGAAGAACTTATCCCAAACTGATATTAATATTTTAGAACATATATTAAGAAGTTGAAAAGTTTCGGGAAACAGAACATTCCAATAAACCCACACAAAGCCGTGAATATGAAGATATGGAACTTTAATTGCATTTTTGGAGGTGAAGCCAATATGGATTTTACAAATAAATGGAATATGACCAAAAAAGAAAATATTTTTGTTGCTAAACGAAATATTATTGACTACATTTGGAAAAGTGCAAATTTAGAAGGTATTGGAGTTACATATCCCGATACCGAAACAATCTGTGATGGCATGACCGTAGATGGCTACACCATTAAAGACACCCTTGCTGTTAATAATCTTAAACACGCATGGATGTTTGTATTAGATAATATTGATTATCCCATGGACTATTCATTTATTTGTAAAGTAAACCAAATAATAGGTGGTACAAATTGGCAACCAGATTTACCCGATGAAGATGAAATTAAAGAGCAATTAAATTTTGTCCTTAGCATTGAAAAGCCATTGGAAAGAGCTGTTAATCTCATGTTATATTGTGTAAGAAAACAAATGTTTCTTGATGGTAATAAGAGGACTTCAATGTTGGTAGCCAATCAAATAATGATAGCTAATGGCTGTGGCATTATAAGTGTACCACTGGAAAAACAAAGAGCATTTATAGATTTATTGGTATCATTTTACACCTCCAATAATATTGAAGATATTGCAAAATTCATTTTAGATGAATGTATAGATGGCATTGATTTCAGAACACAAGAAATGAATCAATCTATTGAAAAAGATGTCACTAACCACTTCAGCACACCTACACAAAGCCGTGATGATGATGAAGATATGGAGCTTTAATTGCATCTTGGCATGGATTGAGGAAGGAGTAAAACGGTTAAATATTTTAATTAGAGTATGAGTACAGGGTAAAAGATTGATAATATTAAAGAAAGAATACTGGGTATAAACATAAAAAAACATTATGGATGTTAACGGTTATTATGGCTATGATGGCTATGTTCTCCTTGGGTGCAATGGCAGCAGATAAAACCGCTGATGCTAAAACCGTAACCGATAAAAATGCCACGGTATCCGCAAATGCACATTATGATGGCAAATGGGGATATGATAATGATAAAATGCAACCATATCACTGTCGGTTGAATAAAGATACCGGTGAATGGTATCGTGAATATTGGGTAGAAGAACACTATAAAGGCTAAATAGGCATTGATGAAAACGGCAAACAATTCCGCTGGTTGTGGAATAAAAATACAAAAGTATGGTATCATGATTATACTACTGGGAGCATTATCGTTGGTGACGATGGTGCAGGTGACCCCATCGGTAAAGATTGGAGCCAAGGCTCCCCTGCTTTTGGTGAGATATTTACAACAGATTGGCATTACGTATACATGAACGAAATGGTTAATGTTGATAAGATTATGAAAGGCTATGAAAATGGTCGTTACTATCCCGATAATGCCATAACAGCCAAAGATTATACCTATTACACTAATACCGAGGTAGTTACACCTGCTAATATAACATCAAATAAGGATATCTTACCCGATGTTAAGGCAAAAGTATTTTTTAACTTTATCAATGATGCAGGAGAAAAACATGAGCTTTGCGTTAAAGATGCAATGTGCCCCGGAGGAAAAGAGCAGCTGGTCTGGAGCAAATGGACTACCCCTAATAAGCCACAAAAAATGACAGCTAAATTAATTTTTGAAGCCAATGGTGCCACGGCTACTACCACTATCAATATCACTATTATAGATTTAGCGGAAATAACACCGCCAGACACCACTGCTGAAGATGAACGACCTCTTAGTTTTAATCCAATTCCACCTGCTGCCACCACTCCCGAAAACGAGAATAGTTGGAAGGAATGGATTTATGAAAATAATAACTTTACAGAAAAGACATATACCGCATCATTGGTTGGAACGGTAAAAATAGCACCCCATAGCACAGTACCAACTGCGGAAGGTGACAATATGAAAAGCGGATATGGCATCGGCTTAGAGGGTAATACTTATATTATTTCCGATGCTCCCACCGATGCTGTGACCTCAGCAGGACAAGGAGAAGTCCTTTTTCCCGAATATCTATACAAGGACTATGACAGGGTTTTAGATGTAAAATATAACTGGACAGGTGCTATTTCCGATTTCACTTTCGGTGAGAATATCAACGCTTTATCCAATGATAAACGAGTGCATTTTGTGCCACTTTGGTATCCCGATGGAGAATACAGAATTTATACTAAATATTTTGCAGCCTACACCCCAGCAGGTGAACTTAAATTAACCTGCTCCGACACCACTACAATAAGTGGTGATTTATATGATGATTGGAGCGTAACCCCGGCTCACCCCACAGACTTAACAAGATAACAAATTGATATAGCAATGCTCCCCTATAAATCACAGGGGAGCATTTGTTTATTGATATGATATTTTAAGAATTTAAAACAGGTCACTATGTGTGCCGGTGCGATATAAACTCAGAACTAATAAATTTTCAGTTCTTTTATATACCAGCAACCAATCAGGTTGAATATGGCATTCCCGATAACCAAAATAATTCCCACTTAAAGAATGGTCTTTATACTCTTCCGAAAAATTCTCACCTCTTGACAATAAATGAATAACATTAAAAAGTAAAGACACATCATTTCCACGTTTTACTGCTAATTTAAAATCTTTTTTAAACTGCGATGTTCGTTGTATTTCATACTGTATCATGAATTTAAGTCCTCAAACAGTTCTTCAACGCTTGAAAACTTTTTTGAATCTGGGTCATTAAGCATTCTCTCTCCCTCTAATATCGCAGCAACGGTTTCAGCATTAGGTACATTAAGGGAAAGCTCAAAGGGGATTCTTTGTTCTCGCAAAGCAGCCTTAACAAAAAGATTGATAGCAACGGATGTATTCATTCCAAGTGCAGAGCAAAAATCGTCAAATCTTTTTTTTACATCAGCATCCATTCTGATACTTATTGTTGTTTGTGCCATATTAAACAACTCCTTTCAATATCTGTATATACATTGTATCATAAAATAATAAATATGTATATACAATATACCATATTTCCATTTCAGCAATAATTAATGGAAGTGCTGTTAATTATATATTTCTTTGCGGTGTCCAATGTTTAAGGCTGCAATGATAAGTTTATCATCTTCTATAAGGCATATTAGTCTGTAATCACCTATTAGGTATCGCCATTGACCTTTTCTGTTTGATGTAAGTCCTTTAACGTGTTGGCGAGGGTTTTCACAATTAACCAAATTTTTATCAATCCATGACTTAATCATACGCTTTGTGTAATTATCAAGCTTTTTAAATTCTTTATCGAACTTAGAAGTTGTTTCTACGCTATACTTCATAGCTCAAGTTCCTCCCACAATTTTGTGATAGGTGTACTTTTTTTGCCACTTTTTACATACTCGTCATAAGCTTCATCAGCAACAGCTATATCGTATTCATCTTCAATTTTTTCAAATAAAGCTTTTTTAAAAGCTTCACCAATGGAAATAGAGTGAATTTTTGCATAGCTATCAGCTAATTTTCTTTCTTCTTCTGTTAATCTAATTGAAAAAGCCACAATCTCAGCCCCTTTCTATATAGTACATTGTACTATATAGCATACAAAATGTCAATGCTGTTATCAAAATTAAGATGATTCATATTTAATTCTCAGCATTCAAGTCCTCCATTAAGTCCTTAACAGAAGTAAATGCTTTGCTCATGTCTGTTCCGGTTAAAACATTTTGCATAGCCTTAATTGTTTCAGTATTGGGAATATCAGCTTTAATCTCAAAGGGTATTTTCTGTTCTCTTACTGCGGTCTTGGCAAAAACACAAAAAGCAGTAGTCATATTCATGCCAACTTCGGTGCAAAATGCGTCAAATTGTTTTTTTAAATCCTCATCCATGCGAATATTTACATTAGTTTGAGCCATATTTAACAACTCCTTTCGTAGATTATAGCTAAATTATAATGCAAATTATTTACAATGTCAATAAATTTCATGCAATTTATAAAAAATGGTGATTTTATGACAATAGATATATTAAAAATCATAGGTTGTGCTGCCATGGTCTTTGACCATGTGGGCAAGGTTTTTTTCCCGAACAACCTCATATTTCAAATTATAGGCAGATTAGCCTATCCCCTATCTCCTATCCCCTATTCTCTTTTGCTTTGGTAAATGGATTTTATCACACAAGTAATAAACTAAAATATTTTTTACTGCTTTTAAGTGCTGCCATTATTTCACAGCCAATTTACAATTTACTTTTTCACAATAACAATCTGAATATACTCTTTTTGTTTGCTCTTGGTTTGGCTGTAATGTCCCTTAATACAGCGATAAAGAATAACAATTTGATTAAATTTGGATTGGTGTTACTTGCTTGTTACATCTCATATCTTTGCCAAATTGAATATGGAGCATACGGAATAATTATTATATTTTCCTTTTGGTATTTTAAAGATAAAAAAACAAGGCTTCTATTATCCCAACTTGCAATATTAATAATAACAGCATTGGTAATGCAAAATATTCTTTGGCTAATATTCCAAAGCTTTAGCCTATTATCTTTACTGCTCATAAATAAATATGATGAATCAAAAGCAGGGAGAATGAAGTATTTTTTCTATATATTTTACCCTGCCCATCTTTTAATATTACTGATATTAACTATTCAATAAAACTTAATTTAATTAGGAAATAAAATAATAAGAAAGAAGGTGAAAACCCATGAATACTAAATGGCTGGTTGGCAAACTTGTCAGCCATACCAAACTCTATGGTAAGCTATAGAATTTTACCTGCTAAAGGTGACTATTTAGACATTGTCCGCCGCATGAATCGTAATGATCAAACAAAGATACAAACCACCAACGATGCCTTGGAAATACAAAGAGCGGAAATACAAATAGAAGCATCGGAATATATTATGCAGCGGATGGATACATTCGGTGAAAAAATTTATGAAATCGAAGTTACCATTATGGCGATGGGCAGAGATAAAGAAGAATTTGAAACCGCTTGTAAATTAGTAGAAAACAGTGCCCAAGTACATAATATTACATTAAGAGTATTAAGTCATTTGCAAAAAGAAGGAATGAAGATAATATTACCAAGCACAGGGGATAATAAAACATTAGAAAGGTTTTCATCAATGCCCATGTTTATTAGTGCCTTTGTGGGTGGTTACCCATGGAGTGCAACAGGCTGGAATGATAAAGATGGTCTATACTTAGCAAGAGGAAATGACAATAATAGCATATTAATGTTTGACCTATGGATACGTGGTGGCACCGACAGAGTAAACAGTAATATGACTATCATCGGTAAATCAGGGATGGGAAAATCCACTTTTGTCAAGCATCAGATTGAAAGCCAATTTGCAGTAGGAACAAAAATCCTTATATTAGACCCTGAATCGGAATATATGGATATAACCGCAGCACTGGGCGGTGATTGGATAGATACAGCCGGCAATAAAGATGGCAGAATTAACCCATTACAAGTCCGTGCAATTAACAAAAACAATAATGAAGATGATGATTTTATGGATATTAATTTTGGGTTAGAAAATAATAAAGGTGGAGCCTTAATTTGGCATATGCAATCCTTGGAAATATTTTTTAAACTTTGGCTTGGTAATATTGATGTCTATTTAATGGCTGCTTTAAAAGATAGCTTGATACAGCTATATAAAAGGTTTAACATAGATTGGGAAACCGATGTTACGGATTGGAACAATGAAGATTTCCCCATTATGAGTGACCTTTATCAATATATTATTGACAAAGAAAAAGAATTGAAAGAAGAAAAAAACAGCGATTTTGAAATTTACCATAAATTAGGATTTATATTAAAAGATATCTCGGATGGTACAGCCAGTATGATTTGGAACGGCTATACTACTATTCATTCGGAAAAAGATGTTATTTGCTTAGATACCAATAATTTGGGGCAAGCAAGTACCGAGGTTAAACGTGCCCAATATTACAATATTTTAACATGGTGTTGGCAGCGAATGACCAGAAATGGGCAAAAAGAAAGAGTTATTTTAGTTGCCGATGAAGCCTACACTATGATAGACCCTAAAGTGCCAGAATCTTTGATTTTTATGAGGAACATTTCCAAACGAGCGAGAAAATATGAATCAGCTTTGGTTGTAATTACTCAATCCATCGTTGACCTTTTGGCTCCGGAAGTAAAAATGTATGGACAGGCTCTCCTTGACAATCCAACTTATAAGGTTGTTTTCGGCACAGAAGGACAAAATTTGATTGAAATATCTAACCTCTTATTACTAACAGAAATGGAGCAGGAAAAACTATCGGCACAAATATCAAGAACAGGTTTATTTATTGCAGGCAGCAAGCGACTATTTGTGAATTTTAAATATCCCGAATCCTTTATAGAAAGAATGGGCACAGCAGGCGGTAGAGGTTAAAGCAACAGTATTGCATATCATCAAAGGATGCTATATAATAATTGTATGATAGATTTAAAAAACAAGGAGGTGTCAATTATGCAATATATATCAGGTATACACGCATTAAATTTAACTTGTAAGTTAGATACTTGTGGTGATTGGCATCAATCATCAATACAGTGGCAGAACCCTTGTTTTCTGGAAAGTGAAGAATCCTTTTTTGGAGAATATGGTATAGAAGATAACAAATATATTCCCATGCATTCAGAGCAATTTCATTGTGCAAATCATATTAGAGCAATTTTAGATTTATTATTAATGAAAAAATTTGATTTAGCACAAGGTATGTATAATGAATTAATTTGTAACGAAAATTATACTGAGGAAATTTTTAACAAAGTATTACTTATGCAAGAATTACCTTATTGGCATGATATTGATAGATTTATGGAAAAAGAATATTTGTTGAAATGGGTGCATTTTAAGAAGGATGTAAAAAATAAACCACTAAGAATTGAAATATCATTCAGAAAAAAAAGAATTGACGAAGAAGAATCAACTGAAATTAATGGTATTAACGTTTACAAAATAGAAAACATATTAGGAATGAAGCTAAACGCATTCCAAAATCGTGATAAAATCAGAGATTTATATGATATTGTCTTTATACTAAAAAAATACAGTAATGAGATTCCCAATAATTTAATAAATCAAGTTAAAGATGCTTTTTCATGGAAGGGCTTGGACTACTTCGATTATTTAATTGAAACACAAGCTGATGATTTAATTGATAAAGACAAATTGGCCCAGGATTATCTTGATATGTTTGAAAAATTAGACTTGTTAAATGATAGGAAGGTTCCTACTACATCTGTAAACATGATATCCCACATATCCCCAGATGAAGATGATGATATGGAGCTTTAAAATTCAATAAAACAGAATAATTAATGGTTAAAAACACAAAAAAGATGTCCAAATATATGGGCATCTTTATGGAATCCTTAAAAGCCACCACCACAAAAATTAAAAATATACGAGCCTATCTACTAACTTCCCTGTTCAATGCAGTTGCCACCATGGGAACATACTACACCTCCCAAGCCAACCACGACCTACACCCTGACTTCTGTGCAATTTAAAATATTCTATTGGAGTATAAGGTGTAATTTTCGCTATCGGCAAATACATATTAAATTATACTGCAAATATTATTGATATTTTGCCGATACTGTGGTATAATATAAATACCAGAGGAGGGCTGCACATGAAATATTTATCAGTGGCTGAAGTTGCAAAAAAATGGGATATTTCCCATCGAAGTGTTCGTAATTACTGTGCACAGGGACGGATTCCCCATGCGTTTTTAAACGGTAAAACATGGCGTATTCCTGAAAATGCAGCTAAGCCTCTTCGAAGCAATCACCACAGTGACGATGCGGTAACACTGCTTGAAATTTTGAAAGCTGAAAAAAAGTCCAAAATCTCCGGCGGTATTTACCACAAGTTGCAAATTGAACTAACCTATAACTCCAATCGCATGGAGGGCAGCAAGCTTACTCACGATGAAACAAGGTATATCTATGAAACTAACACCATTAGTGCAGAGGGTAAAATTATAAATGTGGACGATATTGTGGAAGCATCAAACCACTTTCGCTGCATTGATTTGATTATCCACAATGCCGATTATAAAGTAAGCGAAAAACTAATCAAGCTTCTGCATTCCACACTCAAAAGTGGCACCGGCGATTCCCGTAAAGAATGGTTTGCAGTTGGAGAGTATAAAAAGTTACCCAATGAGGTAGGGGGCAAGGAAACCACCGCACCGGAGGATGTTTCAAAAAAAATAAATATTTTACTTAAGGAATACAACCAAACAAAAGCCAAAACACTTTCTGAAATTATTGAATTTCATTATCAATTTGAAGCTATTCACCCATTTCAAGATGGGAACGGACGTGTGGGCCGACTGATTTTATTTAAAGAATGTCTGCGTAATGGCATTGTGCCGTTTATCATTGATGAGGAATTGAAAATGTTTTACTACCAAGGTTTGCAAAACTGGGAATTGGAAAAAGGTTTTCTTACAGCTACTTGCCTTTCCGCACAAGATAAGTTCAAAAAGTATTTGGACTACTTTCGAATTAAATATTGATGCACAATATCGTCTACTGAAACGCACTTCCCCTATCTTTTAGATGGGGGAATTTTAATAGTTGATTAATTATTAAAAGCCCATTGGTTTTCATTTTAGAAAATCAATGGGCTTTTGCTGTTATTATACTTAATTACCTTACGAAACTTTGTTTTGGGTTTAAACAAGTACATATTGTGGGTTTTGGATTGTTTAAATGATTGCTTAAATTCTGCTTTTGCAGATTTTATGCCTCTTTTGTACTTGATTTCTCTTACGAATTTTTTAACTGGTTGTGATGTAAATTTTTTAACGGTATTACCTACGCCAGCTCCACCGGCTATGCCGGCAATAGCGCCAACGGTTGTTGCAGCAATGACACTTTTAAAGGATGCTTATTTTTTCACAGGAACAAAGTTACCATCGGTAATTTTATAATAGCTAATCACTGAATCTGTTGAATTCCAAATGCCAATATCATATTTTGTTGTATCTGCAAATTCAATTAAAAAACAGGTTTTTCCATCAGGACAAAGTTTGCCATAAGTTGCATTATCGGAAGCAACAGGAGAAATAAAGAAATCCATTAAATCCTTATATGTTTTATCTGCATTGGCTTTTGTTGTTTGGAATAAGCCACAAGCCATTTCCGTGGATTGTACATTAATGTAAACCGATGTTTGATAGCCGCATAAATAGATATCGGGATAGAAGAATAAAATCAATTCAGCGGCAATAGATGATTCCACATCTGTAATGCCTAATTTATCTAACTGAGCTTGTTTTTCCGGATATAAACCCGTAGGAGTTCCCGGGTGACCTTTGTAATAATAAATGTAATCATCACCATAGTAATCCATGGTAAATTTTGCATATTCTTCAAAATTAGCTTCACCATTTACTTTTGTACCAAGAATCATCATAACTTTTTTATTTTGTTCAGCGGCTTTGCTAAACATGGTGTCGCTAAAATGATACAATGCTTTAAATTCTTTTGTGGTTGCCTCACCTTTAGCTGATAAGCTTGTGAGTAAATTATTTAAACCTACCACTTTAATACAGGGGCTTGCCTTTACTTTAGTTAAAAATTCAGCATTGGGTATATTAAGAGTTCCGCTGGTGCGAGGTAAAAGCCAATCTACATTATTAGATTCGTTGGCAATAGCATAAGCATAACGTTCCATTACTTCAGGAGCATTGGGATTTGTATATTTTACCGAAGATGCGTCAAAGGTTCCTGTTTTTCTTACATTTGCTTTTATACTTTTCCAATTTGCAGCCATATCATCATATTTTTCTTGAGGATTTTCGCAGTTATATGTATCATTAAAAATTAGATATGAGCCACAGCCATCAGTTAATAATGTTGCATGATATTGGTTTTCCGGTATGCCGTTGGCCACCAACATTGTTAAAATATAATGTGGATAATTATCTACACAATAAAAATTGAAAAAAGCATCGGGGTTCATTTCGTATAAATCCTTAACATAAGAAACCATTCTGGCTGCTTTATCATGAAATCCCTGCTCTACTTTAGCAGTGGGTAAATGATATACATTTTCCGGTAATTTATCCCAATCATAAGCATTTGTTCTTTCTAAAAACATAATGGTTGGCACAGGTGCTCCTGTTTCACTTTTTGTAATATCCCAAAGTGAAAGGGTAAAATAAGTAACCGGTAAAGTTGCATTTAAAGGAGCAAGATTATATTTATCTGCAACAATTCCAACTGTGCTTACTGTTGATTTTAACACTTTATCACCATTGAGTAATTGTGTTGTAACTTCATATTTACCAAAGTTCAAGAAATCCATAGATGCTGTCCAAACCGATTTATCTAAATCTGCCACACCTGATCTCTTTAAATCAAAGGTTTTTGATACTTCTTGGGTAACTTCGGTACCATAATACATCTTTGCTGTTACTAAGAGTTTATTGGCATCGACTACCGCTTCATTATATCCGGAAATTTTAATAGTAGTATTGGTATAGTTTTGTTTTGTTTGTTCAACCTTCACATCATAAACACTATCTATAAATCTACCATTCAATAAAGGTATAACTTCACCGGTGGTGGTTTTTACACTAATTTTTTCAAAATTAGTTGCTTTAATATTAACATCCATTAATTTACTTGCAGCAATAATATCTAAATATTCATTATCTGCAACGATTATTTCTTTAACATTTGCGGTGCTTTCTAAATTTATCAAGGCTTTAGGTGTAGCTGAAAGACCGGCACCAACCGCTGAATTTCCAATGGCGCCACGTACATATATTTTATTTACGGTGCCGCCAATGGTGGCTTGATCATTTGCTCTGAGAGTGATTTTATCAATTACCGAGTTTTTGCTCACATTAATTTTTATAGGATTGGCAGTTTCGGCTATATTGATTTCATCAAAGGTACCGGTTAAGTAAACGCCATCCACGTCATTGAAAATTGTTAAATTTTTAAGATTAGGGCTGTTGGAATTATCTAATTTTAAAGGTTCTTTAAAGGTTTTTGCCGCAATCATTGATTTTGCCGTGGTTTTATTTAAAACAATATTTTCATTACCGCCACGGAAAATAATACGTCCTGTAACATCAACACCATCTAAAGTAATGCCATTGTTCCCAAGACCTTCCCCAATAATTAAATCGCCATTCACCTTAAGGTTTTTCATTGTAACATCTTTGGTTTTTACAACGATATTTCCCTTAACAACCGATGAAATTGTTGCACCTTTGTTTATATATTGCTTATAAGTGTTGTCCATTAATTTAGCAAATTCTTCTCTGGAAATACAGTTATTTGGTCTTATGGTGTCATCATCATAACCATTGAAATAAGAAGCATTCACCAAAGATGCAAAATAGCCCACTGCCCATGAAGCAATTTTTTCTTTGTCCTTGTATTTATCAAGAATCTTAGTATCACCATTGGTTAATGAAAGTGCTCTGGCAATTACACAGGCGGCTTCCTGCCTGGTTATATAGGCATTAGGTGAAAGTGTGCCATTGCCATTGCCCATAAATAACTTCATTTGCACGGCTATGCCCATGTCTTTATAGAACCAATCTTTAGGTGAAACATCAGTATAAGCAGAAATATCAGCTTCTTCAGTGCCTCCATAAGCTCGAACCAAGATTGATGCCATTTCTGCCCTGGTTAATGAATCTTTTGGCAATAATTTCCCCTCATACCCTTTAAGTAAATCATTGTCAACAGCATTGGTTAGTGCATTATATGACCAATAGTCTTTTTCCGGCATATCAGAAAAAACCGGGGCTTCTGCAGCAAATACTGATGTTGATATTAAGCATAACGCAAAAATCATGGTCAGTAGTGCCAATAAATGCTTTTTCATGTTTTTCTCCTTCGCTTACATAATTTGTTTGATAATAAAAAAGTAACACAAATATTTACACATTTCAACCTTTATATAGTTAAAAACAATAAATTATACAAGAAAGTAATATTAATAACAAGATATTATATTCACTGCTTATTTTTTAAAGCTCCAAAATTTATGGCCTAAATAGCTGATAACGGTACATATTGCCATGGCGAAAAATCCACCCAATTCTGCGGATAAGGAAAATACTTTTATAAAAATAGCAATTAATGCTACATTTGCTACATATTGAACTGCATATACCGAGGAAAAACGCACCATCTCTCCTAATGTTTTTCCAGGAGATTCAGTTTTAGAAGCAAAAGTAAATTTTTTATTCCAAATGTAGCTGTGCACTGTACCGAGAATTTGCCCAATCAGGGAAGCAATGGCAAAGTGAATCCCAAATTTAATACCAATCCAATAGGAGCCATACCCCACAATAGTGTTGAGTACCCCCACAAAAAGAAACCGTAAAAATTGTCCCTGAGCATCTTGTGCCATAAATTTTTGATATAATTGATTAGCTATTTTCATTAATTATTTCCTTATTTTTATTAATTTTCTTATTTCTTTTTGCTAAAAAATATTCTAAAATTTCTTTTATCGTATCACCCACCAATAAAAAAGACATCAGCAATAATGCCATAGATTCTATCATCGTGCTTATGGAGATATGACTGTTATAATTACCACGGTAGATAAAACAATCAATGAATATAAAAGCCACAGTTAATATCATCAATATCAAATATACCATATCCAGTTTTCCTCGTTTTTCTTTGGTATCTAAAAAATATATAAGAGGAATCACCATAAATATAGCAGTGTAAACATAACTAAAGCTGGGCAAGCCAATAACCATTACTACGCAAAATAAGATTGCTTTCCATTTTGATTTTAAAATAATACAACCAATTATACCAAAACAACCCATGGCAATGATAAATACAGAGACTATTCCAGAAGATATATTATTTTGAAACAACCAACCTAAAGTATTTGCGAAATTTAACTTATACGAAAATGTGCTTATAGCAAACTCCGAGGAAGTATGGAAAATATTTTCAATTAAAGTAAATACTTTACTGAAACCACCAAAGAATATAAATGGAACAAAAAAGAAAAATAGTCCGTAAAATACTAAACGTACCCCTTCTTTCCAGCGTTTTTCCCTAATCAATAAAAAGCCGAAAATTGCAGGATAAATTTTAATTGCTGCGGAAATCGCTAAAGCTATCAAAGAAAGTTCACGTAATATTTTATTATCTGAATCTTTCCATAAAAAAAACAGCATCGAAAAAATCAAGGCTAAAAAAATTATATTGCCTCGCTCAAAACAGTAAAAAAAGGGTGTAGAAAAAAGCATTAGTAGCACAAATGTATTTTTTTCAGCATTTTCTCCCTTTTTCATATTTTGACATATAAATATAAAAGCCAAAATAGAAATCAAAGAGTAGATAATAAAAACAATTAAATATCCTTGGTATAATCTGGTATCTGAATACGTAAGTGCTGATAAATCACCTATAAAATAATCAGTAGGTATTAAATGCACATTAATTAAATAAATCAAATTTGCCAAAGGTGGATAAATTATCCCTAAATCATAGGGATTTCTTGCAACCACTCCCATTAGAGAATTAAAATAATCCATAAAAGTATCCGTTTGATTATAAAATAGTAGACTTTCAAATACTCTTCCCCGTGTTAAAATACCAAGTAAAATTGTAAATAAAAGTAAAGCACTAAGAGTGATATAAAAAACTATCTTATAAGGATCTTTTTTTAAATAGGTACTAACTTTGTTTACCATAAATAGAAAACTCAACTTTCATTAATAATCATTTTACTTGATTTTGTGCCAAATTTCAATGGGAGCACTTTCACCCACCACATATTCGCCACAAAATTCATATTGGTTATTTTTGGTTATTTTTAGATATTCTTTTTCCAGTTCTCGCTGTCCCGAAGTTTTGCCGTTGCGGAAAAAATCCTCATGAATTTGCCATTCATATTCATAAAATATTTGCCACATTATAATATCAGGGGGGTTCTTTGCTAATATTTTAGCATCAGATTTAGCAATATCATCAGGACAAACATCAAAATAATGCACTTTTCCATAAGTATCAGAAGGAAGCTTAGCCATAGCATTATAATAACTAATGTGAGGAAATGTATACAAAGTATCGCCATCCTCTTTTAAATTTTGAACCAAGCGGTAGATATCGTTTGTTTGTTTTACAACTTCTTCAGATGATTTTAGGCCCTTAAGCATCGGGTCTTCAAAGCCATGGTCAACTGCTGTATAAATACTTGGTGTAGTATTTACGCCCCACCAATCATAGGGGAAATAACAGCGTTGTACTGTGATGGGAAAAATCATCCCTATGCAAAATACCACAATCAACAAATTCTTGCAAAAATTAAACACTGTTTTTTCTGATAAAGCTAAACCTATCAGTAAAGTAAAGGATAATAATGTGCCATGATCTTCAATGATATAAGACATACCATGAATAAACATTATAGTCCATGCAGAAATACTGATTAAAAATAGCATTCTGTATTCTTTTTTGTTCATTTT
Organism: Clostridiales bacterium; assembly: GCA_036644995.1. Classification (GTDB taxonomy): domain Bacteria; phylum Bacillota; class Dehalobacteriia; order UBA7702; family UBA7702; genus Cryptoclostridium. The sequence continues at coordinate 26,525 of JAVXOZ010000015.1, read as the reverse complement.
TAAAAGCTGGTAAAGAACATATATAATATAAAGTGTAAGCAAAAAGAAACTGGCATAGATAGCATTCTGCCGCCAAGCTCGTACCGTCATATAATCTATATAATTAATTTGATGCCTTACAATATATATAAAAAACAGACAAAATACTAATGATGTAATTATTAAGGAAATAGCAGTTTTATGGGAAAAAAACCAACGTCTTGGCGCAAAATATAATGCACATAAAATCAATAAACAACCGAAAAAGAAAATAATACTGTGTAATGTATATGTGGGAAAGCACACCCCGTTAAAAACAGAACGCTTTAATAAAATTCCCAAAAACACCGCAATACCGCATAAAAATAAGCCATATATTCCATTTACTATTTTACGTATTTTTTCATCGTTAATTTTTACATGAAATAATTTAGTATTTTGTGTTAAGATTACCATAATAATTATACTTAAAAACAAAATAACCGACACAGGATTTATTATTCTCGGAATAAATCCAAAAAAGACATTAAGCAAATTGCCCTTAGATGAGCCACCTGCAAAAAGTGCATGAAAACAAGGAATTAGTGCGGATTGTAACCATAGAACCATACACACTATTCCAATAACAATAAAAGCACCCAATATGCCTAAAGCCCCACATTTTAATGCTCTTTTTTTATTTGTTTTCCAAAATATTATTATTAAAGCAATAGCCAAAACTAAGGCAAGAATAACCCCTGTGGTATGTTTTGTTGCAATGGTAATTCCTGCGATAACACCTGCCAAAATAGCATAACAATAATAGTATTTACTATCAAATTTTTCAATAAGTTTTATAAAAGAATAAAGAAATATAACCGCAAACAACAATGATGTTTGATAATATCCATAAAAAAGGTCTTGAGGATTGGAAATATAAATAATACTTGCTGTTAATAAAGAAATAAAAATTACTTTATTAGAAAATACTCTTTTAAAGATAAAAAAAACAAATGACACTAAAACCAAACGTTCCAAGATGCCATAAATTCGGAAAACAATTAAAGAATTATCTGAAATTATGGAAATCAGCGTCATCAACCATGGAAAAACAGGGGGAATATACATATAAAAATCTCGATACATTACCTGCCCTGCTTTTATATAATTTGCATAGTCCTGAAACCATCCTTCGGTCATCGTTGCAAATTTATCAAAAAACAGAAAATTGAATACACCAAAAATCAAAAGTATACAAAACAATGTTAAAAAATCGTTTTTATTATAGGTTGTTTTTTTTGAAAATAAACTAAATTTTGTAGACATATTTACCTGCTTTCGTCACCAAAATTAATTCTTTTTTCCTCAACAACAAGAGGACGATTCATTACTCGTGTATTTATATTTAAGACATATTCGCCTAAAAATCCGATATAAAATAATAAAATTGAAGAGAATAAAAACAAGCCAATTAAAATTGGAGCGGTACCCATTGCAAAAGAATTCCAGCATATCAACTTCTTTATAAGATAAAATAAAGCTATGATGAAACCAATACCCGACATGAAAAATCCAGAAATTGATGCCAAGCGTAAACCTATTTTTGTGTAAGAAGTAAAGCTTAACATTGCCGCATCATAAAGTGTGAAAAAATTATTGTGAGTTTTTCCTGCACGACGTTTTTGCTGTTCATAATAGACTATGCCACGCTTAGCAGGTCCCAGCTCTGCAACTATGCCTCTTAAAAACGGCTGGGGGTCACCTAAATTTCTTAAGGTTTCAATAAAACTTTTATCATATAACCCCGTACCTGTGAAATGTTCAATCTGTTCCACCGAGGACATTTTGCGAATTAATTTATAGTAGCAAGAACGTAAAAAACGCATGATATGTTTTTCTTTGCTGCTTTTTTTGATAGCACAAACAACCTTATATCCTTTTTCCCACTCATGTACCATATCGGGGATTAAAGATACAGGATCTTGAAAATCACAGCACATACAAATTGTACAATCTCCTGTGGTTTGCAGCATACCATGGTAAGGCGAATTAAATTGCCCAAAATTTTTAGAATTGAAAATTGCTTTTACCTTTTTATTTTCTTCACAAACACTTTCTAAAAGTTCTTGAGTTTTATCTTGAGAGCAATTATCAATAAAAACCAATTCATAATCATACTTTGGCAGGTTTTTTGCAAATTCTAAGGTAATTGCTTTTGTTAATGGCACTATATTTTCTTCTTCATTATAGCAAGGCACCAATACACTTATTTTTTTCATTTTTCATTTTCCCATTATTTTTTGAACCACTTCAGGGTTTTGCCAATACCTTCTCTAAAGTCAATTTCAGGAGAAAACCCGGTATCCTTGGCAAGTTCTGAAATATCCGCACAGAGATACATAACTTGTTTTTCACTATATGGCACTTTACCAATGCCCAAATTGGTTTTAGGGGAGACTATATTGCCAATTTCTTGAATATAAGCAGATAACGGTTTAACTTTGCCGCTACCCAAAACATATATTTTATTATTTTTACCATGTAATGCTGCCAAATAAAAAGCATTTGCCGCATCGGCACCATAAAGATAATCCCATTGTTGCTCTCCCAAGGTAAAAGCGGTTTCTTCACCTGAAAGTAACTTGCCAATGGTGGACATAACCATAGTATACGGGCCATCATAAGGGCCATATAAACTTAAAATACGTATCCAAATATGTTTGATATTAAGTTGATTGCAGAGAATGCGACTCATTTGACCTGCACAAAGTTTTGCCATTCCATAGCCATTTTCAGGAAGCGTGGGGGTATCTGCCCTAAGGATACCATCTGCTCTACCATATTCTGCCTGTGACCCTGCACCAATAAAAACTTCACATCCCAAATCATTAGCAAGACGCACCGCATCTAAGGTATATTCTATATTTTTATTTTGTAAATACATATCATTCCGAGTATCACCAAAGGTACCCAGCCATGCAAAATCATAGAATACATCACATTTTTCAGTTATTTGCTCTTTTATTGACATTATATTAGAAATATCACAGGTAATAATTGTAAGAAGTGAGTGAGGGGGAATGCTTTGGGACACCGTGGAATTGGGCCGACAAACAGCATACACTTTAATCCCCTCAAAAAGCAATTTTTCAAGGAGATTCATGCCCAAAACTCCTGTGGGACCGGTTATGATTGCAGTTTTCATAAAATACTCCGCTTACAGTAAGTCTATTAGTTCTTTAATTTGTTTAATACAAATAGTATCATCAAATGTTTCATTTTCACTAATCAAAACTGAAGGACAGCCTTTGTCTTTTGCCATAGCAATATCACTTTCATAGGTATCTCCAACCATAAGAATCTCTTTTTCTGATAAATGATTCACGTTGCATATAACATCCAACATCAAAGTACTGGGCTTGCCGATAACTACATCGCTTTTTCTGTTTGCACAAAGTTCAATAGGTGCCACCATAGCCCCGCAACCGGGTAAACGCATAGCATTTTCCCCGGGAAAATGTTTTTCTTTATTGCAGGCAATGATTTTTTTGCCTTTAAGGCAACATGTAATGCCTTGGTTAATGATTCATAGGTAAAAGCAGGGTCATAACCAATCAATAAATTTTCAGCTTGTGATTCATCTACCACATCAATGCCAATATCATGAAATTCACTAATTAAATTTTTAGAGCCAAAGATATAAATATTATTTAATTTTTCTTTTTTTGCATACAAAGTTGCAATATATCCTGAAGTGAAAACCTCTTCATAATCGCATAAAATACCCATACCAATTAACTTTTCGTAAATTTGCATTCTTGTTTTTGTGGAATTATTGGTGAGAAAAAAAACTTTTATACCTTTAGATTTAGCATGAGAAATTGCCTCATTAGCACCATCTATAATTTTACTTCCGTAGTAAATAGTACCATCCAAATCAAAAGCAACTGCTTTAATATCTTTTAGCATAAAAAACCTCCTATTTACGTGCAGAAATAACTTCTTCCTTATAGCGTTTAGCAACATCAACGATGGCATCGTAATTTTCATTCTCCACTTTGGTCAGATTTCCACCAACCCCAACAGCAAAGGCACCACCACGAATCCAATCTTGGGTATTATCAATACTAACTCCACCTGTAACCATAACATTCACATTAGACAGGGGTGCTTTTATAGCTTTGATAAAGCCTATTTTATATTCGCTGCCTGGGAATAGTTTTACAACATCAACGCCATATTTCATTGCTTCAGCAATTTCATTCACCGTCATACAGCCCGGCATATAAGGAATACCGTATTGGTTGCACATCAACGCAACTTCTTTATCAAAAGTAGGTGCAACAATAAACTCTGCTCCTGCCAAAATAGCCAAACGTGCGGTACAAGCATCTAATACTGTGCCGGCTCCAAGTATGATATCTTCCCCTGCTAATTTTGTTTTCAGGTTAGAAATTACCTTATCTGCACCTGGCACCGAGAAGGTTATTTCGATAACATTGATACCGCCTTTCATACAAGAATTAACAACTTTTTCAGCTTGCTCTTCAGATTTAGATCTCAAAACAGCGATAACACCAAGGTCTTCAATTTTTTTAAGCACTTCGTATTTTCTAATCATAATATCACCTTTTCTATTTATTTATCAAAGGAATAATCATATTCTTTTCAAGCTCTTCTCGTGACAAAAAGGGTGCCAAATCTTCCAAGGGAGCAGAAACCAAAGAACCATCATCAAGACGTTTTGTTGCAGATTTTGGTTCGAAATTTTGCTCCTTTGTTACAAATATTTCACAAATAACTGCTTCTTTTTTCAGAAAAACTTCCTGGATAGTCTTTTGCAAATCACTGGTTTTTTCACATTTATAATAAGGATAGCCATAAGCCTTTGCCAACTTTTCCAAGGCAGGGAAATCCAAATCATGGCTATCTTTTCCAATCCCCACAAGAGGTTCACCAAAAAAGTTTTTTTGAGTTTGGCGAATGGAATGGTATCCTTCATTATTGATAACAAATATTTTAATTGGAAGATGGTTGGTTATAATTGTTTGTAATTCTTGCAAATTCATCTGAATGCTACCATCTCCGGTAATACAAACTAATTCTTCCTTATTTTTGGCAATGCAAGCACCAATAGCAGCGGGCAAATCATAGCCCATTGAGGCTATGGCAGAATTAATAATGAACCGTTGCCCTTTTTTGATGATATATCCGTGACTTCCAACAACACAAGCTGAACCATTGCCCACAACTGTAATATAATTTTCGGGCAAAAACCTACTTATTTCATTGATAAAGGCATATACATTTACATTTTCTGTTTCTTGATAATGTTTTGCCATAGTTACGGGGTAATTATTTTTCCACTGTTCACAGCGTTTCAGCCAAGATTTATCCGTATCTAATACCGTATCACCCAACTGTAAATTAAGTTCTTCCATAAGATTTTTTACATCGGCACAAATTGGCATTTCCACATGAAGTGTTGGCTTTTTCAATTCATCTTTGTCAATATCAACCATAATCACAAAGGCTTCTCTTGCCCATGATTCATAATTGTATCCTACTTGGCGAATGCTCAGTCTACTGCCTAATGACAAAACCAAGTCGCTGTTTTGAATTGCAAAGTTACCTGCTCTATCCCCCATGATACCACCACGTCCCACATAAAGATGATTGTCATTGGGCAGTAAATCAATACTGTTCCAGCCTGTAACTACGGGAATATTTAATTTTTCTACTAATTGGCAAAATGTTTCATATCCACCTGAACTGCGGATAGCACTACCACAATTTATAACAGGTCGTTTTGCCTCTTTTATTTTTTCCAAAATTTCTTTGGCAGTTGCCGCTGAAACCTTGGGTGGGTTTTCATTTTTACATTCTTCTTCATCAAAGTGTTTTAAATCATCGGTATCAATTATTGCACCTTGAACATTCAAAGGAATATCCAACCAAACAGGACCACCACGACCATGAAAAGCCAAGTAATATGCTTTTTCAAGATGATAAGCAATTTCCAAAGGATCTATAACCATTTCGCTGTACTTTGTCATACAAGCAACAGCTTTGGTAATATCAAATTCTTGATCGCCCATAGCTCGTATATTTAAGCCGGTGCTTCTGGCTGTGGTGTCATACCTAACCTGACCGGAAAGAACAAACATAGGAATAGAATCCAGCCAGCCACCTACAACACCTGTGATTGCATTGGTTCCCCCGGGGCCGCTGGTAACACAAACCGCTGCAATTTTATTATTTATTCTGGCATAAGACTCAGCGGCAATAGCTGATGCCTGCTCATGATGATTATATATACATTTTAATTCCTTATGATGACCCAAGGCATCATTTAAGTGCATGGCACCACCACCTGTAACGGTAAAAACGTGTTTTATACCATGACTTGCCAGAAAATCTGCAATATAATTTGATACTTTAATTTTCATAATTCAAAATCCTTTTATTTATACTGTTAAACAGCCTCAATAATAATTTTTGCCATATAATCAATCATCGCCTTGGTCATTCCCGGATATACTCCTACCCAAAAAGTATCATTCATAATGCAATCAGTGTTTTCCAAATTTCCGATAACACGATAACCGCTGTGGTTTTCTCGCATTTCATTAAAGCAAGGATGCTTAATAATATTACCGGCAAAAAGCATTCTGGTTTGAACACCATTTTTTTCTATATATTGAACAACGCTGTTGCGATCAACCCCATTTTTGCAAGTGATAAGGAAACCAAACCAACTGGGATTGGAATTTTCACAAGGCTCTGGCAAAATAACACTGTGTGAAATTGGCTCTAAAGCTGCTTTCAGACGATTAAAATTTTCACGTCGTTTTTCTACGAATTTGGGGAATTTTTTCAGTTGGGCACAACCTACCGCTGCCTGCATATCCGTGGCTTTTAAATTATAACCAAAATGCGAATAAACATATTTGTGGTCATATCCCAAAGGCAATTCACCATATTGTTGGTCAAACCGATGGCCGCAAAGATTATCTTTCCCTGAGGGGCAACCGCAATCTCTGCCCCAATCTCTAAATGAACGAATAATTTTATTCAATTTAGGATTGTTTGTATATACAGCTCCACCTTCACCCATGGTCATATGATGGGGAGGGTAGAAACTGGATGTTCCGATATCGCCAATGGTTCCGGTAAATTTTTCTTCACCATTGATGGTGTATTGACTGCCCAAAGCATCACAATTATCTTCAACCAGCCAAAGATTATGTTTATCGCAAAAAGCTTTCACTTTATCTAAATTAAAAGGATTTCCCAGAGTATGGGCAATCATTACAGCTTTTGTTTTAGGGGAAAGAGCTATCTCAAGTTGACTTGGATCTATATTATATTGAGGAATTGTTACATCTACAAATACAGGTACTGCCCCATATTGAAGGATAGGCGTTACCGTGGTAGGAAAACCTGCTGCCACAGTAATCACTTCATCTCCGGGCTTAATGGCTCTATCTTCCAATAATGGAGATGTAAGCGCCATAAAAGCCAGTAAATTTGCTGAAGATCCGGAATTGACCAAAGAGCAAAAACTCACATTGAGATATTTGGCAAATTCTTTTTCGAATAAATCAGTATAACGTCCCGATGTAAGCCAAAATTCCAAAGAGCTATCCACCAAATTTACCATTTCATCATGGTCGTAAACACGTGCTGCATATGAAATGCGATCACCTTCGGCAAATTCGCTTTTATTATTATGAAACGTATCACAATACTCCGCAACCATATGTAAAATATCTTCACGAGCCTGCTGTTCAGTTTTATTTTCAAACATTTTTTTTATTCTCCTGCTTATCATTTAAAAATTCTTCAATTTCCCGATCCATTTCTGCAGAAATATCACCATTGTTTAAATAGACTTTTGTCCATTGGCAAACTTTTTCCAAAGCCATATCGATACCCCAGCGAGGATGCCATAGAAAAATGGATTTAATTTTAGAACAATCTAACTTCAAAAAATTGGCTTCATGAGGTGCGTCTTTTTCGGAAATATCTTGCCAACATTGTGATTCACCCCATTTTTCACAAAAAAGTGAAACCAAAGTTCCCGTGGTTACGCAATCGCAATCATCGGGGCCAACATTGTAATATCCCGCAAAACCGCCGCAATCCCATTGCTTTTCCCCAATCATTAAATATACATAAAGAGGCTCCAAAACGTGTTGATAAGGACGGATGGAATTGGGGTTTCGCACTATAATTTCTTCTTTTTTTTCTGCGGCACGAACACAATCGGGAATAATCCTATCTTTGGCAAAATCACCGCCACCGATTACATTCCCTGCTCTTGCCGTGGAAATTGCCACAGAACCATTGGCAAAAAATGAGTTTTTATAACTATGAGTTACCAATTCCGAGCATGATTTACTGTTGGAATAGGGGTAAAACCCATCTAAAAATTCATCTTCTCTGTATCCCCATATCCACTCATTATTGCGATACACTTTATCTGTGGTTACATTTAAAAATGACTTTACACATGGGTTTAAACGCACACATTCTAAAATATTCACCGTTCCCATTACGTTTGTTTCGTAGGTATAAACAGGATTTTTATAAGAATCCCGCACAATGGGTTGGGCTGCCAGATGAAACACTATTTCAGGTTGTACTTTTTCAAACACATCCATAAGCTTTGTTAAATCTCGGATATCGCCAATAATAGAATTTATTTGAGATTCTATGCCGCTTAACTGAAATACACAAGGGTTGGTTGGTGGCTCTAAAGCATAGCCTGTAACCCTTGCTCCTGCATTAATCAACATTTTGCAAAGCCAAGTACCTTTAAAACCGGTGTGACCCGTTACCAAAACATTTTTATTTTTGTAAAAATTCATATCCAACATTGCAGATTTTACCATACTTTCCAAGGAGCTTTATTGGAAGCCCATAGTTTTTCTAATTGTTCTTTATCTCTTTGGGTATCCATGCACTGCCAAAATCCCTTGTGCTTAAAAGCCATTAAATTACCTTTAGCTGCAACTCCTTCCAAAGGAGCTCTTTCAAAAATGGTGCTGTCGTCTTCAATATAATCAAAAATTTCAGGTTGAAGTACCATAAATCCCGCATTTATCATACTGCCATCATTTTCATTTTTCTCACGAAAAGCGTTGATTGTGGAGTTATCGTCAATTTCCAAAACCCCAAAGCGTTGCCCTGTATTTACCGCTGTCATCGTGGCAATTTTACCATGAGATTGATGAAATTCCACCAGTGATTTAATGTTTACATCGGAAACCCCATCACCATAGGTTAGCATAAATGGCTCATTACCAATATATTTTTGAATGCGTTTCACTCGTCCGCCGGTCATGGTGTTTAAGCCCGTATCTACCAAAGTAACTTTCCATGGTTCTGCATGGTTCTTGTGAATTACAATGTTATTTTTCTTGGTAAAATCAAAGGTTATATCACTGGTATGCAAATAATAATCAGCAAAGTATTCCTTGATAACATATTGTTTATAACCACAGCAAATCACAAAATCGTTAAAACCATAAGCTGAGTATTGTTTCATTATATGCCATAAAATTGGTTGTTCGCCTATTTCAATCATTGGTTTTGGCTTTAAATGACTCTCCTCGGAAATTCTTGTGCCAAAGCCTCCGGCCAAAATAACTACTTTCATAACTGCCCCCTATAATCGTTTTTATTTAGTATTTGTATTTATTTTCCATAAATCTTTAATGCTAAGTCATAATCTTGCTTTTTATTATCAATTACAGCATAACCGTGTTTATCATTATTTCGCCAACCACGACAAAGGGCTATTGTGTTATTTTCATTGGTGTTTTTTGCGGAAAATAATAAGCAATAGGTTTTACCTTTTTCTAACTTCGTTTCGGGAAAGGTAAAATAGTTTTCTCGGTTATCCATAAGAATTGCGGAGTTTATTTTGGTTGCAGCAAGGATTTTTTTTGTATTCCAATCCTGCAAAGAAACAGTAAAATCAAAGGTATTTTCCTTTGTAAATGTATCGGCAATAAATTCTATCCCTGTGATATATTGGTTTTGCGGAAGAAATACCTCCCCAATAACGGTGTTATCATCAAGTATGGTATCCATAGCTTTCACCGATTGTTCCGGAGCTTGATAGGTCATCACATCTGTTTTTAGCCCCATATACAAACAAAAAGTAGCGGGGATAACAAACAATAATACACAAAATACAAAACGACCACGCAATAAGTTTCTATCCGGTAATATATCTATTGCGGAAAAATCATCTTCACAATATTTTGGGTGTTTAAAGATGGTGTATACCATCAGTATCCCTGTAAATAGTGAAAATAGAACATTGGCATTGTTAAATATGAAAAGACGTGCCATGGTAATAGCAGATGAGTAATAAAACTGTCTAAAAATACCACCCATAAACAAAGTTTGATCCACATTGGTTTCGTGGATCGTAACAACAAGCATAAGAAATACTATAAACAGGATAATATCCAGCCAAAAAAAGGCTGTACGTTTTTTATTAATAATTGTTCCCATAGTCCAAAAAGGAACTGCAATTAGCAACCATTGTGGGTGCCATAAAGAAAAACCGAAAACAACGCAAGTTACTAAATTGCAAAAATAGATACTCCACTGTGCGTTATCTGTTTTGGTTTTTGTTTGTATAAAATATGCCCAACCGCAAAGAAAAACCCAACCCAAAATCACAATGCTGAGGCCCAAGCCTTGGGTAATGACAATATTACTTTGCAATACGCTTTCCGTGGCGGTAAATCCCAGCACATCACTGCGAAACACCGTGGAATGAAAATATAATAATACCTGTGCCATAATGGGTATTAGCACAAGGATAAATTGAATAATAATTTTTTTTATGTTTTTTTCCTGCAATAAAAGCAAGGGTAAAAAAATTAATAGTGCAAAATATTTAAAGGTAATTGCAATGGCAAAAAACAGGATAAATTTCATCCTATCCTCTTTTAGGAAATAGAGGAAACCCAAAAGCATAAAAAATATTGTAAAGATATCATATTGCCCAAAAATAAATTGACTAAAAAAACCAATGGGTGCAGTATAAAAAATATACATCATGGCTTTGGCGGTACTATTTTTTAGCCCTATTTCACGCCCAATTTTATATAAAATAAAACCCGATACCAAATATACAGATACCGGCAAAAGCTTAAACCACATAATTGCAAAAACAGAAACACCCATTGTTGGTTCTGTAATTATATTTAATAGAAATAACGGAATATCCCAAATAGCAAACAGTAAAAAAGTACTGGGTAAATAGTTCATTCCCTGAATAAAAGAATCGCCATATTCATAAAAACCCCAAATATGACCATTTAAATAGCCTAAAGCACCTGTTGCAGTATGAATAATATCGCTGTGTTCAAAGGAACCAAAACAAATAATTGCCAACACTAAAAATAAAATCCAATCAAATTTACTGAAGGGATTTTCTTGAAAATTATTCATTATTCCGCTCTCACATTCTATCATAATCACACTTTAAAGGTCTAATACTCATTGAAATAATTATATCACATTATGTATATATTACAATAGAAACAAATGGGAATATTCAATTTGTAGATAAAATATGTCAATATTTTAGTATATTTGCAAAATTTTGTTTTATTTTATTTTTATGTATTAATATATTTACAATATTAATTTTAAGTACCTGTTCAAACATATCCACAACTTCCTGTTTTGGTGCTTTTCGGGGTCAATCATAATATAATTGATTTGCTTTGCACCAACAGCAGGAACACACCCATCAGTGAAATTATATGCGGTTTTAAACCTATCAGATGGCACTGTTAATATACGTTTAATATCGTCCAAAGTCCGAACCCTACGGTCTACATTAGCATCGGCATTAGCCAAAGAGCGTTTGAGCTTATCTGTTTCTTTCAGCAACTTCATAAATGTAGGAGTGCAATATAAAATCACACGGTCAAGGGGCACTCCCGCTTCCTCCATGGCAACTAAATTATCATCAAAATCATCTAAAACATTAACACTTGTTAAAGCGGTAGTTTTGATTGTGGAACCCATGGCGGTTGCTTCTGCAAATAATTTTGAAAAGGTATATTTATCTTTTTCGGGGATTGCTTGGGTGATTTCAAAACGCTTTTGAATATTTGCCACAGATACCACCAAATTGGTTTCATCTACATCCATGGGGTCGATTGCAAATTCAACATCACGGTCATGGTCAAGAACCTTGATTTCATAATCATTAGCGTATGTGCCGGTGTTAAACCCCATAACAGCTCTATTGTGGTCTTTATAACCACTTACAGTTAACTTGGGGAGTTTCACCTGTTTACCATTAATAATTTGGATATCGGGGTTACTGTTATACAAATCCATAGATTTAAGTTCTTGGGTGTATAAATCAACAATGTGGTTGCTGAAAATATCAGCATATTTGAGTTCTGCCATAATTAAATTACCTCATTTCTTATTCTTTTCGTTTACCAAAAATATTGGTTAACAGTTCTTTTGTAGCATCAGAGTTAGTAGGTTTACCATCTGCCCCCACTTTGAACCCTTTACCGCTTGTCACCCCACCTTTAAGAGCAGGGACATCTTCCAGCACCTTATTAAGTGACTCTTTAATTGCATCGGTTTTCAGTTCACCTTTTTCACCTACCACTTTAGATAAATCCCCAAGCCGCAATACATATGGGATTGCAGCTTTATCAATGCCCAATTCCAATGCTTCTTTAAAAGCCGCACTTTCAACCTGCATTTGAGCCGCAGATGATTTCAGCTTTTCATTTTCTGCCTGCAATATATTTAAGGTTTTTACTGTTTCGCTTTCCTTAGCTTGCTTTTGTTGACGATATTGAGTTAATACCTCTTGTAATTCATCTTCAGATACCCCATTTGCTTTTAATGCGGATTTTGCGACACCATCAAGGCGTTTATCTAAAATGCTATCTAATTTTGTAAAGAAATCATCATTTACAACGGTTTTACCCGGTGAAGATTCAGGAGCAGGTTCATTAGGTGTAGGGTTCGGTGTTGGTGTTTGGTTAGGTTCGTTAGACATATTAAATACCTCCATTTTAAGCCTGTGGGCTATTTCCGTTTATTGCTCGTCAGCCAACTTGACAGTTTAAGGCCATAACAATTTTGGGCATAATAAAAGCACGGTATATACCGTGCGTTGAAAGGTAGCTTAGCTCTATATTAAGCCTTATTCAGATGCTTATAAAAATATCAACAATGCTTTTGCATCCTCAATAAGAAACTCCGCATATCGTTTTAAATATCATATCAAAAACCACTATCATATGCGATAGTGGTTTAATCGGTCTTTTTTGAGGGTGGGATTCTTTTATCCAGTAAACTTGGAAATTTATCCTCTACAATAAAAATAGTACCTTCCGGATAATCATCAAAAGTTTTATCATCGGGTATTTCGGAAATCTTTACTTTCATATAATTACCACCTTTCAAATTTATATTCTAAACCGAATTTTTTTGTGAATATTTTCAGCGTTTCCTCTGTCCACATCGCTTCTACTTGATTTAATAATAAACCATCTCTATTGTAAATGTCAATATATTTATCTTGTAAAGAATATAATATATCTTCGTACTCTTTACGAATTTTATATGGTCTGCTTAATCCTTTATGCCACGTCTTAGGTTGCCTCAGAATAAAAGTGCCGTCTTTTGTTGTAGCTCTAAGCTCCGCAACCCCGGAAAAAAATAATGTTTGCACATCCTCAACTGAAAATGTCTTACCTGATGGGTGATTATGGGTCATAATACAACCCTTAATATTTTTTTTTGAACTTTTTGGTACTTCTACCTTTGAAGATATGCCGGCTTTTGATATAAGTAAATTTCCTTTTCTGTCATAAATCAGTAAATTTTCAATGGAGTCTTCCGAAATACTCTGTTCGGCTTTTCTAACATCTTTCATAATATCGTTGGGCAATAATTTATATTTATTATCGCTGAGTATGGATGGTTTTTTCAAGAGAGATTGGCGTTCTCGCCACTGCTTTTCTTTAGCTTTATATTTGGCTTTATTATCCTCATCCAAACTGCCTTCTCGCAAACGCTGGTACCTCAATATTTGCCTATTATTATAGCTTTTTTGTTGTGCCTGCTCATAGTTTTCTTGCTGCTCTGCTTTATCTTCATCGGTGGGTGGTACAGGTTCATCATTCACACCTTCAAAAAAAGTTGTCATACCATTACGGCAATTCGGGTGAAATAACCCACCTGCAATAGCATCACTCAATAAGGGATAACCCAAGTCTTTAGACTCCGATGCCGTACCCTCACCAAATTCATCATCCACATAAACCAAACCTTGCCAATCTTGACAAAGTGGGCAAGCGGTATTATGAGCGGTCACATAAACGGTATGAATACCCCATTCTTCACGCTTTACGGCTTCACCCTGTAGATATGCCCTTTTATTAGCGGTTCTTACTGCCATTTCAGCATATGAGGCAATATTCACTCTGGCACCGTTAGAATATTGCACACAGTTTATACCTGCGTTTAAAAAATCATTTGTAGCCATATCCACGGCTTGCTCAATGGTACCTGCCCCTGTATTAGCAAACACATAAGCATTAAAAATGGTCTTGCGGTAATGGTATAGTAAATTGAACAACAATTTATCAAAGGAGATATAATAAAAAAGTAAATAATAATTGGTATCGCCATCAAAAACCCCACCTTCCGCTAGGGTTTTTGAATAATCATTTTGATTTCATAGAACAAAAAGTCTCTTGGTATTTAAAGTATTTTTCTTACTTACAAATCGCTTATAAACTCATAAAGACAAATATTAAAGCTATCTCCATTTGGCGGTTTCAGCACGTTTTTTACTCTCTTTTAATTTTTTTGCTGCCTTAATAAAGTATTCTTCAATAATTATATTATCTTCTGTTATACTGATTTCTTGGTTATGCGCAAACATATAAGCAATATTCACTGTTCTCCTAATCGAATTATAAGCCGCTTCCGAAGCGACAAATGCAATTTCTGCTCCAGAACACCCAATTAACCATTTATCAACAAATGCACCTCTATTAAAGCTTTCCGTAATAGGCATCTTTTCTGTATGAATTTTAAATAATTCCATAGCATATTGTTGTTGGGTAATTCAATAAGCTTTTTTCAGCAAAAAGATTATTAACAAATAATATTTTAATGCTTGTGAGCAAATTGAAAAAAACTTTTATGAGTAAAAAGAAGGATAAGAAATCCTGAAAAAGAATTTAGTAATTATCAGCCTAATTATGACACTCAGCTTATGTTTTTCCGCCGGGGTTTGGGCGGAGGAAACGGAATCCTTAGGAAATGTTATCCCCTCTTAAGATAATCCAATATCATATAAAGAAATAGTTGCTAACTGGGATGTCATTACTGCCGATATGACCGAGGAAGAATTGGCACTTTATACCGAGCAAAGGGATGCTTGGGCTGGCATTCTATAGAACTGGGATGACATAGAAACTGAAGCAACAGAATTTCAGCAAGCTGGCGATATAGGACCACAATATGCCACAAACACCACTGCTGTTGTGTCAAATATAACTTGCTTTATCAAATGTTCCAGTGTCTGCACATTAACTAAAGGGAGTTCAACATGGACACTTACCGTAAGCGCTGGTATTTGGAGCTAAAAAAGTATAACATCTAAGAAATGAGGTTTCTGATGAAGAAAATATGCAGCCATATTTGGGCAATTGTTACTATCGTTATACTGCCAATAGTTTCTATTTTGGTCATTGGCTGGATATTGCAGTGGCAACAACTTAGGAACCCATCTTTTGATATTGAATTAGTTTACTTTTTATACACATCTGCTTCTATTTGCTGTGTAATCTTTGGCGTTACCCTTGGCTATATGATGGGATATCGATTAGACATACCCAGAAAACTCCGAGGCACAACCCCTTTCTTAATCACCATATTATTCACAGCGGTTTCGGTTTTGGGTATAGTCCTTTTCTTCCCTCTGGGTATGGAAAACTACACTCATTTATTTGATATAATTACAAATAGACCCTTTTCAGTTTTCTTTACAACTTATTGTCCTAAAGCACTTTTCTGTGTATATTTGGGATTGATTTTTTATAAAACTGCTGAATGCTGGTTTTTCTATTTTAAAGAAAGAAAAGAAATTATAAGCAAGTTGGAGAAATAACAAGCTAAAAAAGACCATCTGTAAAAAATTGTATTAAGAAGATTTAATGCTACCCGCACTGTTCCGGTAAATTCTGCATCTTATGCAGTGGATTACTACCTCATAATGATGCAACACAGGTAAGAGGAACTTGGTCGCCTGACTCTACGTACTAAGAATATATGCAAGAGGAAAATTTATGAAAAAAGTATCTATTTTTTTAATATTATTGTTTCTGTTACTTTTTTTAAGCAGTTGTGGTCAGATAGCAACAATCAAGGGAAAAAATATAGACTATGGAAATGCCTACAACATAAAAACTGGAGTAAACATTACTTTGGACGAATCTGTGGCATCTGTAAATAAAAAGTTTAACAAAGATGAATACCAACGCATTGATAACGAAGATGGTAGTTACCGCTATGTTTTAAAAGAAAATTCATATGTGGTTTTTGGTATTAGTTTTATCAGTGATAAAGTGAGTGGATTTGGCTTTATCCCTCAAGCGGATGGTTATGATTCCCAAGCAGTTTTGGATATGTCTTTATTGGAAACAGACTGGTGTTTTAAAGGTGGCATATCAATAAAGACTTCCAAGGAAGAAGTAGATAAGTCCTTTGGGATTCCCTCTTTGGAGTATACTGATAACAAAGGTACATATCAGTGTGAGTATGGTTTTACTGAAGACTTCTCCATAATTCCTAAAGAGGATTATGGAGTATCTTACAAGCGTAATTCCCCTCATATTCAAAAATATAGAGCTACAATACTCTATCAAAAAGATCAACTATGGGCAATTGATATTGGGAAATTGGGTAACATTCCTGTAGGTAATGGATCAACGTAATTTATAATTAGTACGGAAATAAATGATCCCAATGGATTTACTTATTCTACAATATATATGGAGTGGGAGTGGACTGTAAAACCCTTCTCGTTATTTCGTGATACGGCAGCTATTGCATGGAATAACAATATGACGTTCATGAATCACAATAAATATCGATATAATGATGCAACACGGGTAAGAGGAACTTGGTCGCCTGATTGTAGGTAATTTTGAATCAGCATGAAAAAGCAATTGTTTTTTCATCCTGTTGCATATCATATTAAGGAGAAAGTATTATGAAAAAAGCAATTGTTTTTGCATTATTTTTTCTACTCACCTTATCCTTTTGTGCCTGTGGCAATGAGTCTGCGAGCCCCGGATACCCACCTTATGATGACTCAGAGATGTATGCAAAATATCCTGAAAATGTTATGACCTACAAAGATACTTCCTCTATGCCGATTTTTGATGAGCTTTCTTATTATGACGAAAAGGAAACTGACTTTGCGGAAAACGTCATTGTAAATCCGATTTATAAAGGTTGTATTCTGCCTTTAACTTCTGATGAACTATCTGAATTTAATACAATTCTTAAACGCTCCCAATGGGAAAAGGAAGAAACCGCCAACAGTAATGATGTCAACAATGTAAAAGCCATTTCTTTTGGAGGAAGCGCTATAGTCTATCTTTTCCCCGATGATACAGCGGCGGTGAGCAGTCCTTCTGATAGTTATAAAATGATTGACGGCACTTATGAAGCAGCGCTCTCTTACTTAGAGATTGTCTTTAACAGAAATCTTGAGAAGGTTCTCAATTTCGAGCAGTATTTCAAAGAAGTGTTTGCCGCAGATTTTTGGATAAAATGGCGTATGCTTTATGACCCACCCTATGCCAAAGAGGACGATTATATTTATAATGACAAGTTTATGTGTTACGGTAGTGATGAAATTGCAAATGAACTTCTTTCTGCCTTTGGCGATACTGCGGCATGGGAAATTGTTCCTCCCGAAGGATACCTTAATATGTTTGAATATGATGGCTTTGCAGTGGGGATAAACAGTGGTGATAACTATTGTCAGATCTTTCCGACCGATGGCGGTACCTATATCACTTTCGAAAACTATGCAATTTTTTATACATCTGAAAACGTCAACAAAAATGTGATGGATGTATTAAAAAAACACCAAGACCAATGGCACTATATCAGCGAAGAAGGATATTGACCGATGTTTAATTTATGAGCAGAGTGTGGAATGGATCATATCTTAATGGCACTTTCAGAAGAAGAAAAAATTGCCACAAAAATAGGAAGGATTACTATGAAAAAGAAAATAATGTTGTCAGTTTTGATAATTGCTGTGTTGGCAATTGATTGTATTTTTGCATTGGTTGTAAATTCTAAAGCAAAGTTAATTAACGCAATTACAGGTGCGGAAATAACTTTTTTAAATTCCGGTTCTTTCCCTACCCAAACTGGCTTGCCCCAAGATTTAACAGAAGAAGAAAGAAATAGTTATCTTCAGGCTTACAAAGATGAAATAGCCAAATATTATTCAACGGATACTCCTGCCGGACCAACATATATTGAAACCAAACAAAGACTTTTAAATATGACTTTGGCAAAAGTTTCTTATACTGTAGATGCAGGAGTATCCTCCTGTAAAATAAAAAATGTAGAATATAACGATAATCAAACAGAAGCAACTGTTAGCGCAGATGTTATAAGTTGGGCAAAATTTGTTGATGAAAAAGATAACGGCTTTGTAATATATACCCCCAAAGACAAAACCCAATACGTTTTTGAAATGAAAAAGGAAGATGATACATGGAAGGTTCACAAGGTGAAATCCATGGATAAGGTGAAATCCATAGATATAGTAGGACTCAATGATGCTAATGAATCCAATGCCCAATCTAACGATGCTATTGAAGTATATTCCACCTTTGCTGAGGCAAAAAGTGCAGCATTGCAAATTAACATGGATTAAATTAAAACAAGTAGTGACAGATTTTAAATACTGCTTATAAAAAAATAGTCAGTAATAGGAAATAGCGCACTGAAATATAATATTTCTATGCACTTTAACCCTTAAGATTGGAACCATGCTGGGAACAGAAAAAAATCCGCCAAAATTGGCGGATTTATCTGAAAATTCTGTTGGGATTAATGGAGTCCACAGCGAATCACCACTCGATTAAGGCGATTTGGGGTACAAGTAAATAGCGTTAAAGCTCCATTTTCATCTGTTAATGCGGCAAAGTCATCTTGGGAAATAATGGTGGATTCAATAACTTTATAGGAAGTTTTTTCACCACCCATATCGGTAAAATATATCTCGTCACCCACTGCCAATTTTTTAAGTTTGCCAAAGTGACTGCGGTAATTGTGCCCACAAATAATCAATCTATCGCTATTCTCCCCCACAACAGCATAAAGACAAGGTGCACTTCTCAATAGAGATGCACTGCATTTCATCTGAACAGCCAATTCCAAGTCCAAGGTGGGAATTGCCAAAATGCCCAAGTATTTTTTATTTAAAAGAAAATCCTTGGTATTTTCTGAATCTGGATTTTCTACCTGTTGGGGCATTTCAATTTCACTTTGCATCTTAATTTGACTTTGAATTTTTGCCACCATATGGGCAGATGCAGTGGCGGCATCTGCACTTTCAACATAATTTTTCAGCCAAAAAACCAAGGCAATCGCCACTAAGACCACCCCTATCAGGATTGCAAGCCAACCAACTCTACTTTTTTTCATATTTTATTTCTTTCTGTCCCGATACAGACCTATAATACCAATGAGAACAAATACGAATCCTAAAGCGGAGCAAAGCCAAATTACAATAACATTTTGACCGGTTTGCGGTAACTTTTTATCAGGTAAAGGAAGGGGCTTTTCTTTTTCCGATGGCGGAGGAGTCAATGGGGGAGGAACGGAATCTTTCCCTGTGATAATAGGAATTTTTGGCTCTGCTATAACTTCATAGTTCCAGCCGCTGCCATCGGGTTTTTCCAGTGGCATGGGCACCAAAAAAGGCTTTGCAATACATTCTCCCACAGTAGAAGTTACACGCAAAAGATATAATCCCACAGATAAATTAGAGAAAAGAGCCTCTCCCCGAGAATTGGTAACACACTTTATACCGAGAAGTCTATTTTTCTCAATAAAGGTAGTCAAATCACTTGCAGCTGCGGCTTGTTCCTGAGCGGTATTGAGATTGTTTATTTTTACCCCGGAGCCGACATAATCAGATAAGAGAACATAGCTCCCTACCACGGATTCCCCCACTCGCCACAAAGTTACCTCAACCCCGGCAACAGAAGCATGCTCCCCAGAATTTAATTTCACCGTAATACTGCCGGATTCTGCGGCGGCGACTTGAGTAGACACCAATAGCGTCACCAGCAGCAGAAGTGGCAAAATCCATATCCTATTGTGATGACGTTCTTGCATGATATTCACTCCTTTTATTTGTTGTACTTTTTCTTTGGTTTCCACAGCCACAACCACAACCACCCCAAGAATACAATGGGCACCAAAATCCATAAATACCACAACCAATTAAAGGGCACATTATTATCTTCTGCTATTGGCGAATGCACCTCTGTATTTTCCTCGATATATGGTATGCGAATTCCCCGAACCAATAGACGATGGGAATTTATACCATAGGGAGTACAGGTCAGCAGTGTCACGTAATCCTCCCCTGAAAATCCTCCCAGTCCTTGGGCTTCTTCGGGCAAAACCACCTGAATTTTATTGACTTTATATGCCAAAGTTTCCCTCAATATATGAACAAAAAATTTGTCACCCTCTGTGATTTGATCCAAATCCGTAAAAAGTCTGGCATTTGGCAAGCCGCAATGGGAGGATAAAACTGCGTGAGTCCCCTCCCCTCCCACAGGTAAAGCGGTTTGAGGCAGGTGACCAATACCCTTTTGCAGCACATCTTCGGAAACACCGTGATATATTGGTAAATAAATATCCACACAAGGGATATCAAGGTAGCCCATGATTCCATCCACATTCAGTAGATTGTTATATTCTGTACTTTGGCTGCCATATTCCTTGCCCAAAGTATCCTGTGTAACACTTTGAAAAAATTTGGCATTATAGTCTTGGGCAGCGGCAAACATAGCGTCTTGAGCACTTGTATCCATTTTTTGCACCGCTGCCTGATAATCTTTCACCGCCGCAGTGGAGGTTGCTTTGCTAATAATAGCACTGACCAAAGGATAGAGCAGCACAACTATACCCAAGAAAAATATTAAGGAAATAGCAATGGGCTGCCACTTTTTTTTCACCATCAAATCCTCCTCTGCATTGGGAAAATTTCACCTTATTAACACGCTTTTTTCTTAGGCGTGTTTCTTTTTACGACGATAAATCAGCAATAGTCCCACAGCCACACCCAAGAGAATCACACCGCCAACAGTGAATAAAGTAGTACCCATACCACCGGTGCCGGGAAGCTGGAAGCCTTTGGTATTTATCACTTCACCGCAAATGATTCCCAGATTTCCTGTATTTGCAAAGCCCGGGGTTGTAGTGTTCCATTCCGCCAATTCATTACCATTTGTTACAGTTTTGGGGAGTGTGACGCCGATTTTCACCTCTATTGGGTCTTTTAACAAATCATAACCGGCGGGAGCTATTGTTTCCTTAATCCAATAGGTACCTGCATCAAGACCCGGAAAGTAGGCAATACCGTCTTTATCGGTAACCGCAGTTCCTAAACAAATACTGAGAGCATGGTCTTTATAAATTTCAAAGGTTGCACCTGACAACTTGGTTTGTTTAGCATTAACATCCACCTTTGTTAATTGAATACCGGTGGTGTAAACAATGGTATGCTTTGGCGGTGTTGTGTAAGAAGAACCACCTGAGCCCGGGTTATTACTGTAAGTTAGGGTTACACTATTGGGGTTACCAGTAGAGCCAACTTTGGCACTCTGATTTAATGTTGCACTATATGTAATTGTCAGAGGTCCCAAATCTTTAATCTTATCATAGATAAAGTCAATTTTCAGCGCAGTGCTCTCATCAATATTAGTTGTCACAGTTTCCGTATAATTACCCGATACCGGGATAACAACACCCTTAAAATCCTGCACTATAACGCTTCCTTGGGTCAGTGTTAAACCTTTACTCAGGGTATCTGTGATGTAATAAGAGATACCCGTAGCATTGGCGGCATAAGTGGGGATAGTGGCGGTGAGTTTATAATTAACGGTGTCGCCAATTTTTTTCTCTGCGGCTTTCACATTAGTAGCATTGGCTCCATCCCCAATCACAATATCTTTTTCCACCGTAGCTGTGGAGGTTTTAACAGTCACAGAAACAGCGGGGTTGCCTTCTTTTTTATCAGGAACTGCAACTAATATCGGTTTAGAAAGAACCGTGCCATCGGAAGCGTTATTTGCGGTTTCCATAATCAGATAATAGCCATAGGGTAAATTAGTAAATACACCCGCCGTTGCGGTATACTCCGCAACTCCCACCACGCTGGAAAGATCCACTGCCAATTTTGCAACCTTTTTAGCGTCATCTGTTTCATTTAATGCTGCCACAGCCTTTAAAACATCGGCATCAGATGAAGTAGCAACAAGAGGTGCTCCCAGCGAGGTAACAATGTCAGCCTTATATTTGCTTGTGAGCACCATATCGGTGTATAACACATCACTACCCACTTTTGACATATTCCACCCGACAATTTTATAGGCAGAATATAACGAATCCGTCTTGATGTTACCTTCGGAATTTTTCATTGTAATAGAGCCCGATGTTCCCCCTGCAAAAACAGGGATAGATAAAGATAAAAGTAAAATAGTGATAAGTAACAGTGTTCCTAATCCTTTAAATTTTTTCATTGATTTCTCCTTCTTAATTTGATTTATTGGTATTAATCAGCAACGCCTCGGTGAATCATTCTTTGGTTTCCGGATTTTTCGCAAGTATGAAATCCACATAATTGCTGAAAATATAACTAAGCCACTGCCCACAAGGAATAAGTTTCGCCCCCCTTCTCCTCCTGTGGCAGGAAGTACAAGATATGGTGTATTTGAAACTGCAACCTGCCATGTATCAGATGCAGTGTTAGTGATGGTTGCCTGCCCTTTTAATACCCTGGCTTCTTTGGAATCTATTTTTATTACAATTTCTTCTTTTGAACCCTGATAACCGGATGGGGGTTTTGTTTCCACCAAAATATAATGTCCCGGGTAGAGTTTTCCAGCAAACACAGCTTTGCCATCTTTACCACTAACCGCAGTTCCCATACTTGCACCATTTTTCACCCATACATTGTTAGGTTCAAGTAGTGCATTAAAAAGCTGAAACTCGGCACCCTCCAATGGTGTTTTTTTCACACTATCATCGGTTTTTAAAATATTTAAGGATATTTCTGCCGCACTCACCTGAACCACAGGCTTTTGATAATTTTTGATAATGAGAGGTTGGTTGGCATCGAAACTATATGAAACCGTGGTATCCTCATTCTTGTTGGCATAAAAACCAGGTTGCAGTGAGCTGGTTTTATTTGCCACATAATCCGTATCCACCTCTCCTATCTCAGGGTATTTTTGTTCCACGGCATAGTCCTGATATGCCTTTGGTGTAACCCCCACATTAAAAGAAAGGGTATAAACAGTGTTGGGCGATAGGGTAAATTTCGGTACAAAGGTGGCTATGATTTTTTTGGTATTTTTATCAACTCTTACGGACTGAATAATGTTTTTTCCATCCGTGGTAATTTCATTATTTTGCCAAAGAGTCTTTGTGGTAGTGCCGCATTTAGAAGTTAGCTTCAAATCCGTGGTGTCGTGAAAATCCACATATTCGCTAAGAGTATCGGTAATCACCACATTAGACGGACCTAAAATACTGGCAAAAGTTGAATCTAAATCTTCGAATTTTTGTGCATTAAGATATCTTCCTGTGCCGCTTGCCATATATTTCAGCACTTCGGGATCATCATTTCCAACACCCACAGAAAAAATATTCAAATCTGGATTTGATAAGGCAAAATTAACCCCAAGTATTTTGTTTGCGTCCTTGCAAAATCCCACATTGAAGGTGGCACCCTCCCCTGAACCATAGCGGTAGATTCCCGTAGCACTTTTAAGATTTAATGGCACATTCTCTTGTAACTGTCCAAAAACTTCAATCACATTTTGAGTATTAATTATTCCCCCAGGTGCTTTGGTAGATAATCCATGGGTGGGAACGCCGTCACTCATAAAGACCATATATTTAGTGGGACTTGGATTCATAGGCGGTGTGGTCAATAATCTTTGGGCTTGGTAAAGTCCCGCACCATAATTAGTGCCGCCCACACCTTTTTTCAAAAATATAGGTGCATATGGCAGGTTAGCTGCTGTTATCCAGTGCTGGAAAATCGTAGCATCACCCACATCCTGACCTGCATTTATCCGACCATTAGTGATTGGATTATCCCCTGCCCAGTTATATGCACCTTTCCAGTTTGGAAGTTGTGCACCCCAAAAGCACACAATACTCAGGTGATTGGATGGGTGAGCTTTTAAAAACTTAGCGATAAAAGCATCATCTCCCAGCAGAGCATTGTTCAAAAAGTCCATACGAGATAAGTCCATACTCCCGGAAACATCCAATACCAAAATCAAATCCGCAGGCATTTTAATACCGCTTGCCACATCCAGATAAAGGCGGTAATCGTCTTTTCCTTTCTGTAAAGTATCAGGATTGATTTCTTTATCACCCAAAAAGTCAATTCTCTTGTGATAATCCACCTTTGCCCCCGCAGATGGGTTTGTCGGTTCAAAATAATTGACAAACTTGACTTTTTTATCCACGGAAACCTCGTGGTATAGGGTAATAGGTGTTGCAGCGGCTTCAGTTTGGGTGTATGTATAGGTATTGGAATAGCGCTGAACCCAAGTATTAGCATCACTTGCCAGAGCTTTTGCCGGGGTGTAGGTAAAAAGCGTTTGTTTTTCCCCGCTCACCCCAAGACTGCTTGGATTCCCTGCTGTATCCTTATTTTGGCAAAGATAAGCTGTTTCACTATTTTTCAAATAAAACTTTGGAGATGAATAATCATCTTTCACAACAGTCCATGATACCGTTGAATCCGGCGAGTAAATAGCTGAAGTGCTCACTCCATTTATAGAAAAGTTCTTATAGGAAGGTCGAGAGGCCTTAATTTTTTGAGGATTACCTATCTCATATGCCATTGCATATATAGGAGGTTTGGTCTGATCCGCCAAAAGATAGGTTTCGCCAAGCTCCGGTATCTCAGTGGGAATCCACGCAGACGTAATATCATTGAAATATTTTAGTTCCGCCTTGGTGTCTGGGGGAGGAAATTGTCTTACTATGTAATCCACAATTTTTCCGGAGCTCTTTTTTACAGGGAGATCCTTCCATGTATGTGTCCACTGATTACCGGCATTCAAAATTACTGTGGAATTGGGTACAGGGGTATTACCCACACAAAGATCCACTGTGGTACTGGTGGGTCGCATATGAGCATTACCGCCAATCCAATCCACGGAGACTGTAACTGCGGTAAGATTCGGGGTACTACGTGGCGAGGGTGAGGACGAAGATGAATATGAAGGTGAAGATGAGGGTAAAGATGAATTCACAACCACAACAAATTGAGAAAAATGATTTGTTTCCAAAATCACTTCCCCTGCATCACCGATTTTAGCGTTCATATCCTCAGGTGCACTATTTTTCTCATCTATATGATAGACTTTAACCTCGTCATTGGCTTTAATTGGCTGGGGCAATATAAATGTTACAGTAACTGTGCCCTGTGGTTGTATTTTCACTTTTTCAGTCACTTTTTCATCGGCTATGATACTTTGGTCAACCATCGGTACATTGGGCAAATTTATCGTAGAATCACTTTTTTCTTTGGCATCAAGCCCCATAACACAGATATCGAAAATCCGAGCATTCATTGATTCATCATTTATAGCCAACACAGATGAGAGAACATCTTTGGTATCTGCCTCAGCTGTTTTTTCTTTCACCTCAAGAGAAAGTTCATCCGCAGCATAATCCGAAAAATCTGATGATGCTGCATCTAACCGCACAACAATGCCATCAGATAATGTATATTCCAATGTAATATCATTTTCTGCGGCATAGACATCTTCTATAAATACTATGGTAAACCCCAAGAGCACAGCCATTATCAAAATCAATAGGCAATTCGCCGGCACTATTTTGGCATAACTGAATTTTCCCACCAATACCACCCCCTACGTATATATTTATGCAGCATCTCAAGTATTGATGTCTCTTTTTAGCAAAATCTTTTCGCAAAATTCCCCGAAAATTCGTGCACATATCTATAATAAAGCCAATTAGATACAAAACATTCAGAGTTCAACTCCTTCAATCAAAAATCAAATCCCATCTTGGCTCAACGAAGAAGCTGAAGCAAAGAAAATAAACTTTTCCGGGGTTTTGCAATCTGCCTTAAAAAAACCAACTTCATATTGATTGAAAATTCAAATTTTTACCTTGTATGGTAATTTTTTGTTTTGGGCAGATGAGGGTAATTGGGG
>JAVXOZ010000014.1:0-50701 GCA_036644995.1 Clostridiales bacterium | reverse complement strand
CCTTGCGCTCCACGCTTACCCGTTCCCCCGAAACCAGTTTTTTAAAGACAGCAGCGGCTTCTTTATAGGTTGTAAAGGTATTGGTGTTAGAAGGGTCTGCATATCTCCCTGTTTTGGGGTTATATGGCGGCTTGGTCTCCTTGCCCTTCCGCACCTCATATTTCCATACGCACCAGTAAGGGTGCTCCTTAATCTCTTGTGGAATCATCGGCTTTCCTTTCATCTGCGTTATTGAGAAATTCTATAAAGCGGTCACGGTTTACAATGAACCGTTTCCCTCTGGTAAGATAGGGGAACCGCCCTTCTTTTAGCCAATGGTAGATATTAGCATAAGTAAGACCCGATTCCTTAAATTCTTCTGCTAACTGGGGTAATGTTCTCATTTGCGGTAATGCCATATTCATTTCACCACCTTCGAGTAATACACACCCCCAATGTCTGCTAATCGTTTATTTCTTGGTATCGGGGTAGGAGCTTCTAAACCATCCACTAATTCCTTTAGGTTATTACGGGAGCGGCTTACATCGGCAAAGGTGGCGGCATAGAGCTTTTGTAAGCGTTCTAACCGTCTTGCTTCACCCTTTAAGGTACAACCTTGGTAATCACTCATTGTTGCAATATTAGGGCTTTCTGCGATGCGATTGAATAACATCAAAAGCCCGTCTATATCCTCTTGCAAGCTTTCACCATCAATCAAAACTAACTCATTGGAAAACAAATATTCCAAAGGAACATCAAAAAGACAGGATAAGCGGAAAGCTTCAGCCGCAAGCAGATTTTCTTCTTCGTATAATACAGCAGTCATTATTTCACGGGAAAAGCTGGCGTGCTCACATAATACCCATAGATGATAGGGAGAAGCCGCCCATTCGGCGAATAGATTTGAGTATCTTGTTAAAGGACTATCACCATTATGTCCTATCTCCATCATGGCGTGGGTTAAGGGAAATTTATATTCTACTTTCATTTTTTTAATCTCCTAAGTTGGATTATTTTAGATAGTTTCAATTTGAATACACCTCTCTCGTAAGCCGAGAAGCTACTTTAAAACCAAATAAAAAGCCGACAAATTGGTTATAGTATTCATTATCTTCATAAAACCCAACCGCCTTAATTCCTTGGGCTTCTAACGCTTTTGTGCGAGCATATCCCAATTTGTCAACCATGGAAACCGTGGGACAATTATTATATTCTTCTGTCTGCAAGAAATCAGAAAATAAACCCAATATTTCCGGATAGTTTTGTTTAATATGCTCAATCATTTCATCGGACATTTTTTCACTGCTTGTTTTTACTTCCATTTTTTTAATCTCCTAATTATTTGACATTTGGGAGCGGATAGCCTATAATAAATATAGACTTTATACTCCTGTTTTCGGGGTAAAGTGTTCCCTTGTCGTGGTGGTTCATGGCAAGGGATTTTTCTTATTATAGGCGCTAAATATACTCATACAAGCACCTGTAAGCTCATAAGGCAGCTTTTACAACGAGGGTATACATCTTTGTATGAGCTGCCTTTTGTGATGCAACGTTGTATTTCTGCGGCAATCACTCGTTCAATGATAATAAGGGTATTCAACTGCGATAGTGTAGCCTTATCCCTTTGGGTAATGCCTGCAAACTTATCCGCTAAGGCACTAAGAGAGGTGTAATAGCGTTGGGCATTGGTACTGCCTTGGCTTTTGGCATACTCCACAAGGGTCTTTATGGTTTCGGTTTCCTCTTTGCGGATTTCCTTGCTTAAACCTCTTAAATCCTGCCATATAGGGGTTTGACGTTGGGTTAGTTGCCGCTCCATCTCATAAAAGCGGTTAATATATGCCGCTGTAAAAAGCGTTCCCTTTTCGCCTGTCATTTTATTGGCTATCATGTCACAGCCTTTACGGGTGCATAGAAAACAAAGGCGCTCCTCTCCTTTGGCATCCTTGTATGTGGATTCGATGAAGAACTCTTTTATTGCAAATAGAGGTTTAACGAATCCATTTTTGGATTGGTTAGATTCCTTTTGGCACAATCCATTTTTGGATTCTGCTCCTTCTTGTTCTGATTCAACCAACGCAATTTTGCGCTCGTTAACCAAAGCAATTTTACTTTGGTTGCCATGTTCCATATGACGGCAAAAGGTTTTGATTTGTCGGACAAGATGATAATGTTCTCTTTCCGTAATAACGGCAATATCTCTGCTGTCAGCTACCGCTTGTCCTTTGTATTCCACAATTAATAAATCTTGCATTTCTTCTCCTTTATCTAAAGCGTTTAGAGCCATTTTATTCGGTTACTTTCCGCTCCCCTTATAAGTTGTCGTGGGGAGCGGTATTCGGGGAGTTGTGGGGCGGAGTTGCTTAATTGTCGTTGCTTATATGGGACAGGTTGGCAAAAAAAATTTCATTAGGATTTTCAAGGCTCAATACTTCACATATCTTTAATGCTTCTTGTATAGAAAAATCCCTTTTACCAGTAAGCTTTCTACTCACTGAATTTTCGGAAAGTCCTATTGCTGCTGCAAGTTCCTTTTGAGTAAGCCCTTTTTCAACCATTTTTGCCCTTAGTAAATTTGTATTCATATACGCTCCTTTCTTTCGTTGCATATTTGGGATAATGTAATTATAATTCACTTGTCGAAATTTGTCAACCCATTTATGCAACTTTATTGAAAAAAGTGTTGCATAAATGGAACAAATGGGGTATAATATATATAAGGAGGTGCAGATATGAATAATGCCACCGCGAATGAAATAATCAAAAGAATTAAAGAAAAACGGATAGAAAAAGGACTTAGCTACCAACAATTAGCCGATATAACAAAAATGAGCAAATCAACCTTGCAAAGATATGAAACTGGTGAGATTGAAAATATACCTTTGCATAGATTAGAAGTTTTGGCTAATGCTCTTGGCTGCACTCCTGCCTACCTCATGGGATGGGAAGATGAAGCAGGCGATATTCTACAGGGAGAAATTATTAAAGGTAGAAGGTTAGCCCTCGGGTTTTCCCAAGAAGAGGTGGCGGAATACGTTGGGGTAGATGTTGAAACTATTGAAAAATGGGAAACTGAACGCTTTCTCAGTTGTGATGGAAAACTACTCAATAAGTTACTGGAAATACTCAAAACATCTTTATTTTTTATAGCCGGACTGACAAGCAGCCGCCAAGAAGATACTTTGCATTGCAAAGCGGCTATACCAGATAAATGCATTGAAGCTGTTGAAGAAATGCAATTATTACAATCCTTCCGTTCCCTCGATGAAGAAGGAAAAAATAAAGTATTAAGCTACATAGAAGATATTGCCCCCAAACATAAAACAGATAAATAACCCACCGCTCCCGGAGCGGATGAGGCTACCACAAGAGAGAGGTGAAAATAAAATGACAAAAATGAAAGCCACGATACACGCAAATGGTTCTGAAATTGCCGTCATGTCATCGGGAGATGAAAATGACTATATTTCACTAACTGACATTGCAAAGTACAAGAGCGATGATCCAAATGCGGTAATTCAAAACTGGATGCGAAATAAAGACACTATTGAGTTTTTAGGTTTATGGGAAAGTTTAAATAACTCTGATTTTAACCCCCTCGAATTCGATGGGTTTAGAACAAAAGCTGGAGCTAATGCTTTTACAATGTCTCCCAAAAAGTGGATAGAAAATACGAATGCCGTTGGTATTATTTCAAAGCCCGGGAAATATGGTGGAACATTTGCCCACAAAGATATAGCTTTTGAGTTCGCTTCTTGGGTATCAGCAGAATTTAAGCTGTATATTATAAAAGATTATCAGAGGCTAAAGGAGGACGAAAGCAGTCAGCTTTCTTTGGAGTGGAACCTCAATAGAGCACTTTCAAAAATCAATTACCGTATACACACTGATGCCATTAAAGATAATTTGATCCCTAAGGGAGTTTCCCAAGCACAGCAGGGAATCACCTATGCAAATGAAGCAGATGTGCTAAACGTAGCTTTATTTGGTTGCACGGCAAAGCAATGGCGGGAGCACAACAAGGGTAAAAAGGGCAACATACGAGACCATGCAACATTACAGCACCTTATTGTTTTATCAAATATGGAAAGCATGAATGCGGAACTTGTAAAAAATCGACTTTCCCAGTCTGAACGCCTTAAATTGCTAAACAAAATGGCAATTGACCAATTAACATTACTATTTAAAGATGATAGCAGCACAAAAACATTGAAAAGACACAATATAAATGCTAATAAGTTACTACTAAAAAAATAAAATATCCCCCAAGGAGCGGACACTCCAAGGGGGACGTACAGAAACCACATTACACTCATATAAGGGGCTATTCTGCCCTTTTATTCTATCAGAATGGAAGGAGAAATGCAATACTATGGCAAACATAACTAAGCGAAAAGACAGCTTTTTAATTCGTGTTTCTTGTGGATATGATGCCAAAGGCAAACAGATTATAAAATCCAAGACATGGACACCAACGGAAGGCATGACAGAACGACAAATTAAGAAGGAGCTAAACAAAGTAGCCGTAGAGTTTGAAAACAATGTTCAAAATGGCAATATTGCCGATACCTACCGAATAAAAATGGATTCATTTTGTAAAGAATATTTGACCTTAATCGAGAACAGCGTGGCTCCACTTACCCACAATAATTATTCTCGCATTGTGAATAAAATCATTGTTCCTTATTTTGGACATATGAAGATAAGAGAGATAAAACCAGCACATATACAACGATTCATTCAAATGCTTCAAGAGCCAGCCGCTCGAACAGACAAAAAGGGCGGAACACTGGCACCCAGTTCCGTACAACGATATTTTACCGTTTTAAAGTCAATAATGAGCAAAGCCTATAAATTGGGGTATATTGACCATAACCCCACAGATACCGCCCGGCTTGACTTACCCAAAGTAAAACAACCAGACATAGAAATATTTAGCCAGGAAGAAGCCGCTTATATGCTTGGTTGTTTAGAAAATGAACCGCTCCAATTTAAACTATTAATCCACTTGGCTATTGTGACAGGTTGCAGAAGGGGCGAACTTGTAGCACTACAATGGCAACATGTGGACCTTGAGAAGAAAACCATAGAAGTGCGACAGAGCAATTATAAAATCAAGGGTGAAGATATATCCACAAAGACCACAAAAACGGGTGAAAAACGTTTATTTTCTATTCCAGATTATTGTATAGAACTACTCAAAAAACATAGATTAACCCTAAAACAGGAGCGGTTAAAGCTGGGGAGCTTATGGCAAGAAGGTAACTGGTTATTCACCCAATGGAATGGGCAGCCAATGCACCCCCATACACCTTCTCAATGGTTCGAGAAGTTTCAAAAACGCCATGATATACCCCACCGCAAATTTCATGCCCTGCGACATACCTCTGCCACGCTATTATTAACCAGTGGAACAAATATAAAGACGGTAGCCTCACGCCTTGGGCATACCCAACTATCAACCACAAATCGATATGTCCACTCTTTGGAATCCGCAGACAAGGTTGCATCTAATACTTTTGATGATATGTTTTCCCCTAAAGAAAAAAGCATAATGAACAAATAATGAACAAATGCTATTATTGCAGGTTAAAACCAAATAAAAAAGCACCTGCTTGGGTAGCAGATGCACGTATTTTTATGGAGCCACCAAGCAGAGTTGAACTGCTGACCTCATCCTTACCAAGGATGCGCTCTACCTACTGAGCTATGGCGGCGTATTCAAAGCCAAATGGCTATTAAATTCCAAGGTTGGGGTTGAGAGGATTTAAACCTCTCATCCACGGGTTTCTGATGCCCTTGAGGGGCTCAGATTATATTTTGCACATTTAGGTGCGATAATTCTGGTTGCGGAGAGAGGATTTGAACCTCTGACCTTCGGGTTATGAGCCCGACGAGCTGCCAGCTGCTCCACTCCGCGTTATAGGGGTAAATCTTACCCAAGGCATATATAAGTATATTGGTGGGGAGAGATGGATTCGAACCATCGAAGTCGTAGACAGCAGATTTACAGTCTGCCCCCTTTGGCCGCTCGGGAACCTCCCCATTTATTAATTATATGGAGCCGACGATGGGACTCGAACCCGCAACCTGCTGATTACAAATCAGCTGCTCTGCCAGTTGAGCTACGTCGGCACGTGAGCGCAAGACTTATTATAACAAGAAGATGAGTCTTTGTCAAGACTTTTATTCTTCACTATTGCGCTTTTCCAAATATTTTTCTAATTTACGCTTAACTCGCTGCAAGGCGTTGTCTATGGACTTAACATGTCTGTCCAATTTTTCGGCAATTTCTTGATAACTCTTGCCTTCCAGATATAAATTGAGGACTTTCCATTCTAAGGAGCTTAATATTTCCCCCATTTTTAATTCGATATCGTCTATTTCTTCTTGACCGATAACCAATTCTTCAGGATCTGTTATTTTCATACCCGAAAGAACATCCATTAATGTTCTATCGCTTTCTTCATCATATATTGGTTTATTTAAAGACACATATGAATTAAGTGGAATATGTTTTTGGCGAGTTGCGGTTTTAATAGCCGTGATAATTTGCCGAGTAATACATAAATCCGCAAAGGCACGGAAGGAGGATAGCTTATCCCCACGGTAATCACGTATAGCCTTATAAAGGCCAATCATACCCTCTTGGATAATATCTTCTCTATCTGCACCTATTAAGAAATAAGACCGTGCTTTTGAGCGCACAAAATTTTTATACTTGATAATGAGATATTCTTGTGCATCTTCATCACCACCACGGAACATCACAATGATATCTTCATCTTGCAAATCTTCATATTTTTGTTCCATCGAGGATACGCCCTGTGCCATGTTCACACTCCAACTAAAAATAATACTACACCGTAATTATATATTATTCTTCATAAAAGGTCAAGTTCACTCTCATAGAGAGTTTTTTAAAAATGCAAAGATTTCCCGTTGGCAGAGTGAAAATAAAATTTCAATTATCCGATAAAACAACTCAAAATTTTTGATTTAATGCAAAGAATTTACTATGATAGTATAGGTGTTTTCCTTTAACTGCTCCACAGAGATGTATGCTTCATTATGCAACAAAATATGAAAACCCGCAAAAGCACTAACCACGGTTTGTTGCCCTATATCTTTAGCCGTTTGTGCCGATATAATGCCTTCATCTATCCCTAATTTCAAAAAGCTATCCGTAAGCCATTGTTCTATTTCTTTATAGGTTTTTTTCATTTCTTTAAATATTTTTTTAACCTCATTTGCTTCGGTAAATTCAGGCCGCAACAACATAAATGGTGGGGAAACACTGTGTTTACAATGAGAAATTCTGGATAAAATTGCAAAGGTGCATTGTTTAAAATCTTTTGCTTGAACAATTTCTTGGGATATTTCTTTTATTTCTTGCAAAATTTGGTAAGCAATGGCTTTACCCAACAGTTCTTCTTTAGAGGAAAAATATTCATAAACAGTGCCTTTGCCAATACCTGCCTCGGCGGCAATATCCGCAATTTTCATTGAGTACAGTGGTGCACCACCAAAGAAAAGCTCAATAACGCTTTCTAAAATTAAAACTTCTTTTGGAGAATACTTTGGTAAAATCATAATAAATCACCTATTTTTAATCTCATCTATATCATCTGCATCGGTTATCTCAAATATATCCAAATCACCTTCCACACCTTGGGTATCTGTTTTCTTTTTCTTTTTACGGCTAATATCATAGATAACCGGCACTACAAATAGGGTAAGAATGGTGGCATACAATAAACCGCCAATGCAAACCACCGCCATGGGCTGAACCATTTCTGCACCCATACCCACGCCCAATGCCATAGTGGTTAAGCCTAAAATAGTGGTAAGTGCCGTCATTAAGATGGGTCGCAATCTGGTTTTTCCACCCAATATAATGGCTTCTATATGTTCCATACCCCCTGCCTGAAGTCTATTGATATAATCCACCAAAACAATACCGTTATTTACAACTACCCCGGTAAGAACCAAAAATCCCAGTAATGAAATAACGCTCACATCCAAACCTGTGATAATTAAGGCTAAAAATCCACCGGTAAATGCCAAAGGCACTGTAAACATAACAATAAACGGTGAACGCAAGGATTGAAACTGGGCTACCATAATAAGATAGGTTAAAACCAAAGCTAAAAGAATTACTTTAGCCAAATCCGTGATGGATTTTTCAATGGTTACGCTTTCACCTGCCATTTCCACGGAATAGCCAGGAGGTGCATTATAATCAGCCAGTTTTTCCTTAACATCCGCACCCACAAGTCCAATATTATAGCCCTCTTTAACTGTGGCATTCAAGGTCATATAGCGTTCCTGATTATTTCGGGAAATAGATGCAGGGCTTTGTTTTTCAAAGATATTTGCCACATCCCCAACTACTGTTTCCTCATCATCTTCTTCTTTATCTTCGTTCTTCTTTTGGTCTTTACTGCGGTTATTTTCACTATCCGAACTATCACCATCAGCAACACCTTTTTTATCGGTTTCCGACTGCGCTACGGGCTTTAATGGGATATCCTTAATCTCATCGGCGGTTAATGTTTCAGCACTGCGATCCAAAACAATAACAGGATAATCTTTCCCCTCCATAGTTAAGGTGGTTGCTTGTTTTTCTGTATCTATTGCCGCAGAAACCTCGGCATAAACCTGGGCAACGGTGAAACCTTTTTCCATAGCTTTATCTTTGTTTACGGATATCATAATTTCCGGATTGGCATCATCCATGGTATCACTGATTTCGTCAATACCCACCACGCTGCTGAGGGTGGTTCTTAATTGATTGGTAATATTTGCCAACTCATCAAGGTCTTTACCTTTTACCGTTAGCTGAATACCACTGCCACCCAACATAGACATATCCATAGTGGAAGTGGTTATAGCCAATTCACCTTTAAGGTCTTTGGTTGCTGTTTCTAAATCTTTGGCAATTTCCTGATTATTTCTGGTTTTATTTTCATGCAAAAGTAAATAGAAGGAAACAGAAGTGGATTTGCCCTTACCGCTGCTCATACCCATATCCATAGAGCTGCCGCTATTGCTATCCATAGCACCCACGGCTTTAACCTCTGGTATTGCCAAAGCAGCTTTGATTACATCATCGGAAATTTGCCACAATTCCTCTTGGGACTGTTCCTTTTCCACGGTAACAGTGGCTGTCATTTCAGTACCATCACTTTGGGGCATGAAAGAGAAACCTTGGGCTACAGCAAAATAGGCACTGCCAAAGAATAATACCACTACGGTAATGAGGACTATGGCTCTATGCTTCAGTGTCCACCCCAATAATTTACCATAAAAACTTTGAAATCTTAAGAAAAATTTGCCTTCATCTTTATATTCTTTACGCAAAACTCGCCCTGCCATTGAGGGCACCAAAGAAAGTGCCACCAAAAGACTGGCAATAAGGGAAAACGAAATGGTAAGCCCCATATCCATAAATAATTCCTTGGAAAGACCATCAGTAAAAACAATGGGCAAAAACACGCAAATAGTGGTGAGGGTAGATGCAATAATGGCACCGCTGACCTGACGTGCCCCTTCCACCGCTGCTTTTAGTGGCGGCATACCCTCTCGCCTTAAGCGGTAAATATTTTCAATTACCACAATGGAATTATCCACCAGCATCCCCACACCCAATGCCAAGCCGCTTAAAGAAATAATATTTAGGGTAACACCGGTAAAATACATCATAACAATGGCAAAAAGCAAACTGGCAGGTATGGAAACAGCCACCACCAAAGTGGGGCGGAAATCTCTCAAAAACAGAAAGAGAATAAAGATTGCCAAAGCACCACCAAAGAGTAAATTTTCAATAACTGAGCCTGTAACCATGTTGATATATATTCCTTGGTCCATAAAGGAGGTCATGGATAAATCCTTATGTTCTCCTTCCAAAATTTTCATTTCTGCATTGATTTTTTCCGATACTTCCGAGGTGGAGTAATTGGACTGCTTTTGAAACATCAGTAAAATACCATCATTACCATTTACTTTGGTATAAGCATTTTCGCTGCTATCTATTATGGAAACATCGGCAACATCCTGCAAACGCACATCGTCAACATCTGCTAAATCTAATTGAAAAAGCA
The DNA here is from genome assembly GCA_036644995.1 of Clostridiales bacterium. GTDB lineage: Bacteria > Bacillota > Dehalobacteriia > UBA7702 > UBA7702 > Cryptoclostridium. The sequence continues at coordinate 40,619 of JAVXOZ010000014.1, read as the reverse complement.
ATATTTTTTTAATTTCATCAACACTTTTCAGTGTATCCCCCACTTTAACGGTGTAGGCAGAATCTTCACTTTCCATGGAGCCTGCAGGCATGGAAAAGTTTTGAGCAGCCAAAATACCCGATATCATATCAACGGTTATTACATCATCAATGGAAGCTTGGTCTTTGGCGGTTTTGGCTTGACTCTCCAAGGATTTGGATTGAGCATCTATTTCGCCTTTGCCATCTGCTATTTGAGCCTTTGCTTCGGCTGTTTTTGAATCTAAAGTGGCTTTACCTGCTGCTAATTCTTTTTCTTTATCTGCCAATAAGCTTTTTTTATTGGTTATTTCGTCTTTTCCGGCTGTGGCTTGGTTAATACCGCTATCAACTTGGCTAATGCCATCATTAACCTTGGCAATACCGCTATTTATTTTATCAAGCTGCCCCGAAAGTTCAGGAGGCACGGGCTGGCCTGCATCTTCCAATTCTTTAATTTGCCCCTGCAATGAGGATTTTTGGGTTGATAATTCCCCTCTTTGGTTTGCCAAATCAGCTTTTTTGCTTTGCAAATCACCCAAGGTTTTATTAGCTTCTTTATCTGCTTTATCCAGCTCTGTTTTGGCGGCTCCAAGCTGTTTTTCGCCTTCATCAAGTTTTGCTGCATTTTTATTCACTTCACTTTGTAGCTGTGAAGATGCGGAATTCAGCTGACTTCTGGCTTGATTAAGGGCGGCACGAGCCTTATTAATATCCCCATCTATGGAGGATTCTATGGCATCATTAATAATATCAATGCGGTTTTGATCTATGGTAACTTTAACTTTTTCTTGGGAAAGACCCATGGCGGTTACAGATGCCACACCTTCAAGCTTTTCAAAGGAAGGTAAAACCGTTTCATCCACAAAGGAGGATAGTTCATAGCTATCCATGCCCTTAACATCCACAGATGCCACCATTACCGGCATCATATCGGGATTTAATTTCATTATCATCGGTGAACCTATGGTATCCTCCTGCCATATGGAAGAAACCATATCCAAATTTTCACGTATTTCCAAAGTTGCGGAATCCATATTGGTACTTTGGTAAAACTCCAAAATCACCATGGACATATTTTCCGAGGATTCCGAAGATACATTTTTTATATTGCTAACAGTAGCCATGGATTGCTCTATGGGTTTTGTTACCATCATTTCAACTTCCTCAGGTGTTGCTCCGGGATAGGAAGTAACCACCACCGCATAGGGCAAATCTATACTGGGGAGCAGGTCAGTATCTATTTTGGTAAAAGACATTATACCTAAAATTAAAACAACAATTACTGCCACCACCACTGTATATGGTTTTTTAACACTAAATTTTGAGAGCATTTTTTCCTCACATTTCTATATAACCCGGGGTTGCACAGATAAAATAACAAGCTTAGATAGCTATGCTTTATCTTGGCTAAAACAACAAGAACCGACCAGTCGGTCAATAGGGTAAATTATAAACCCTTTAAAATTTACTGTCAACAATAAATATTTTCCTATAACAAAAAAATACTGTTGTTTCGATAAATAGCAGTATTTCCACACCTAAAAATTAAATAAAGCTCAATCCCAAAATATATAGGTTTTGGGATTAAGCTCATGAGTAACATTTTAGCATATTCTTCCAAGGTTAACAACGCTTTTTTTAATAATATTGCAATTTTATAGTAATATCAAAACCTATACCATATGAAATGAAGTAGATAAACTCATGTAATTTAATATAAATAATCCGGGAGGAACAGTATATGACCAAAGATTTATTGGATTTTTTATGCAAAGAAATTGGTTGTTATTATATTTCGGACTTGCCAAAAATCTATAAAAGCAAGGCTTTAGAAACAGATATAAAGAATATACCATTAAATGAATTTTCACTGGAAAATTGGCATGAAGCAATATCTTATATTACAGAATCCCAAGAAACGTTTTCTTCGGTAAAAGAAGCAAAAGCTTATCTAATTAAAAAAACAAAGGAGTAGAAAACTTAAAAATCCAATTAGCAAACTTAAAAATCCCTCATGCTCAAAACCAAGCATGAGGGATTTAAGATTACCAATAAAATAAAATTTCCCTGCAAAACCATAGTCTTTACACAAAGGCTTAAAATAAATAAACGCCCCAAGCTACGGACTCAAGGTGCACTTTGATGTACATAAGAGATGGTAGTTTGGGGCGTTTACCTATTATCAAACTTTATTCACAGCCCCCCAGATTCTTTACATAAAGCAGGTGGGAAGCTGTTATAAACAATAGTATTTAATTGGCATTCCACAGCAATACGCTGTAAAAATCCGATTCATCCAAATTGGCACGACGATTCCCCGTGGTATCCCAAAGGCGATAAACATTAACGCAATGCCCTGATATACACGGGGTCATTTCCTTGGGATGTTTACATTTTTCCTTGGGGTAGCAGCATTTTTCACAAAGAGTACAGCCGCTCATCCCCAGCATGAAAACTTCACCAAATTCTTTTTCCAATTCCGTGCGAACCACTTGGGTCATTTGGTTAAAACTCATACATATTTCATTAAAAACCTCGGGTTGAATAGCATAATTAACAGCTTCGGTAAGGAGTTGAAAAACCATGCCATGGTTGTATTTTTTTACGGTATTTGCAACTTTTTCAATGCTGCCCACACCGGGAGGGCAAGTCCAAAATTTGCCGTACATACCGCAATCATTGGCTTTGCAGGCATCTCTCAAGGTTTGAGCATCGTGAAATGACAATTCCTGAGGGTTAAAATAGCAAGACTCAGTAAAGCCTATACTTTTTGCCAATTCCAAAAAATCCGTCATTATTTATCTCCTAAATAAAAAACTGTTTTAATATTATCAAACCCACACCGGGTATACCCAACAAAGCAGATACCGCCACGGTGATAGGATTAAGGGGTACAATTAAGCCGAAATTCCCCCCAAATACACTGAGTAAAAATAGAATAATTATACCGCATATACCATTTAAAATCCACTTATACAGCCACTTAAATGGGCGTGAAAGCAAATATAAAGCCAAAAGACCCATGCCCACAAATGCAAAAATAACCAATATATTTTCTATAAATGATGGCAAGATATCCATAAACCTTAAATATCCCTTCGTCCTTGGAGTGCTTTACCCAAAGTGATTTCATCTACAAATTCCAAATCACCGCCCACAGGTAAACCTTGGGCAATTCTGGTAATTTTGTTTACTACGGATTTCAAAAGATCACCTAAATAAAGAGCCGTTGCCTCACCTTCCACATTGGAACCCGTTGCCATAATAAGCTCATCAACGGTGCCATCTTCCAAGCGATGGAGCAACTCCTTAAGGTGCAATTCTCCCGGACCTATCCCCTCCATAGGGGAAATAAGCCCCCCCAAAACATGGTAATAACCATGGAAAGAGCCGCTTTTTTCCAAGGGAATAATATCTTTTGCCGATTCCACCACGCAAATAATGGAATTATCCCGTTTTGTATCCTGACAAATGGGGCAAATATCATCCTCGGCAATGTTAAAACAAATGGGGCAAAAATGCACTTTTTCCGTGACTTCCAAAATAGATTCCGCCAGTATCCCAGCTTCCTCTTTGCCCTGTTCTAAGATATAAAAACCCAAGCGTTGTGCGGTTTTAGGCCCTATACCGGGTAATTTTGCCAAGGCATCCATAAGTTTTTGCAAACTGGGTGGATAAAAACTCATTTTTTCTCCTTAAAAGAGCCCGGGAATATTCATGCCACCGGTAATTTTGCCCAATTCCGTAGACATCATATCTTGAGCTTTTTTCATAGCTTCATTACAGGCAGCCAGAACCATATCTTCCAACATTTCAATATCTTCCAAATCCACGGCATCAGGATTGATTTTAACTGCTTTAATTTCTTGGCTGCCACTGGCAGTAACGGTTACTGCACCACCGCCCACAGTTGCCTCAACGGTGCGCTGCCCTATTTCTTCCTGCATACGTTCCATATCCTTTTGCATTTTTTGCATTTGCTTCATCATTTTTTGCATATTGCCGCCATTCATTCCCATAAGTATTTCCTCCTTTTAATCAAAAAGACTTTGTTCTTCATCTTTATTTCCGCTGTTAAATTCTGTTTTTATATCCATTTTACGACCAAAAATTTCAGCTAAAGCCTTTATAAGCACTTCTCGGTGTTGTTCTTGTTCCATTTTTTCTTTATACAGTGCATCGTTATCATTATAACCCACAATTAATAAATCGCCAATGATTTTTTTTAACTCACCACGGCTCAACCAAGTGTAGGTTTTGGATGATATTTTTTTGGTTTCTGCTAAAATTTGGCTCCAAATTTCCTCATTTTCATCAACTTCCGGGACAAATCTGGTAGCTTTTGGTGTAGCCTTATCAGCTTTTATATTTTTTTCCACATCGGACTTTGGTTTTGCAACTTCCCAGGGCAAATCATCATCCAAGGGTTCGATTTCCGGTTCATTAGGTAGTGGAACATCCTCCCAAGGCGGTGTATTTTCATAGGAATCCGCATTTTTATTTTCAGCAGGTATTTGGTTAATATCTGCTTTAGCAGTATCTTGAGGCATAGGATTGGCTTTTTTTGGTGCGGAATTTTTGGGTTTAGCCGCAACCGAATCCGTAGCCGCCGCAACAGTAGCCGTAGTAGCAACAGTAGCCGTAGGAATCGCACCTTGGCGCAACATTTGCATGATTTTTGCCAATAAAAAACGGCAAACAATTTTGTTATCACGATGATAGCGAAAAGCCGTTTCCCCTTCGCCAATAACTGTAAGCATATCTATAATTTGGTGGTTGGTTAAAATACCACTGCAAGATTTTACGGCTTTACCATAGCTTTGTGTGGCATCACCACGGTAAGACAATAAATCCCCTAAAATTTCTTGAAAATCCTGAAAGAAAACCCGCAAATCTTTACCTTCTGCCTCTAAATCGTCTATGGCAGAAAAAACAGCAGCAACATTGCCTGTGGCAATATTTTGGATAAAACCTTGCCAAAAATCCACCATAACGCTACCTAAAATACTGCCTAAATCTTCCACGGTCATAGTTTTATCACCTGCACCCATACCCTGATCCATCAAGGAAAGTGCATCACGCATACTGCCTTTGGCTTTTTGAGCTAAAAATGCAACGGCATCTTCAGTGATATTGAGATTTTCTTTTTGGGCGATGGCTTTTAAAGCACTTATCATTTCAATTTCCCCTATGGGTCTGAAATCATAACGCTGACACCGAGATAATATAGTTAAGGGCACTTTACGTGCCTCGGTAGTTGCTAAAATAAACACCACATGGGCAGGTGGTTCTTCAAAAGTTTTTAAAAGGGCATTAAATGCCTCTGTGGTTAGCATATGCGCTTCATCTATAATATATACTTTGTAGCGACCTTCCGCAGGGACAAAGTGTACTTTTTCCAATAAATCACGGACTTCATCTATACCACGATTGGAAGCCGCATCTATTTCCAAAACATCCAAACAACGCCCTGAGGTTATGGATAAACAAGAATCGCACTGATTACAGGGTTCACCATTTTGGGGGTTGTGGCAATTTAATGCTTTGGCTAAAATCCTGGCTGTGCTGGTTTTTCCTGTGCCTCTGGTGCCGCAAAAAAGGTAGGCATGAGCAGCATGGGATTTAGCAACCGCAGCTTTTAAAATTTTAGTATTTTCAGTTTGACCTATTACCTCATCAAAGGTTTGCGGCCGCCATTTTCGATAAAGGGCGAGATGTTCCATGATTTCTCCTAAAAAAACAGAAATGCCTTGTGCCGTCGTACAAATACGCACAAAAGCGGCGAGCATTTCTCGTTTATAAAAATAGATGCTGTGCACCTGTTGTTGACAAATGTCTCCCCAGCGTTACTCATACAGTTAACTCCTGCCAGGCACTCCCGGGGCACCCAAACCACACTACTTACCGCTGCTTCCTTCCGGATCTGACGGGGTTCATAGCTGTTTGTCGCACGGGACCCGACTATCAACATCACTTATATAAGGCTGACCTCAAGCGGCATAGCCTAAAACAGGGATTCGGCCCCACTATAGCGGATTGTGGGTACAGGGCACCGCTGCCTCCCCGCTTAGCACAGCAAAATGTAAACTGATTTACCGATTTATTATATCACAAACAGAATACCTTGGCAATACCTCCCAAGTGTTCTTCCTGTGGATATATGAAAATATATTTTTTTTATTGAAATTGCAAAAAAAAACAAATTTTACAATTTACATTAAAAAGTATTGACAAATAAGAGAAACCACCGCTACCGCAAACCAACAGCACAAGCCCAAAGCAATGGGTTTTAAACCGTTCTTAATCAATTCGTTAATTTTGGTATTTAAGCCAATGGCAACCATTGCCATGATAATGCAATATTTCCCTGCTTCTGTTAAGAAATGGAAAATATCACCGGTAACTGCACCATTCAACCAAGAGCCGGAAACAACAGTTACAACCACAGAAGCACCTAAGAAACCAAGAATAAACCAAGGGAATATTTTTTTAATACTATACTCACCCTTGCCCTCTTTACCCTGTTTTTTTGCCTTTGCTGTTACCCAAAATGCCAACACCAAGGTAACAGGAATAATCATTAGGGTTCTGGTAAGCTTTACAATGGTGGCATAATCACCTGCGGTATCAGAAAAGGCGTAACCCGCTGCCACCACCGATGATGTATCATTAATGGCGGTACCTGCCCACATACCAAAGTTCATATCATCCATACCCATAAGGTGACCCAATGCCGGGAAAATAAACACTGCCAAAATATTAAAAAGAAATATTGTGGAAATGGAAAATGCCATATCCTTATCGCTGGCTTTAATAACAGGCGCCGTAGCCGCAATGGCAGAACCACCGCAAATAGCAGTACCCACACCAATTAAAATAGGCACATTACCTTCTAACTTCAAAGCTTTGCCCACAAAATAGGCAGTGAGGAATGCCGCCGCCAAAGTGAAAACCATAATAATTAAGCTTTGACCACCAACTTTAAATACATCAAAAAGATTCATACCAAAACCCAAAAGAATAATGGCGTATTGTAAAATCTTTTTGGAAGTATACTTAATACCTTTATCCAACATTTCCGGGCGATGCCAATAGGCAATAACCATGCCCAAAAGAATACCAAATACAGGACCGCCAATAATGGGAAATAATTTACCTAAAAAATATCCGGGTATAGCCAACCCAAAACAAAATAAAATACCGTTTATATTACTTTTCATCTTTCTAAATAATTCCTTTTCTTTTTTCCAAAATAATTAAATATTACTTATTAGCCTTAGCCACCAAATCTGTACCCACTGTGTTATTTAAAATTGTGTTTACATCTTCAATGGAAAGACCCAAGCCGTGGTTTGCTGCCATATCCCCAGTATATGAAGAAAATGGTATAACATGAACATTGCTGTAACCCGATGTAAAATAATTTACCACCGGTGTAAAACTCATATCCTTGATGTTTATAGCACCATCTTCATCTTTATTAATGGTACAGCCAAAAAAGCCCCCAACATGGTTGGCTTTATTTTGCATAGTGGAAATAAGATTCCCCAAGGAATATACCACAGGCACTTTTCTGCCATCTGCACAAGTTATGGTTTCTATCTCTTGCAAAACATGGGGATGATGCCCAATAATTAAATCAGCCCCCATATCCCCAAATCTTTGTGCCATATCTTTTTGCTTTTGAGATGCTGTTTGCACATTTTCATCCCCCCAATGCACCGAAAGAATAACCACATCTGCTTGGGCTTTGGCTTCCTCAATCATGGTTTTTATTTTATCGGTTTGAGAGGTGTAAACAACATCTAACTGGGAATCTGAGGGTAAAGACATACCATTTGTCATTTCTGTAACCCCAATAAGCCCAAAAATAATGCCGTTTTTTTCCACCAAATGCGGGGTATGCTCATCGGCATAATTGCGATATAAACCAAAATTAATGCTATTGGGCACTGTTGCCATAAAGTCCAAGGTTGCTTCCATACCCTCACTGCCTTGGTCTAAGCTGTGATTGCTTGCCAAATTAAACAGGTTAAAACCTATATTATTTAACGATGTTACAGTTTCTGAAGGGGTGTTAAACAGCGGATAATTGGAAGGCTCTGCTATCGCCGTTGCCACCGGGGTTTCTTGGTTTACAAATACTAAATCTTTATCTTTAATAATTGGTGCAATATCTTTGTAGGCATAGGTAAAATCATAGCCGCCGTTTTGTGCCCTTGTGGCGGCTTGTTCGTAAATAGTATTATGGATAAGATTATCACCTGTTGCCATAAAAGTTACCGATGATGATTCACCTTTTTCTTCCTTAACAGGCTCTTCGGTGCTTACCTCGGCTTCCTTGGCAGGTTTATCTTCATTGGCACCGATGGCACCCACAAATTTACCCAAAAGCAAAATTGCAATTAAGATAGCTAAGGTTGAAAGAGCCACAATCAACACTTTTTTATTGCGTTGTTGGCGTTTTTTATAGTTGTTATAGCCTTTTTCCTTATTATTTTTTTCATTATTATTAGATATAGTCATTTCAATCTCCAATAATTATCCATAGCGATAATTTAAACGTTAAAATATATTTTAAAATCATATCAATTAGATTATTATACCAGAAAAACACGGTAATTGGAATAATAATTTACAAACATTACCGTTAAACTCTGTAAAATACCACACTTTTAGAGTAATTATACATTAATCAAAATACAAAGGCACAAAATCAAAATCTTCGCCGTTAAAAAGCCCCATATCCGTTAACTTTAATTTGGGTATCACAGGCAATGCCAAAAAAGATAAGGTCATTAAAGGGGAATCCATGGAAATCCCCAATTCCGATTTTGCTTTTAGAAATTCTTCTTCCTTTTTAGCCACAGTTTTGGCATCTTCCCAAGTCATTAACCCTGCTATGGGCAAGGGCAGTGCTGCCAAAACTTTTTTATTTTTAGTGATGATAGCTCCACCACCTTGTTTTGCCAAGGCTTGTGCAGCAAAAATCATTTCCTCATCATCAATACCAAGTGCCAAAAGATTATGGCTATCGTGGGCAATGGTCGTGGCTATGCAGCCTGCTTTTAAATCAAAGCCTTCCACCAAGCCAAAACCTATATTACCATTTTTACCGTGACGTTCCACCACCATTAATTTGGCTATATTGTGGTTATTTGCCACTTCCTCGGCGGTATATATTATTTCTTCGGTAATTAAATCAGCAGGGAATGCCTTTATCACTCTGGCATATTTATGATTACCAATTAAGGGGAATTTAATGTTTTTTAAAGATGGCAAAGTTACTTTTCCTATTTTCCGTGGTTTGTATTCCCCGTGTTCCACATATTGTTTACCATTTTTATAGACCTTATCAACGGTGAAGTCCCTAAGGTTGTCCACCACTAAAAAATCCGCAATATAACCCGGAGCAATGGCACCCCTTGCCTTTAAGCCATAATGCCGTGCAGGATTTATGGTGGCTATTTGCACTCCCCGCACAGGGTTTAGCCCTAATTTTACAGCTTTTTTTAAGCAATTTAAAATATCGCCCCGTAATTGAATATCCAAAGCACTGATATCATCTGCACAAAAGCAGAAATTATGCCAATTATAATCGTTAACCACAGGCAACAAGGCTTCTAAATTTTTGGCGGAGCTGCCTTCACGCATGAGAATCATTAAACCGTTTTTGAGCTTTTCTTCAGCTTCCGCCGAGGTTGTACATTCGTGATCGCTACTAATACCCGCAGAACAGTAGGCACTGAGTAAATTGCCGCTACCCATGGGGTAATGACCATCTATTAATTTTTCTTGGGCAAAAGCCAATTTTTTTAAAACATCATCATCACCAAAAATTACACCAGGGGCATTTATCACTTCACCCAAGCCAATAAATTCAGGATATTTTGCCAATAAATCACCCACAGCATCCCCATTTATTATGGCTCCTGCTGTTTCTTTATCCGTGGAGGGCACTGCGGAAGGAAGCATATAAAAAATGTCCATTGGAGATAATTTAGCATCTTTTATCATAAATTCCAAACCTTCCACTCCCAAAACATTGGCTATTTCGTGGGGGTCTGCAATCACGGCGGTGGTGCCTTTTGCCAACACTGCCTGCCCAAAACATGAGGGTATCAAATGGCTGCTTTCAATGTGTATATGGGCATCTATTAACCCGGGCAAAACATATTTGCCTTGACAATCCACAATTTCATCACCATTGCTGTAATCACCGATGCCGGCAATAAACCCATCTACCACAGCTATGTTGCCATGGTTAACTTCACCACTGAAAACATTAACTATTTTAGCATTTTTCAGTATCAAATCAGCTTTTTTATCACCTTTGCTTACCGCTATGCGATTTTTTAATTTATCTATCATTTTTATGGCCTCGGGGCATACAAATAATTTCCTTAATATCCGTATCAAAAAAATCCTGAGAATGAGCAGGTACTAAAATAACGGCGGTATCTGCCCCTTTGCCACTGCCGCCCACTGCTATTATTTCTTCATTGGGATTTATTTGCCCTGCATCCATTGCCATAATGGCAACTTCCACCGCCACTTTAAAACCCTGACCCATAAGTTTTAGGGTGTTAGCCATTAATTCTGCGGGATAAATACCTTGGAATTTACGGTTCAAGCTGCGGTCTGCTCCTGCAAAAAAATGGGTGGTTGCCAAAACCTGCATTCCATCGGCGGTGAGCTTTGCTATTTCCTCATCGCTGATTTCCAATTTTCCCGATTCTTTATACCCTGCTTGATGAGTTACCACCGTAACATCAAAGTTTTTTGCCAAGAGATATTCAGCGGTACGACCCGAGGTGGAAGCCACTACAATTTTATTTATGTTTTGTGCTTGGGCAGTTTTTATAACTTCAGCCATAAGGGCATCGGTATTTTTAGCACCTGGTTTTTCAAAATATATCATAATATCAACCTGCTTTCTTAGGGTATTAGTTTAACCTTAAGTATAATATTTCACCCTAAAATAAGCAAGAAACTTTTCTTTAATGTTACTATTTACTTTTGTTTTTGGATACCATTATTATCCACTGTATAATTTTCCTTGTAAATCAAAGCAGAAACAGGCACTATTTCAAAGCCCTTACTTTGGAGTTGGGGAATTAAGGTTTCCAAAGCCTCGGCGGTGTGGAGTCCGTTATTGTGAAACAGCACAATGCTACCTTTGGTAACTTGGTCGTTTACTCGATTGTAGATTTCATTGGCGGCAATATTTTCCCAATCCAAACTATCCACAGACCACTGAATAACCTCTAATCTTAGGCTATGAGCCGTTGCTAAAACGTCGTTGTTATAATCCCCAAATGGTGGGCGAAACAAAGTGCCTTCCATCCCTATAAGCTCTTTAATTTTGGCATTATTTTCTTTTAATTCACCTTCCATAGCGGCGGTGGAAATATTGGTAAAATAAGGGTGGCTGGCGGAATGAAGCTGTATCTCGTGACCTCTTTCATGGATTTTTTTTGCCATTTCCGGGTATTCATCCAGCCAAATATTCACCAAAAAAAATGTGGTTTTTACTTTGTATTTATCTAAAATATTCAAAATTTCTTCGGTGTGTTCCGCTCCCCAAGTGGCATCAAAGGAAAAGGCAATTTTATTTTCCGTGGTAGCCACAGCATAAATGGGCTTTTCCGCAGATTCCCCCATCACCGCTCCAATAAGCTCATTTTCACCTTGAAAAATAAAGCAACAAACAATTACCGCAAAAACTGCCAACACAGACATGGAAATACAAATTTTTTTTGGGGATTCCTCACTCATTTTATCACCTGCTAAACCACTAAAAATGTGGCTATTTATTTATCTAACTCTATGCCAAAAATTCTTGGCATATGAAAAAACCAAAAATTATGTTATAATACAAAAAACATATAAAACCCAAGGAGGAAGAAAAATGAAAGCAACAATATGGACAATGATTTGCATACTCATAGCCTCGCTTTTCCTTTTTACCGCCTGTGGCAAAAATAGCAATGCCAATAAAGATACTAAGAATAAAAACACCACATCCATGGAAAATCCTGTGGTAGCCACAGATAGTGAAGCAGGGTTTGCCACCTTAGGTTTAACCATAACCGCACCTAAAGGCGGAGAAAATGTTGAATATTCGGTAATTGATAAAACCGTGGCACAAATAAAATTTGATTTAAACGGTGCCCCCTACACCTTTAGAGGGGCAGAAACCACCGAGGATATTTCAGGAATTTATGAAGAATTTGAAGATGAAATTATAAAATTTGAGGTGGCTGTACCCGGTGCTACCCCCACCACCCAAGTAACGGTAAAAACCACAGTAAACCAAGGTAAATTAGCCACTTGGCAATGGTCCCAAGCCAAATATTCCCTATATACACCAAACAAAATTGAAGATGAAACCATGAAAGCCATAACCACGGAATTGGCAATATCCACCTGCCAAACCGTGGAATAAGCCAATAATTAATAATTTTAGAAAAAACAAATACCACCACACCACAAAAAAAGCCCCTAAATTTTTTTAGAATTTAGGGGCTTATCTTATAAGCAAAAGGAATTATAAATTACGTGGCTTTATCTGATTTCAAGGTTTCTGTTGAGCCTTTAAAATTTATCTGTGTTGAAATTCCTTAATTGAGCGTTCAATATGGCGTTGAGATTCTTTTTTTGCCATATCTTCACGTTTATCGTAAAGTTTTTTACCTTTGGCTAAGCCAATTTGCATTTTTGCCTTGCCACGCACAAAATAAATTTTTATGGGCACCAAGGTTAAACCCTTCTCCTTTATTTCACTGCGTAATTTAAAAATTTCTTTTTTATGCAGCAAAAGTTTTCTGGCACGGTCGGGGTCGGGATTAAACCGATTGCCAAAATCATAAGGGCTGATGTGCATATCATATACAAAGCATTCCCCATCGTCCACTCTGGCAAAGGCATCGTTGATATTGGCTTTACCTTGACGCAAGGATTTTACCTCGGTACCTGTTAAAGCCATACCTGCTTCGTAGGTTTCCAATATCTGATACTCATGGTATGCCTTTCTGTTGGTGGCGGCGGCTTTATTTTCTTCTTGTTTTACCATGTGCACTTCCTTTCTTGGTTGGTTTTGTTTGATTTTTAGGGGTATTCTCTACGGATTCGCCATCTTGGGTTTGGGTAGATACCAATTCAAAATCTATCAAATGTTCTTCTAAATTTACACGGCTGACCTTCACTCGAACTTGGTCACCTAAGCGATAGCAAACTTGGTTGCGTTTTCCCATCAAAGTTTTGGTATTTTCGTGATATTCGTAATAATCATCATCTAAAGAGGAAACGTGTACCAAGCCATTAACGGTATTATCCAATTCCACAAAGAAACCAAAGGCGGTAGTTCCTGAGATAATGCCATCAAAATCTTCACCCAGATGGCGTTCCATGTACTGTACTTTTTTAATATCTGTGGCTTCTCTTTCGGCTTCTTCAGCATTACGTTCCTGAACAGAGCTTTGATTGGCAGCTTCGTTCAAGCGTTTCCACAATTTTGTGGCACCCACTTCATCTACGTAAGGTGTGTGAATCATATCTTTAATAACCCTGTGAATACAAAGGTCAGGATAACGGCGAATAGGTGATGTAAAATGGCAATAGCAATCCGATGCCAAGCCAAAGTGACCACGATTTTCCGTTTCATAAACCGCATGGCTCATGGTGCGTAAAATTACGGTTTGGAGCAAATAAGCCTCGGGTGTACCCTCAATATCCGTTAAAATCTTTTGGAAGGTATAGGGTTTTATTTCGTAAACGCTGGTGCCCAAGGAAAGCCCGCAAGATGCCAAAACATCTTTTAAAGCCAAAACCTTATCATCGGGTGGCACATCGTGAACACGGTAAATAAAGGGAATATCTCTATTAAAATATTCCGTTGCCACGGTTTCATTGGCTACTATCATACATTCTTCAATAATGCTTTCGCCTTTACCCTGCACCCTTTTTTCAATGGCTGTGGGGTTACCATCTTCATCCAATATAACTTTAGCCTCGGGGAAATCAAACATCAAAGCGCCTCTGCGGCTTCTTTTATCATATAAAATTTGACGCAAACGGTCTAAGGAGAAAAACATATCCTTAAAATCCCCATATTCTGCGGTTAAATCCACATCTCCCTCTAATATGCTATTAACCGCATCATAGGTCATTCTGGCTTTGGAGTTGATTACGGATTCAAATATTTCATAATCCACTACCCTACCTTTTTTATCTATTTCCATTTCGCAAGAAAGGGTAAGGCGGTCTTCCCCTTGACTTAAGCTGCAAATACCATTGGATAAGGATTGGGGCAGCATGGGTATAACTCTATCGGGAAAATACACACTGGTGCCACGGCTATATGCTTCTCTATCCAAAAGTGAACGAGCTTTAACATAATTCCCCACATCCGCAATGTGCACACCTAAAAGAAAATTGCCATTGGCGGTTTTACTCAAGGATATGGCATCATCCAAATCCTTGGCATCGGCACCATCCATGGTAACAATTTGCAAATCCCTTAAATCACGCCTATTTTTATACTCTTCTTTGCTAATTTTAGAAACAGATTCAGCATAAGCCAAAACATCGGCGGGAAAATCCTCAGGGAGTTGATATTTGCGGATAACCGTTAACATATCGGTTCCTTTTTCATTTTTTGAGCCGATAATTTCGGTGATTTTTCCTTGGGGATTTCTCTTGCCTTTGGGCCATTTAACGATGTTTGCCACTACCACATCGCCTTCTTTTGCCTTTAAATCATCTTCTTTGGGGATGAAAATATCCAAGCCTATGCGTTTTTCATCGGGTCTTACAAAGCCAAAACCGCCGTTGCTTTCCTCATATATGCCCACCACACGTTCGTTGGCATGGTGCAAAATACGCACCACTTCCCCTTCTTCTCTGCCGTTAACATACTGATGGCTTTTGATAACACGGATAATTACACGGTCTTTGTGCATGGCACCGTTTAAATTATCAAAAGCTATGTAAACGTCGCTACGGTCTTTAATATCCGGGATAAAAAAGGCAAAGCCCTTGGGATTTCCCTCTATATGCCCTGCTATAAGGTTCATATGGCGGCATAAGCCATAGCGACCTTTTTTGTTCATGATTAACTGTCCATTTTCTTCCAACTCTCGCAGAGCTGCCAGAAAAGTTTCCAAATCCTCATCTTTTATGTTCATTTCCGCTGCTAAATCTTGGGCTTTTTTTGGTCTGAAGTCCACTTGTTCCATAAATTCAAGAATTTGGTTCTTCATATAAAATCCTTCTTTCTTAAGTACAAGGCTAAAATGCTGTTAATCCTTATTTGGTCCATCTTTTTTAATATGCAGCACATAGCTTTTTTCCATTGCGGCTTCAATTAAACCATCAATATCCATTTTTTCTTCCATTTCCAAGCAATCTGAAAGATGGGGACGAATTTTTGGATATTTAGGTAAAAATATTGTGCAACAATCTTCATAGGGTCGAATTGAGATATCAAAGCACCCTATTTTTTCAGATATTTCAATTATTTCATCTTTATCAAATCCACAAAGTGGGCGTAAAACAGGCATGGATATGGCTTCATTAATTGCCAGCATACTCTCTAAGGTTTGGCTGGCAACTTGTCCTACGGATTCACCTGTGTAAATGGCTTTGGCATTTCTATCTTGGGCTATGCGTTGGGCTATGCGATACATAAACCGCCGCATCATGGTGATGGTGTAATCCTCTTTACAGCTTTTGCGGATTTCCATTTGAATATCGGTAAAATGCACAATGTGCAATTTTAAGCTGCCACCATATTTTGCCAATACCGTTGCCAAATCAATAACTTTTTCTTTGGCACGGTCGCTGGTATAGGGGAAGCTGTGAAAATGAATCATTTCCACTTTTACCCCACGTTTCATTGCCAAATAGGCACATACAGGGCTATCTATACCACCGGAAAGCATTACCACGGCTTTACCGCTGGAACCCACAGGTAAACCACCTGCCATGGGAATGGTTTGTCCGTAAACAAACACCCCTTCGTTTCGCACTTCAATATCAATGCGTTGCTGGGGATTGCGCACATCCACGGGGTAATCATCTCCCACTTCATCTAAAACCAAAGAACCGATTTCACGGCTTAGTTCCGGAGATTTAAGGGGGAAGGTTTTATCACTGCGGCGGCTTTCTATTTTAAAAGTATGCCCCGGCTCTATGGAATTTAACAAAACTGTTTTGGCGGCTTTTGCTATATCCGTTAATTCTCTGGAACATTTTATCACAGGGCTAACGGAATACAAGCCAAAAACGTTTTTTAAGGCTGCCACTGTTTCATCTAAATCATCTTCAAGGGGTATCCAAAGGCGACCCCAAGTATTGAGCACTTCTTTTTCCGGGAGTGCTTTTTTAATATTATCCTGTAAGCGTTTGATAAATTGACCTTTGTTTTTTCCTTTTAAGCCCAGCTCACCATATCTTAATAAAAGTAATTTATACATTATTTTCCCCTTTGCATTTCACTTATAAATTGTGCACCTTGTTTTACTATCCGTGCAACTTCAGGCATATCCGTAAACTTGGTATCATCACCAAAGCTAAAGCGTAAAGCCGTATCCCGTTCCTCATCATTTTTACCCATTGCTTTTAAGGTTTCACTGCTGCCCTTGGTTTTGGAGTGGCAGGCAGAGCCTTGGGAAACATAGATTTTATTGCCCTCTAAATAGTGCAAAAGCACCTCTGATTTAACATGGGGAAAAGATACATTTAAAATATAGGGCACGGATTTTTCATCTGCACTGCCGTTGATTACAAAATCAATACCTTCATCTCTAAAGCATTTAATAAGGTAATTTTTAATTTCCCATAGTTTTTTATTCTTTACTTCCCTATCTTTTAGAGCCAATTTTGCAGCTAAGGATAAAGCACCTATATAATAAAAATTCTCAGTTCCTGCTCTCATGGCTTTTTCTTGACCACCACCGTGAATAAGGGGTAAAAGCCGCAAGCCACTTTTTACATATAATACCCCCACACCTTTGGGTGCACCTATTTTATGCCCACTCAAAGAAAAAGTATCAATATCTGTTTTCTTTAAATCTATGGGTAAGCGACCGTAACCTTGAACTCCATCCACATGAAAATGGCAATCCGGGGATTTTTCCCTAATCAATTTTGCCGTTTCAGTCAAGGGAAATACAGTGCCAACCTCGTTATTTACCATCATCATTGTTACTAATATTGTATCTTTTCTTAAGGCATCTGCCAACTTTTCCATATGGGGATTGCCCTTTTTATCCACGGGAATAACCGTTATTTCAAAACCATTTTCCCCTAAATATTCCACAGTGCGCAAAACAGATGGATGCTCAACTGCGGTGGTTATTATATGCCTACCTCTTTTATGATAAGTGGCGGCAATACCTTTAATGGCTAAATTATTACTTTCCGAACCGCAAGAGGTAAAATATATTTCATCATCTTTAACCTTTAAGGTTTGGGCTATGGTTTTGCGGCTTTCCTTCATTACCTTTTCTGAAAAGATACCCAAATCGTATAAAGATGAGGGATTACCAAATTGATTTCCCATTAATTGGTATATATATTCCCGAACTTCGGGTCTTATGGGGGTGGTGGCTGAATTATCTAAATAAATCATTTTTTCTCTTAAATTTCCTTTATTACATATTATCCCTTTTAATTATAATATTTTATGATACATTTAGCAATGGCTTTAAAAACTTTTATAAAAATTGTAAAGGTAGCTTGACATTACCCTAAAACCATGCTATATTATTTGTAAAGGTAGCTTTACATTTATTATCCAAGAAAGAAGGGATGATTTGAAAAATAAATTAGAAGCAATTCGTAAAGAACACAATATGAACCAAGAGGAGCTGGCAATGGCACTATCCGTATCCAGACAGACCATAATTTCTCTGGAAAAAGGGCGATATAACCCATCTATTAACTTGGCATTTAAAATTGCCCGCTACTTTGACAAGACAATTGAAGATATTTTCATATATGAGGAGGAATAAAAATGAAACTTATTAAAAAAAGAATGATATGGAGCTGCACCCTTGCTGTATTGGGACTGATTTTTTTGATAATAACTTTAACAACCAATGATTTACCAAGAAACGCTTTTCTTTCGGGTATGAGCGGAGCTTTGTTGATAGTTGGTTTATTAAAAACCATTCAATATATCAGAATAGCCAAAAACCCAAAGTGGGTGCAAAAATTTGAGATACAAGAAAATGAAGAACGATTAAAGTTTTTAGTAAATAAAAGTGCCACCATAGTTTTTTTTGGTTCTGTTTTTGCGGAATTTATTGGAGCTTGTGCTTTTGCACTTTTAAATATGATTACATATGCCACGGCTATTTCTTATATTGTTTGTGCTCAGTTGCTAATTTATTATGTTGTTTTTTATCTTCTCAACAAAAAATATTAATTTACTTAAATCCTTAAAACCAAACCTTAAAAAAACAAATGGAAAAAGCAGTAATTTACTACCAATTAATACTCTTAAAGCAGAAAAACCCACCAAGTGGAGGCTCAGAACATACGCCTTTGCCCTTGGTGGGTTTATTATTTATCCAATTTATGCCATGGGCAAATAACACCTTATTTTCATGAAGATTTAGGGAATTTGGTAAATTTTTTATTGCCGTAGCGATCGCTGATGAAAGTTGCCCCTAAAATCAACACCGCACCGAGAACTTGCACCAAACCCAAAGTCTCGCCCAATACTACACCTGACATAATAATGGCGGAAACAGGGTCTATATAGCATAAAGATGCCACTGTTTGACCCGGCAATTTTTGCATTGCGGAAAAATATATCAAATAGCCGACCCCAGTATGCACTATCCCTAAAATAACAACAAGAAACCAAGATAATGACGATACCCCTGTAAAATCAAATCCTTGGGTAAATGCCACATATGGCAAAACTACCAACGTTGAAAAAAAAAGTTGAAAAATCGCAGCTTCCAGCCCTGTTAAATCTTTAAAAAACTTATTTATTATAATCACCATGGCATAAAGAGCCGCTGCGAATAAACCATAGCCAATGCCAATAAACAAGAAATTTCCCCCGGAGATATCAAAGCCCACCACCAAAAACATACCTGCCACAGCACCAAAAATACAAAATGCTTTCACCAGGGAAAGATGTTCCTTTAAAATAAAAGGTGAAGCCAGCACCACAAAAAGGGGTGCAGAATAACAGCTTAAAGTGGCATTGGCTATGGTGGTGTAATTATAGGCTTCAAATAAAAATATCCAGCTAAAGCCAAGACCTGCACCTGAAAGTATTAACAGAAGAAAGTTTTTTTTCACTGCACACCAGGTAATTTTGCGGTGGATTAGCATTCCCGCAGCTATTAACACAAAACTGCCCAAAGCCCCTCTTATCAAGGATATTTGCCCTGAACTCATATCTATATAACGCACAAATAAGCCTATGGAGCCAAAAAGCAGCATTGCCAATATCATACAATATTTTGGTTTCATTGTACTTGCCAATTATCTATCATCGCTTTGGCGGCAGTAAAAAGCGGCAGAGAAAAAGTTTCACCCTTATAATCCAATTTAAACTCCATATCACGGCAAAAATCATTGCCCATAGTTTGCAATTCCTCCATGGCACTGGGGGAAATATCATAATTTTTGATTTTATTTACTTCTTCATCAAGCACACGGATACAACCATATAAAGCACCACCATAGCTTTGGCAAAGCTCCATAGCTTCATCAGCAGAACTAAGTGCTGGTTTGGATTTTGCAAAATCATTGGCAAAGTTAGCCCTATTCATCTCAAACACTTTACAAATAGAATCAATCATACCCTGTGGTACTCTGGGTTTAAATTCCTTAAAACTAAAGGAAGCCAATATTTTTTCTGCTACGGATTCGGCATTGGCTATTTTGCCCACAAAATTAAAACGCAAGGAAAAAACCTCAGTGGTGTGATACAGGGGAAAAAACATTTGTTTACCCCCTAAAGTTGGCAAATCAAAGCGTGGAGAATTAATCCCTGCAATTTTAGCAGTTTTCATCACCATGCCTTTGGTATTTAAAATAGAAGTTTTAAGTTTTTCATAATGCTCTTGGGGCGAAACCAAAATTAAGGGTTCGGATTTCACCGTTATTTGCATGGGAGTAAGTTCCATATCTCCTTGAAAGCACATGATATCAAATCCATTTTGATTTTCCACATATTGAAAATCTACGGGAACTAATAATGAAAACAACGGGGTTTCCACCTTTTTACATTCGGTAAAATCTATATTTTTCATATCGCCATCTTCCGGAGCACAGGAGGACAGTATTTCCTTAAGCTCGGATAAATCTATTTTTTCATCATTCATGATTTTTCCCTCTCAACATAAAATAAAATAATAATATTTTAATTATAACACAGACATAATTAAAATCAAACCACAATATTTTGAGGTTCTACACTAAATATTGTGGTGTAGAAATATACTGCCTCTATACTAAATGTTGTGATGAAAAATAATGTCTTTAAAAAAACAAATTTCTACACTACTAAAAACCAAGGCTTAAGGATACTCAACTTCAATCACTTTGGCAATGGCATTTTACATATATTTTAGAATCAAACTAAAAAAACATGGCATCTGCATAAAAACAACCGCTATATCTCAATTATCACTGAAATATATTTTATTTTCAGAATACCACAGCCATTGAGAAAAAGCCTAAATTCCTTCGTTTTCAGAATACCGCAAAGGTTGAGAAAAAGCCAAAATTCCTTCATTTTCAAAATTCCCCAAACGTTGAGAAAAAGACTAAATTAATGCACCCCATTTGTTTTACAGATTGAACTGCCAAACAAATGGGGTGCATTTTAATTTTTCATTGTTTATTAAATTAGTAAATTACATGAACAAAGGAGCAAATACCAAGGCTACAATGGTCATTAATTTCATTAAGATGTTCAAAGAAGGACCGGAAGTATCTTTGAAAGGGTCACCAACGGTGTCGCCGTTAACAGCAGCAGAGTGTGCCTCGGAGCCTTTGCCACCATGAACCCCACCTTCGATGTATTTTTTAGCATTATCCCATGCACCACCGGCATTGGCCATCATAACAGCCAATAAGAAACCGGTAACCAAGGAACCTGCCAATAAGCCGCCCAAGGCTTCTTTACCCAAACCGGGGCAAAGACCAACAAATAAAGGTGCAGCCACAGACAAGATACCGGGGATAATCATTTCTTTCAAAGCAGCAGAAGTACTGATGCTTACGCAAGTTGCGTAATCAGGACGGCCTGTGCCTTCCATGATACCGGGGATGGTTTTAAATTGACGGCGAACTTCTTCAATCATTTCTTGAGCTGCACGACCAACTGCATTCATGGTTAAAGCAGAGAACAAGAAAGGAAGCATACCACCAAGGAACAACCCTGCAACAACCCGAGGATCCATAATATTGATGCTGGTTAAACCAACAGCTTGGGTATAAGCAGAGAATAAAGCTAAAGCAGTAAGAGCAGCAGAACCAATGGCGAAACCTTTACCAATAGCGGCAGTGGTGTTACCAACGGAGTCTAAAGCATCTGTGATTTCACGAACATGGGGGTCAAGACCACTCATTTCCGCAATACCACCTGCATTATCAGCAATGGGGCCATAAGCGTCAACAGCAACGATGATACCGGTGGTGGATAACATACCAACAGCGGCAAGAGCGATACCGTAAAGACCGGCAAATTGATAGGAAGCTAAAATTGCAACAACGATAACGATAACGGGCAAAGCAGTGGATATCATACCAGTAGCAATACCGGAAATAATGTTGGTTGCAGTACCTGTTTCGCAAGATTTAGCAATTTTTTTAACGGGTTTGTAATCTGAGGAAGTATAATATTCTGTTAATTTACCAATGAGGAAACCAGCAATCAACCCGGCTGCAACAGCAATAAATACACCCATTTGGAAGCTTACAGGGAAACCTTCGGCATCGGGAAGAAGCTTACAAATAAAGAATGACGCTACAACAGATAATACCATAGCTACGGTAGTACCCATATTCAAAGCCTTTTGAGCATTGGCATCTTTGCCTGTACGAACAAAGAAGGTACCGATAATTGAAGCAACAACACCTGCTGCGGCAATTAAGATAGGAACAATTACACCCATTGTGCTACCAATACCAGTAAACACAGTTAAAGATGCACCCAAAGCAATAGCAGCAATGATGGAACCGCAGAAAGATTCAAATAAGTCAGAACCCATACCTGCAACGTCACCAACGTTGTCACCTACGTTATCAGCGATAACAGCAGGATTACGAGGATCATCTTCAGGAATACCTGCTTCAACTTTACCAACAAGGTCAGCACCCACATCAGCAGCTTTGGTATAAATACCACCGCCAACACGACCAAAGAGAGCAACCGAAGATGCACCCAAGGCAAAACCGTTGATAATTGAAGCACGGGTGGCTTCTACCATATCAGGGAATATAATGTAAAAGATGAAAAGAACAATGCCTAAGCCGAATAATCCAAGTCCCACAACGGACATACCCATAACGGCACCGCCTGAAAATGCAACACCTAAAGCAGCGTTGGCATCTCTTTGGGCAGCATTGGCTGTTCTTACATTGGCTTTAGTTGCAACACGCATACCGATATTACCGGCTAAAACCGAACATAAAGCACCAATAACATAAGGTAATGCTGTCCAAGGGCTTAAGGATGTATCGCCTGTGGTCATTGCACCGGCAATGAACAACAAGGCAGCCAAACCTAAAACAACAATAATTAAAACTTTGTACTCTCTGGATAAAAATGCCATAGCGCCTTCATGAATCGCTCCGGCTATTTCCTCCATTTTTGCAGTACCGGGTTCTTCCCGCATAACTCTTCTGGAGAGATATACAGCAAACAACAGTGCTAGTACTCCTACCGCCAGGGCATACCACACAATGGTACTGGTTGTGAAAAAACCTTCCATTCTCTCAAAAACCTCCTAATTCTTTTGTAAAAAATATAATTAATAATTAATTAATTAAAAAACACCGCTAAAACTAATGTAATAACGAAAAACGAGCCTGCCAAAACCCCAGAAACTTTACCAAGAAATTCATCCATGCCCTTTTTCTTACCGAAAAATTGCTCAGATGCACCACCGATAGAACCGGAAACACCGGCACTGCGACTTGATTGCATTAAAATACTGGCAACCAATCCCAGGCATACCAAAAGATCAAGCACCAATAAAATAATTCTTAAAATGTCCATAAGTCACCTCCAAAATCTGTAACAGCAATATTTTACCACAAGGAAACAATAAATACAATAAAAATTCAATAATTCTATACACATATAGCAGGATATTGCCACAAAAACAAAGTTTTTACAAAAAATCCAACAGTTTATCGGTATAATTAATTGAAATAAAATTATACAACAGAAAACCACAGATTTTTCAAGCATCTTGAATATACTTAATAAATCTGAGGCTTTTCTGAAAAATAATTATTTTAAATTATAAAAAACATCAATGCCTTTATAAAGCGCAATTTCATCCAATTCTTCTTCAATACGCAAAAGTTGGTTATATTTGGCAATACGGTCTGTGCGGCAAGGTGCACCTGTTTTTATCTGACCTGAGTTTACCGCTACTGCCAAATCCGCAATGGTAGCATCTTCACTTTCTCCGGAGCGATGGGAAATAACAGTGGTATAACCTGCACGTTTTGCCATTTCTATTGCGTCTAAGGTTTCGGTTAAAGTGCCTATTTGGTTAACTTTAATCAAAATAGAATTTGCGGTATCTTCGGCAATGCCTTTGGCTAATCTTAGGGGATTTGTTACAAATAAATCGTCCCCAACTATTTGAATTTTTGAACCCAATTTTTCCGTCATATATTTCCAGCTTGCCCAATCATCTTCGGCAAGTCCGTCTTCAATGGAAATAATGGGATATTTATCACATAGATATTCGTAATAATCAACCATTTCCGCACCGGTTTTATCAGCATTTTCCCCTGCTAAATGATAAATACCATCTTTAAAAATTTCAGTGGCTGCCACATCCAAAGCCAAACGCACATCTTTACCGGGTTCGTAGCCTGCTTTTTTAATAGCTTCCACAATAATAGCCAAGGCTTCTTCGTTGGTTTTTAAATTCGGGGCAAAGCCACCTTCATCACCAACACCGGAGAGAATACCTTTTTCTTTTAATACTTTTTTGAGATTATGGTAAATTTCCGCCCCCATACGCAAAGCTTCTTTAAAGGAACTTGCCCCCACAGGCATTACCATAAATTCCTGAATATCCACATTATTATCCGCATGTTTGCCGCCATTTAAAATATTCATCATGGGTACAGGCAATTCTTTGGCATTTACCCCACCAATATATTGATATAAAGGCATATCCACATAGGCAGCCGCAGCTTTGGCAGCACCTAAAGAAACACCCAGTATAGCATTGGCTCCTAATGCACCTTTATTGGGGGTGCCGTCTAATTCAATCAAAGTTTTATCCAATAAAGTTTGATCCAAAGCACTAATACCCACCACAGCAGGGGCAATAATGTTTAAAACATTTGCAACAGCTTTTTGTGTGCCTTTGCCCAAATAACGGCTTTTATCGCCATCCCTTAATTCCACAGCTTCGTGAGCACCGGTAGATGCACCCGAAGGGATAATAACCCGACCCATGGTGCCATCTTCTAAATAAACTTCAACTTCAACGGTGGGGTTTCCTCGGGAATCCAAAACTTCTCTTGCGTTTACATCAACAATAACAGACATTTTAACACCCCTTAAATTTCAACAATACAACAGTTTCCATTAATAGCTGCCTAACTTAGAATAACTAAAGTCATGGAAAATTGCGGTTCATCTGTGCAATTATCCAATATAAATATAGCCAAGGCTTTAATTGATAGCCAAGCAACTATGAATGAAGCGATAGTAAATTACAATTATATTCTTTTTACAATGGTTTTGCCGCTCATTTCTTTGGGTTGTTCCTCGCCTAATAAATATAACAGCGTTGGGGCGATGTCACAAAGAGCAGCGTCATCACGACCTTGATATTTTTTATCGCTTACTAAAATATAAGGAACGGGATTATTGGTATGGGCAGTCCAAGCACCGCCATTGCCATCTTCCATGCGTTCGGCATTGCCATGATCCCCGGTGATAATTACCTCACCGCCAACATCCAATATTGCCCCTACAACTTTTTGCAAACAATCATCCACAAATTCCACGGCTTTTATAACCGCAGGGAGATTTCCTGTGTGCCCCACCATATCTGGATTGGCAAAATTTAGGATGATAACATCGTATTTATCATCTTTTATTTCTTTAATAACAGCTTCTGTTACTTTAGCTGCGCTCATTTCCGGCACAGTATCGTAAGATGGTGCTTTGGGCGAGGGGATTAAAACCCTATCTTCACCCTGATATGGTGTTTCAACCTGACTGTTAAAAAAGAAAGTAACATGGGCATATTTTTCGGTTTCCGCAATTCGCAGCTGGGTTTTGCCCAAATGCGCTAAATATGAACCCAAATTATTGATAAGCGCCTCTTTGGGAAATGCCACAGGCACATCATATGAGGCATCGCACTGAGTAAAGCAGGTGTAAAAAGTTTTGGGGCATTTTTTCCGTTCCCAGCCCACAAAATTGGGGTCTTTAAATGCCCACATAATTTCACGTGCTCTATCTGTGCGGAAATTATAAAATATTATAGCATCATCATCTTTCACAATGCCATCTTCATTAATGATGATGGGTTTAACAAATTCATCGGTTATTTCACCTGCATAAGATGATTTTATACCATCTTGATAAGTGCTGAATTTCTCCCCGATACCCAAAGTTAGGGCATCATAGGCAATTTCCAAACGTTCCCAACGGCTATCTCTGTCCATGGCGTAATAGCGACCCATAATAGTAGCTATTTCACCCACGCCTTTTTCATTGCAGGCATTTTGTATTTGGTCCAAAAAAGTTAATGCACTGTTGGGCAGCACATCTCTGCCATCTAAAAAGCAATGAATGTATACTTTTTTTACACCTTTTCTTTTTGCCAGTTCCAAAAGTGCAATAACGTGGTCAATGTGGCTATGAACACCACCATTGGATAAAAGACCCATGAGATGTACAGCGTTACCACGGGAATTTGCATAATCCATGGCTTCGTTTAAAACAGGGTTTTTAAAGAAATCCCCGTTTTCCACATCCCGAGTTATTCTGGTGAGGTCTTGGTAGACCACTCTACCTGCTCCCATATTTAAGTGCCCCACTTCAGAATTGCCAATTTGCCCATTGGGTAAACCCACATCCAACCCTGAAGCACCCAAATAGCCATGGCAGTTAGACTGCCACAGCTTATCAAAATTTTCAGTTTTTGCTTGGGCGATGCCATTACCTGCAATGGTTTTGCTGTATCCGTAACCATCTAAAATCATAAGCATCTTAGGTTTTTTATTCATTATATTCTCCAATTTACCATGGCATTAAAAGATTCCGGAGATAAAGCGGCACCCCCAATGAGTAAACCATCTATATTTTTTTCCGAAAGTAATGCTTTGGCATTTTCGGGTTTTGCACTGCCCCCATAAAGTAAATTGATATCAGTGGGCAAAGCCATAGCTTTTAGCACCTCACGAATCATACCCATAGTGGCATCTGCATCTTGAGATGTGGCTGTTTTGCCTGTAC
Source organism: Clostridiales bacterium (assembly GCA_036644995.1). Lineage (GTDB taxonomy): Bacteria > Bacillota > Dehalobacteriia > UBA7702 > UBA7702 > Cryptoclostridium. Next base: position 13,898 of record JAVXOZ010000014.1, on the reverse strand, counting down.
CAATAGCCCAAATAGGTTCATAGGCAATAATTAAATTTTCTTTGGTAATTTTAGGTAAATCTATTAAAGAGCCACGGAGTTGATTTGCCAACACGTCATTAACGGCTCCTGCTTCTCTCTGCTCCAAGGTTTCCCCAATGCAGAAAATAGGGATAATATCCGCTGCCATCAATGCTTTCAATTTTTTAGCTAAAAACTCATGGTTTTCACCAAAATGAAGCCGACGTTCGGAATGACCCACCAAGCAGTAGGTAGCCCCCAAATCTTTAAGCATAGGCACAGAAATTTCACCGGTAAAGGCTCCGTTTTCTTGAAAATGCACATTTTGTGCACCCCAAGCTATGCCACTACCTGCTAAAATAGCTTTGGCATCGCCCAAAGAAACATAAGGGGGAAACACTATAACATCGTCCTCTTTAACATTTACCAAGGTTTTTATGGCTTCCAAACGTTTAATGTTTTCCGAAGGAACACCGTTCATTTTCCAATTTCCGGCTATTATTTTCATTTATTTTACCTCAAATCAGCCCTTACACGCAGCGATACCCGGCAATTCTTTACCTTCTAAGAATTTTAGGGAAGCTCCGCCGCCTGTGCTGATATGGTTTATGCCCTTTTCCATGCCCACGCTTTTAATAGCCGCAGAAGAATCACCGCCGCCCACCACTGAGTAGGCTTGGGATTCCGCCACAATTTCTGCCACAGCTTTGGTGCCACAAGCAAAATTGCTCATCTCAAAAACGCCCATGGGTCCATTCCATAAAATGGTTTTAGCAGGGGCAAGTTCATCCTCAAATAATTTGATTGTTTTTTCACCGATATCCAAGGCACTCCAATTTTCCGGTATGGCATCCACATCGAGGTTTTGCCTTTGGGCATCGTTATCAAATTTTTCAGCAGCCACAACATCTACGGGTAAAATTATTTTAGCGGCATATTCACCGTTTAAAAGCTCTTTTGCCATGGCAACTTTATCTTCTTCTACTAAAGATTTTTGCAAATTATACCCCTTTGCCACCAAAAAGGTATTTGCCATACCACCGCCGATAAACAATTTATCCACAATGGGCAGCAATTTTGCCAATATCTTTATTTTATCGGAAATTTTGGCTCCGCCGATAATTGCCATTAAAGGACGGGCGGGATTTTCCAAAACTTTATTTAAAGCAATGATTTCCTTTTCCAAAAGCAGCCCCATATAAGCTGGGATATAATCCGCCACACCCACAGTGGAGGCATGAGCACGATGGTCTACACTAAAGGCTTCGTTAACGAAAACATCGCCAAAGGAGCTTAATAATTTAGCAAATTCCCCATCGTTAGCTTCTTCTTCAGGATAAAAACGAATATTTTCCAATAAAACAACTTCGCCGGGTTGAAGCTCCGTACAAAGTTTTTTAGTTGCATCGGCATAAATGTCCCCAGCAAAAGCCACAGGACGCTTTAAGTATTTTTCCAAAGCAACGGCAATGGGCTGCACCGTAAGGGACTCCACTCTTTGGCCTTTGGGGCGACCCAAATGGGTAAGAATGATGAGGGATGCACCTTGATCTAAAATATACTGTAAGGTAGGTATGCTTTCTTCTATGCGCATATATTCGGTAATATTACCATTTTTATCCATAGGCACATTATAATCTGCACGTAAAAGAACTTTTTTGCCCTTTAAATCGCAATCCTTCACAGTCATCTTCTTCATGGGTAAAAGTCCTCCTTACAGTCCTTTGGCAATTACATAAGCAGCCAAATCTCTGACACGACAGGAATAACCCCATTCATTATCATACCAAGCTACTATTTTTGCCATATTATCACCAATTACCATGGTGGAAGGACCATCAACAACCGAAGAAATATCACAATGGTTGTAATCTATGGAAACCAAAGGCAAATCGGTATAACCCAGATAACCCTTTAATTCACCCTCAGCAGCTTTTTTCAAAGCAGCATTTATTTCTTCTGCAGTGGCAGGTTTAGCCAATTCCACAGTGAGATCCACAACGGATACATTGGGAGTGGGCACACGCATGGCAAAACCATTTAATTTACCTTTTAACTGCGGCAATACCAAAGCCACGGCTTTAGCAGCACCGGTAGTGGTTGGAATCATAGAAGCAGATGCTGTTCTGGCTCTTCTCATATCTTTATGTGCCTGATCCAATATTCTTTGGTCGTTGGTAAAAGCATGGATAGTGGTCATTAAGCCTTTAACAATGCCAAATTCTCTATCCACAATTTTAGCCACAGGCGCTAAACAGTTGGTGGTGCAAGATGCGTTAGATATGATATTATGTTTTTGGGGATCGTATTGTTCTTCATTTACCCCCATAACAAAAGTGCCATCTTCATTTTTACCCGGTGCTGTAATAATAACTTTTTTGGCACCGGCTTCAAGATGAGCTTTTGCCTTATTGGCATCACGGAAAACGCCACTTGCTTCAATAACAATTTCTACACCCAGTTCTTTCCAGGGTAAGTCCTTAGGATCTCTTTCAGCGCACACTTTAACTTCTTTGCCATCTACCACCATAACATTATCTTTGGTGGTAATATCCACATTCCAAGTACCGTGAACAGAGTCATACTTAAGCAAATGTGCGTTGGATGCGGCATCTGTTAAGTCGTTAATCGCCACTACTTCCAATTCAGGATTTTCATACATAGCACGATAAACCAAGCGACCAATACGTCCAAAACCATTAATAGCAATTTTTGTTCCCACGAATAAGCACCTCTCATTTCAAAATTTTTGAATTATTTCAATGTTGATTAGTAAAATTAAGCACTACTTCAATAATTAGAGTTTGAAAGGAAAAATCCTCTCTGTTTTTTTGTTTTATAAAGTCAAATTTTTTGGTTTTTATTCTCTGGACGACAAAATTCTGCTGGCTTCATCCCTTCTATATGTGCCGGGAGTTTTCCCTGCGTGTTTTTTAAAGACCTGGCTGAAGTAACGGGCATCTCTAAAGCCCACCCTCATAGAAATTTCTGCCACAGAATAAGAAGTGTTAACCAATAATTTTCTGGCTTCTTCCATGCGCACATGGGTTAAATATTCCGTAAAGCTCCAACCTTTTACTTGTTTAAAAAGGCGGCTAAAGTAGCAAGTGCTCAAATACACTTGTTTTGCCACATCTTCCAAACCTATTTCCTGATGATAATTTTCTTCGATATAGCGTACAGCTTTATCAATTAAATTAACATTTCTAAATTCTCTGGATGTTCTGATGCGGCTAACCAATTCATTTAACCAATTTACAACTTTTTCTTTCATCATATCCAAGCTGGTTTCTTTGGCTAATTGATGTTCTAAATTGAGGCGGCTTTCTTCCAAATTTTCAAAGCTTACGCCGCTATCCACCGAGGCACGTACAACTACGCTGCAAATTTCCGCTATTTTCAAACGAATTCTGGCTATTTGGTCATCATCGCTGATATATTCCGACCATAAGGAAAGGAAGGAACGCACTGTTCTATCCCAATCCCCCATGCAAACTGCCATAACAAGATTTTTTTCATAGCCTTGTTTTAACACATTGGCATATTCGCTGGTGGCTTCCACATCATCGGCATGGATAGGCTGATCGCCACCGTAAAGCACACGGTATTCCCCTGCCACAGTGGCTTCTCTATATGAGCGAGCAATACCGCTGGGTCCTTGTCCCCCACGGCCAACACCAACTGTAACTGTGGTAGAGCCATTATCACGCACGGCTTTGCATATTTTTTCACCCAATGCCATAGCCATGGATTTTAAAAGTGTGTCCTCAACCTCTTCTTCTGCTGCCAAAAGAATGGTAAATTGACCATTCCCCAAAGAAATGCAAAAATGCTGAGGCCATTCCTCAAGGCAATCCTCCACTATTTCCGTAACTTGACGCTGGATAATTTGTTTTTCCAATTCACTTCTTAAATTATTTTGGGCGGAAATATTATCCATCCAAATATTCATAGCTAAACGCAAGGGGCTGGATACCCCAAAGAAAGAGGCACGGTTGTTCATTTCTATTTCATCGCTTAGATTACCATTGATTAAATCCATAACAAAGCCAATTTTAATAAAAGGCAGGGCATCTGCTAATGTAGCTTTGGTTTCATCCAAATCTCTTTGTTTTTCTTTTTCAATTTCTATTGAATCTGCCAATTTAGCGGAAATTGATAATATTTCATCACTTTCCACGGGCTTTAATAAATATTCTGCCATGCCTAAGCCTACTGCTTGTTGGGCATAATGAAATTCGCCATAGGCACTAACGATTACAATTTTAACCCCGGGCAAAGCAACACGCAATCTGCGGGCAACTTCAATGCCATCAAACCCCGGCATACGAATGTCTAAAAAGACAATATCGGGCTTTTGTTCCAATCCCATGGTAACTGCTTCTTCACCGTTGGCGGCTTCTGCCACTACTTTATAAAGCTGGGGCTGACCCTCTATTACACTGCGGAGATATTGACGTTGTAACTGTTCATCATCGGCTATCATAACCTTAATCATGTAATCACCTCTTAGTATCATTTAAAATTATATTATATATGGAAAGGACAACTGTAAAGTAGTCCCTTTATTAATGGCACTGCTAATATCCCAAGCACAATCGCTGCCAAAATGGAATTGCAGGCGGCTCAAAACATTATTTAAGCCCAAGCCGCTAACTTGACCGCCCTTGGCAGATTGGATATCTTCTAATTTAAAAATATTTCTCTGTATTTCTTCGCTCATGCCAATGCCATTATCGGAAACTTCTAAAAACACCTGTTGATTCTCTAACCAACCTTGAATAGAAACAATACCCCCACGACGGCAGGGTTCTAAACCATGCTGACAGGCATTTTCCACCAAAGGCTGCAATATCATACAGGGCATTTTTGCGTTTAATATTGAGGATTCCACATCTATACGGTGGGTCATACGGTCTCTAAACCGTGCTTCTTGAATTTTAAGATAATCTTGAACTGTTTTTACTTCTTCTTCCAAGGTAACAACGGATTTTACCTGATAAAGACTATAACGCATTAACCTTGCCAAGGCACTAACCAAGCTTTCAGTATATTTATCCCCCTCTATAACTGCAACTCTGGCGATGGTATTTAAGGAGTTGAAAAGAAAATGGGGATTTACTTGATTTTGCAAGGCATTTAATTCCGCATCTTTTAATTTTTCTTCTAATTGATGCTGCTTTTTCATGAAATTAACAAAGGTTTCTTGCTGTCCCTCAAGGTGGCGACGAGCCACTGTATTATCAATTAGCTCAACTATTTTGCCGCCAATATAACCAAGATAAGTACACAAGGCTTCACATTTTCTCCGAGATAACACTAAAATATCAGGAATAGGCTCTATGGATTTAAGATCGTCCTCCAAAAGAAAGTGACCGCAAAGCAAAGAACCAAGCTGACCATTTTCTCCGATAAGAGGATAAGAAAGCTCCATTAAGCCACACCTGCAACGATAGGCATATGCCTCATCCCTATCCTCAGACATGGATTGCAAAGGCATATCCAGGGGTTTATCATCTAATAAAGCGGATAATTCACCACAGCGACCGCTGCAATGGAAAAAGCCACCGGGTTCACCGATAGGTCTGCCATCTTTATCTGCCAAAGCCAAAGATAAGCCTGTAAATGCGTAAAATGAATTATGCAGCTCCCTTATGGTTGCATCATCAAAGGCTGCAGATACGATATTATCATTGGACAAATCATTGCGATTTTCCATAATTTTATTAATTAATTTAACACCGCTGGTAACTGTTTCCCCATAGCCATCCGCACCCATTGCAGATGCCACTTCAGCGGTTACCGCAGCACCACCCACCACTATTTGCAGGCTATTGCGTAATCTGGCATCATTTATAGCTTTTATGGTTTCTTCCATTCTTAAAACCGTGGTTGTAAGCAAAGCAGATAAGCAAAGTATATCCGGACGATAACGCACCACCGCATCTACTATGGTGCTGGAATCCACATCTACACCTAAATCTATTACCTCGTAACCACGGGCTTGGAGCACTAAGGATAAAAGGTTTTTTCCAATATCATGGAGATCACCCGCCACTGTGCCGATAACTATTTTTCCCACCACCGGCATATCTTTACTTACCAACAGAGGGCGTATTTCATCTAAGCCGCCATGAACCGCACGTGCGGAAACCAAAAGCTCCGTAACGTAAATTTCGTTTTTTTCAAAACGTTCCCCTACTACATTCATAGCCTTTAAAAGACCGTTATTTACAATATCCATAACATCGATATCTCGAGATACCGCATCTTTAACGCTATTTTTTACACCGATAACATTGCCTAAAACAACATCTTCAATTAAGCGGTTATAATTATATTGATTCATATTACCCCTAATTTCTTAAAATCTTTTGCGTTTTCCTGCACTTATTATACCCAAATCTTTGCGGTATTTTGCCACAGTTCTCCGTGAAATAAAAATTCCTTTTTCTTCTAAAAGAGTTACAAGACATTCATCATTTAAGGGCTTGGCGACATCTTCATTATCCACCAATTCCTTAAGTACACTTTTTATATGAGTAACCGACGAAGTATAATCATCGGCATCGCCTACGCCGTTAACAAAAAAATATTTCCAAGCATACAAGCCATGGGGTGTTTGCACAAATTTATTACTGATAGCACGGCTTACCGTGGATTCATGGACATTTACCATTTCTGCTACATTGCTTAAATTTAAAGGCACCAAATATTCAGGGCCTTTTTCAAAAAAATCGTGCTGCAATTCAATAACAGCCTCTGCAATATTATATATAGTAGAACGACGCTGCTCAATGCCTTTAACAATCCAAGCCGCAGCGTTTAATTTATCTTTAATAAAATCCTTTGCCTCATCGGTAACGTGGTCATCATCACGGATTAAACGCAGGTAAAAGCCGTTTATGCCAACTTTAGGCACTGCTGCATCGTTTACCACCACCACAAATTTATCCTCAACTTTTTCAATAACCACATCGGGATAAATATATTCAACCACGGTGCTGTCCTCAAATTCCAAACCGGGACGAGGGTTTAATGTGCGAATAAAATCTATTAAAGATTGCACTTCACCCACGGGTAATTTCATCTTTTTGGCAATTTGGGGTAAGCGATTACTGGCAACCATATCCAAATAATTTTCAATAATAGTTTTAACTTTGCTGTAATTGGCATCTTTTTCATCAAGCTGAAACAGCAGGCACTGCTGTAAATTGATGCCGCCAATACCCGGTGGATCGAAACCACGAATAACGGTGAGAACATCTTCCACCGCTTTTTCACTGCATTTTAAAGTTTCCGCCATTTTATCCGGGGTCATCAGCAAATAGCCATCACGCCCCAAATTTGAAATAATAAAGCACCCAATTCTTTTAGCCTCATCAGAAAGGCTGATAATATTCAACTGAAATTTTAAATATTCATACAGGTTTGAATATTGCATTTCCACAGGTTCATAATCATGGGAAACACGCTCTTGTACCGGGGCTTTGGAATAGGAATTTTCTTGCCAATCTGCGGCTATTTTTTCCCAATCGTATCCTGTTTCCTCGGTTTCTGCGTGTTCTTCCTGACGATTTAAAAGATTTTGAACCGCATCATCCACCTCTTTTTGGGCAGTATCCACCTCAACGGTTTCCGCATCGCTATTTTCGGAAAAGTCTTGCTCTAAGATGGGGTTTTCTTGAAGCTGCTCCTCAATAAAGGATTGCAACTCCAATAAAGGCATCGTTAATAAAGCGATAGCCTGACGCAATTCTTGGGTTACAACTAATTTTTGTGTCTGTTCTAAATTTAATCTTTGTTCTATCATGACCCTCAATCCTCACAATGATAAGTCCATGCAAATATTATACCACAGAATTTTCAAAATTCCACCTAAAATCTCTAAATATTAGGCATTATTCTAATTTTTCTGCTATTTCTTGCAGTTTTTTTATCCTATGGCGCACTCCGCTTTTGCTAATTGGCGGAGATACCATTTCTGCCAATTCACCCAAGGTACTCCCTTGGTTTTCCAATCGCAATTCAGCAATTTCACGCAAGCGGTATGGTAATTGCTCTAAACCAATGGTTCTTTGTATTTTTTCTATATATTGGCGTTGCTCCGCTGAGGAATTTGCTATTTTATTGGCATTGGCAATATCAAAATTTTCCTGCCTATTCACTTTATTGCATAAATCTTTGCGTATACGTTCGTTCTCATAGGCAAATAAAGATTGGTGTGCACCTATATTATTTAAAAATTCAACTATTTGTTCACCATCTTTTAAATAAAGCACATATTGATTTTTTCTTAAACAAATTTTAGCATTGATATCAAAACCCGCCAATAAATCTTTTAAAGCTTGGGCATGGCTTTGATTGGCGCTGACAATTTCCATATGATATGAACCTTCAGGATTATTAACTGAACCGCTGCCCAAAAAAGCACCCCTTAAATAAGCTCTTTTACAGCAATCTTTTTTTAAGGCTTCATCGGGAAAGCTGTTTTTAAAATTATTGTTCCAATGTCCCTGATCATCCATGAGTCCAAGGTGCACAAATATTTTTTCCACATCTTTTTGAGGGGGTATTTTAACGGAATATATATTGTTCTTTTTTAAACGATTTTTGCGATAAACCATAACCTCCCCGGGTCGTTCAAAAAGCAACTTGGAAAGTTTAAAAATACGCTTTGCCACTGCTACATTTTCCGTAACTATGGATAAAGTAACACCTCTGGTGCCATTTATGGAAATAGTGCCATCTGTTTTGGTCAGTGCCAAAAATTCCGCTAACTGACAACATCGGTTTGAGGTTATCAACTGAGATAATTGAATTTTGGTTTGTGATGAAAAAGACATCAATATTTCCCCTCGTCCAAAAACCGTGCCAAGGCATCGGCATCGTGCTTAACTATTTTTTCCTCTTTTACCATAGGTATACCAACAAGTTTTAATTTCAACCTATTTATCGCTTGGATATCATTTTCAACAGGCCCCAAGCCTTGTTCTTTATATTTTGCCAACATTTCCGCCGATATTTTCCCTGTGTTAATAATTACACCATCCAAAAAAGGTCTGGGTGATAATTTGATAATGGCTTCTATATGGTCGGATAAATTATAATTATCGGTTTCGCCTGCTTGGGTCATCATATTGGCAACATAATACACAGGTGCCGGAGATTGCCTCAAGGCATCGATGATACCGGGCACCAATAGGTTAGGGATAATGCTGGTGTAAAGGCTGCCGGGTCCCAATAAAATAATATCAGCATCCATAATTGCATCTATGGCATCGGCATTAACCAAAATAACCTCGGGGTCTAAAAACACTTCTTTTATCCCACGTTTATCCCCAACAATGGTTGTTTCGCCGTGTAAAATAACATTATCTTCCATTCTGGCAGAAAGCACAACTTTATCCATGGTAACAGGGATAACTTTGCCTCTAATATTTAAAATGCGACCAATTTGCCACACTGCGGCTGCCATATCGCCTTCTTTTTCTGCCAAGCCACTAATTAAAAGGTTGCCCAAACAATGTCCCTGTAATTCCTGGGGTTTTTCTAATCTATAATTAAATAGTTGCTCAAGAGTACCCTCTCTGGGAGATAATGCCACAAGGCAATTTCTGATATCACCGGGTGGCAAAGAATCGCTGCCGCTGATAATCCGCCCGGAGCTGCCGCCATCATCTGTAACGGTAACAATGGCACTGGCATTATATGTTATCTTTTTTATGCCACGTAAAATAGTGGAAAGACCTGTGCCGCCACCAATAGCAACTACTCTGGGGCCACGGAGAATATCGGCTTCTCTATTGTTGCGTTTTGCCAAGGTTTCACGGCGTTTCAGCAATCCTAAGCGGCGATTATAGCCACTGCGAGCCAAAAAAAGACAAAACACACCTACTATAAAGGTAAGCACCGGAATGCCCCCGTGAATAATAAAATCCATAAACCACTGAGGCACATAATAATTTAATGGATTTCGCAATAGCCTGAACAAATCCACCAAAGATATACATATCAAAAATAAGCCGAGAGCAAAATATAGACTCCAACGCCCGGTATAAAATTGATTTTTTCTCCTCATTATTTCCTACCTGCCCGCCAAATATCACGATGACTTATAGTATTGCAATACCCGGCTTTTTTTAATATTTTGCCAACTTCTTCCGCAAAAAAAACAGAACGATGCTGGCCACCTGTGCAACCCATGGCAATAACCAAATTATCACGGGTTCTGGCTTCAAAATTTTTCAACAAAAATAGTAGCATATCTTCAAAACGCACTACAAACTCTTGTGCGGCATCGGTATCCATAATAAAATCCCCCACCGCTTTATCCTTACCGGTAAGAGCTTTTAACCCCGGATCGTAAAAGGGGTTGGGTAAAAACCGCATATCAAAAATAAAATCCGCATCTTGAGGTATGCCATATTTAAAGCCAAAGGAAACCACATTTACCATAATGCCGGATCCTTCAGCATCACTAAATAAATATCTGGCATATTCCTGCATACCCGGAACATTAATATGGGTGGTATCTATTTTTCGCTGAGCAATTTCCCGCACCGGAGCCATCAGGATTTTTTCTTCTTCAATGGCATCTAAAATCCGCAGGTGATTACCTAACGGATGCCGCCTTCTGGTTTCACGAAAACGCTTAATCAAAACATCGGTTTCTGCTTCTAAAAATATTATTTCCGCATCTACTTCTTGAACATTTAATGCTTCTAAATTTTGAAAAAATGTGTGGAAATGTCCGTTTTCTCGGATATCCACAGCTATTGCCGCCCTTTTTACATCCCTATCAGGGGAACGTAAAATATCAATAAAATTCACCAATAAATCCACAGGTAAATGGTCTACGGTGTAAAAATCCAAATCTTCCAGCATACGCAAAAGCTGGCTTTTCCCCGCCCCGGATAAGCCTGTTATTATTTTAAGCTCTAACATTAAACTCTATCCCCTCACTATACCCTTTTGTTAATTTTAGCATATTATTGAGAAAAAGAAAAGGAACATATTAATCTACATCAAGTTATATTTTTTTAAAGCTATTTTATAATTAAATATTATATATATTTTAAATTCCACTATTTTAAGTAAATTTGAAAAAGTATAAAATATTACCTTATGCCCTTAATAAACTCTGTTTATCTAACTTTTTACTTGTTAAACCCAAAAAAATATTATATAATGTTATTAGTTAAACACTTAAAACAATGTTTTTTAAGTGCAATCTTTTTTAAGTATCTTAGTTTAAATTGCAGATAAAATATAATTTTGGCTGTAATATCATAAGCTTTGGATAACAACTTAAAGCGGTAAAAAATGAAAATAGCTGCGGATATGGAATTTATAAATATACATCCCCTGTAATAATTTTTACGTTTTGCCTGTTATTAAACATTTTTTACAGCCTATATTAAGATATGGGCTTTAACTATGTAGCAAGGAGATATTGTCCCCTTTAACACTTTATGACAATTAAATTTATATGAAAGATAAAAATAATATTTATAAAATTATATTAATATGGTCAGCGGCAGCACTTTTGCTGGTGTTTATTTTCACGCAAATGCATAATTATGCTGATATCATCAACGATGCAGGTATAGTTCGTGGGGGTACCCAAAGAATTATAAAATTAGAAGAAAACCAAATAAGTAATGAGGAATTTATTAACGAAGTTGATAACATACTTATTAACCTCATAAAAAATGAAGATAAAAGAATATACAAATCCCCTTTAACCAAAAAGTTTCAGCAGGATTTATACACAGTAAATAATTATTGGCAGCAAATAAAAATAGAAATTGACTCCGTAAGATTGGGCAACGACACAACTACGCTTTTAAATTTAAGTGAAAAACATTTTGCGTGGTCCAACAAGGCTGTTACCGTGGCTGAAATCCGTGCGGAAAAAGAATTTAAAGATACCGTTATAATCAGCCTTTTATTAATTTTACTCACCTCTGCTTTAATGGTGTTTTTTGAATGGCGCAGCAACCGCCAAATAAAAAAGGTATTTTATACGGATTTTTTAACAGGTCTTTCCAATTCTATCTTTTTTGAAAACCAAGTGGAACACGCAAATCAAAATGCGGCATCAGGTACTTTTGTATTAGTTTATCTCAATGTTAATAATTTTAAATTTATTAACGAATCCTACGGTTACGATGCCGGCGATACTTTATTAACAGATATTGCAAATGCCATTAAAAACTATTGCATAAAAGATGAAATATGTGCCCGTATAAATGCAGACCGTTTTGGCTTACTTTTATACAATAAAGAAAATGCTATCCAAGACCTGCAACAAAGCATACATAACACTATTTTCTCTGAAAACAGCCTAAACCTTTCGGATATATTTACTTGCAGTTATGGGGCTTATATACTAACAAATCCTTTTGAATCCGGTAAATCCATCATCAGCAAAGCCAATAGAGCACTGAAAGAAGGAAAACCAAAGGACAGAATTGCCTTTTACGACGAATATCTCATGGCTAAAATCAACAAGGAAACCCTTTTAACACAACATATGAGATTGGCAATTAAAAATGATGAATTTCAGATTTTTCTCCAAGCAAAAACAGATTTAAACAGCGAAAAACTTTGTGGTGCCGAGGTGCTTTGTCGGTGGATATCCAAGCAATTTGGCTATTTACCACCTGATGATTTTATTCCATTATTTGAAAAAAACGGTTTTATTGTTACTTTGGATTTCCATATGTTGGAAAAAGTTTGCCAAGGATTTAATGAAGAACTCAAAAATAACAAAGGCGAAATTCTGCCTTTATCCATAAATTTTTCCAGAATTACGTTGTTGCAGGATAATTTCATCAGCAGATTTTGCAATATTATAGAAAAATACAAAATTCCACCCAAATATATTGAAGTTGAAATTACTGAAAGTGCCTTTATTATGAATGAAGGTGGGATTATTCAAATGCTTTGCAAATTGCAGGCAAAAGGTTTTAAAATAGTTATGGACGATTTTGGGCTTGGCTATTCATCCCTTAATCTTTTGCGAAAATTACCAATTAATATTTTAAAGATTGATAAAGAATTTTTAAAAGAAGGCACAACTACCCAACGAACTTTTACCATAATAAAACATATTGTGGAAATGTCCAAAGATTTGGATATAGAAATAGTTTGCGAGGGCGTGGAAACCAAGGAACATATCACTTTACTAAAATCCATAGGCTGCCCCATAGTCCAAGGATATTACTACTCAAAGCCCCTACCCATTGATAAATTTAGGGAGAAATACCACATAAATCCACGGGAAAAATAACCATTTACCATAAAAATTTAAAGCAGTTTTAATAATTGCCCATTTTAATCACTGAAATTTCGGTTACAATTAGTATAGAATATGTGGGTTTTTCTGTAACATTTGTGTTAAGCAATAACACTTTAATTGGATTTACTCATGTTCTGCACTCTTTTTTAAGGTTATTTTAATGTTATTATCCTACATCACAACATTTAGAATAGAACCCATTTAATTTAACATAGAACCTAAAAATGGTGGTACACTTTTAAAGTGTACCACCATTCAGATTGTCAAAAAACATAGTTTTTTGGCAAGATGGCAGGCTGTTAAGAAAGTCTTAGATTCGGTAAAACTCCCTGAGCAGCGACTGTGCAGTGTACCTAAATGTACATAAGCAGTGGATGGGAAGGGATTTTGCCGAATATCAGACTTTATCTACAGCCTAAAAATGGTGGTACACTTTTTAAGTGTACCACCATTCAGATTGTCAAAAAACATAGTTTTTTGGCAAGATGGCAGGCTGTTAAGAAAGGCTTAGATTCGGTAAAACTCACTGAGCAGCGACTGTGCAGTGTACCTAAATGTACATAAGCAGTCGATGGGAAGGGATTTTGCCGAA
>JAVXOZ010000013.1:25471-52891 GCA_036644995.1 Clostridiales bacterium | reverse complement strand
GCCATTAGTGTATTGGGTACCCCTTCATGGCACATGGCTTTAAGGTCACTTATAGCTTCTTCTGTCCACTTCATTTTTTTCTCCTTTACTCCCATTTTTTTCGGCATACGGGGCAGTGGTCAAAAAACAGATCGTGTTCATTGCCACATACGGGACATTCTTCCACGTACTGGATTATCGTTAAGGTCTTGCAGTCTTCTGGGTGAGTGTAGCCTCCTGTGATGTTAACGGCGGATACGTATAGACCCTCAAGAGATAGGCGTTTTTCGTTAACGTAATTTTCAATTTCCACCATGGTGGGCTGTCTTAAGGTTCCCTTAAATTGCAGGTATCCATTATCGATGCGTTCGTGGGTTATTTTGTTTTTCGGCATTACATCATCACCCCCAAGATAACCCCTATAGCCGTGCAGATAATGCCTACGACTGCGTAACTTGTCCAATTAGGCAATGCACTACTGCCATGTTGTCGTTTACGTTGATGATTACGGTTTACAAAGTCGATAAAGTCTGTCTTAAAATCCGTTTCGGGGTGTTCGCCCCATGCGGTAGCATTTAATCGTTGATTCATGAGTACCTCCTTTCCTTGCTTATTAAACGATTTGTTTATTAAGTGCCTCCACATAGTACAGGTTTTTCAGCCCATCGTTTTTCAGTTCAAAGCAGCCTACAAACTTTTTATATTCCTCGACTTTTGCCCGCTTCGAGATTCTAAAGCGCCCATCGGTGAGTTTTAAACCACCGTTCTCGTTTGCTTTGATAAAGTACAGCTTGTCACCTTCGGCAAAACACGTAATATAGCCCATTTCCGTAATAAGGGTGTCCAAATCAGCGTTAAACGTGATTGTAAGGCACTTTATGCCTTTTTCTTTGTCAGCCCAACAGTCTTTGATGATTACATCGTAGTCTTTAGTTATAAAGGGTGATATTTCGTATTTTGCGATTAAGTCTTTTAATTCTGCAAGTACAGCATTCAGTTCATTCATTTTCTTCTCCTTTGCGGCGTACAGTGTGGGCAATAATACCACACTAAATCTTTTTGCTTGACTGAGATGTGCCATATCAGCCCACAGCAGTCACATTGCTTATAGTACTTTTTCATTGGTTTATTCCTTTCCGGTGTGTAATTAAGTAGCAGGTCGTAATAACCTTTGGAGTGCCGACAATGCGACCATTCCTTCTCTCATATCCGGTTCGGCAGTTAAGGCTGGTACTGTCGTCTTTAGATAGCGTGCAATTTCGCTAATTTGCACTATATCAAAGGGATTACCTTTGTCGCTACAATCTATTTTATAGTTATATGTTGATAGGGGTATTCCGACAGCGGCACATATTTCCTTGCGACTTTTATTTTGTAACTCGGCATAATACGCTATATTTGCCGCTAATATCTTACGGATATCATTGTATTTTTTCATACTTATCCTCCTTTTCAACTGTGTTTGGTGAGTTGTTCTCTGCCCAATTCCGCATCTTTTGTGGTATAATCAGATAAAAAAGGAGTTTATCATGAGAGTTAATATCCCAGGTCCTTATATTCCCGACCATAAAACTAAACTTTTAGAAGATGTTAAAAAGAACACAGAGAAAATACATAAGGATTTAGAGACGGAACAACGAGACAGAATAAAAGGGGATAAACGCAATTTCTGGCTATCCATTGTTTCAGGGTCTGTTTCAGGATTAATGGTTAGTGGAATAGTATTGCTGCTACAATATTTACTAAAATAGATATCGCAGTAAATGAAATAATGAATGCTAACAGATTTTTCACAGTTTTCCTCCATAATTTTTTACTTTAGCTGTCTTTAGTGTTGTTAATTTTACTGTGTGTGGTGGGGTTGGGTGTCCTCCTTAAAAATATAATCAATTTTATATTCGGGAAATAAAAAATCAGCGGTCTTTAAAACTTCCTTTAGTGTGAACTCTGATTTTCCTTTTAATTTATTGTAAGTAGTTTTTTCAGCCACATCCAAAAACTTTGCATAATCCTTAAATGAAAGATTTTTTTGACTCAATAGGTTTTCTAAGTTAGTAAACATAAACATCACCTCCTTTTTTACGATGTATTGTAATTTAATTACATGATAACACTACGTATCGTATTTGTCAAGCATTAAATTACCATGTGTGGTAATTTAATGCTTGACATTCTGAGTACTTTGTTTTACTATACTAACAGGAGGTATAATATGAATTTTTTAGAAAGATTAGATGACTTAATGGCAAAGAAGGGTATTAATAAAAGCATTCTCGCCAATGAAAGCGATATACCATATACAACGATTGATGCTTTTTATAAAAAAGGATACGATAATATTAAATTATCAAATTTAAAAAAATTAAGTGACTATTTTGGGGTTACGCTAGATTATTTAGTGAGAGATGAATATATCGAAATCATTCTTTCTAACGTTGAAACATCCATCATAAAAGATTACCGTTCCTTAAATGAAGAGGGAATGGAAAAAGTTCACGAATATGTAAATGACCTCGTTTCTACAGGTAGATATAAAAAACGTGATTCCGTTTGCATGGATACACAAAAACAAGCATAAAAAAAGACCTTATATTAAAGGTCTAAAACTATGAATAAACCCCGAAAGGGTTTATAATAAATTAATATTTTAGGGGGAAAGAGAATGGTTTATATTTATTTTATTATTGCTGCTTTATTTATTGTATTATTTTTTAAAAAGAATAAGGCATTTAAAGCACTTGAATTGGAAAAGACACAAATACAGAACGAAAAGAATAATATCGCTAATGATTTGGTTGCATGTAATGAAAGTTTAAGTAAATACAAGCAATCCGAAAATATTGATAACGATATTCAAGAAAAGATGAATAAAGCCGATAAATTAAGAAAAGAACTTTCTGAATTACATAGTTTAGGCGATTTATCTGATCAAAAGAAAAAACTACTTAAGGATCTTGATGAATTAATAAAGGAAGATATTATTTTAACTTCTACGCCATTCACTTTCAACCAATTTAAATCCGAAGAATATAAGACAAAACTATCATTATGCAAGAACGAACAAGCTGAACTGATAAAAAATGGGAAAGCTGCATATTCCACGGGAACTGCGGGTACTAAAAAAGAAATAAGCGATAATATTAAGCAGATTTTAAGGTGTTTTAATGCCGAATGTGAAGCCGCTTTTATAGGGTTATCCGTTAAAAATTCAGATAGCAGAAGGGCTAAAATAAATAAATCGTATGAAGTTTTAAATAAAATTTTTGGTGTAGATAACGTTACTCTTGATAAGAAATATCTTGAATTAAAATTAGAAGAATTAAATTTATATTATGCTTATGACCAACAACTGCAGATAGAAAAAGAAGACCAAAAGGCTATAAGGGAACAGCTCATGGAAGAAGAAAAATTACGCAGAGAGATAGAACAGGCAAAAAAGAAGATAGAAAAAGAAGAATCCCAATTTAAGGGCGAAATTGACAAGTTAATGGGGTATATGCAAAAAGCTGATGATATAGAAAAACAACTTTATGTCGATAAAATAAAAGAGTTGGAAGAAAGATTAAAACTTGTTGAAAAAGACAAAGAGAATGTTTTTCAAAGGGAGCAAAATACAAGGGCAGGATATGTTTATATAATTTCAAACATTGGCTCTTTTGGTGAGAACGTATATAAGATAGGGATGACACGGCGGCTCGACCCAATGGATAGAGTAAAAGAACTCGGCGATGCTTCTGTTCCTTTTCCTTTTGATGTTCATGCTTTGATTTTCAGCGAAGATGCTCCGGGATTAGAAACCGTCTTACATCAAACATTCAGAAAGTACGAAGTTAACAAAATTAACCCAAGAAAAGAGTTCTTCAAATTACCGCTTGATGAAATTAAAGATGCGGTTAAAAATAAGCATAATGCAACGACACAATTTATTGATATCCCCGAAGCGGAACAATACAGAGCAGGATTAGATATTGCATAACAAAAAAAGACCCCTCGGCTGTAACCGAAGAGGTCTTACATACAGAATGACACACTTAAGCGATAAAGGGACGATTCTGTCCTTTTATTATAATACATTAATAGGAGGAATGCAAGATGAAAGCACGGAAATTACACAGCGGAAATTGGTGTTGCAGGACAACTGCTAACGGTGTTACTCGTTCCTTTACGGATTTTACTAAGGCAGCGGCGGAGCACCAGGCAGCAGCATGGAAAAATCAAAAGAGCCATCAGCGAAATCCCGATAACATAAGCGTAAAACAGACAATAGAACATTATATAAATAGTAGGGATGCTGTTTTGGCAGCCACAACTATTTCCGAATACAGGAAAACATTAAGGCTATATTTTGAGCCTATAGAAAATATTTCCGTTGGTAAAATAGGGGAGCAGCAGGTACAGTGTTGGATAAATGATTTAAGTAAATCTTTATCACCCAAAACAGTGCGAAATATTTATGGTCTTTTTAACACAGCAACTAAACTAAGCCTTAATATTGCTTTACCGCAAAAAAAGAAAATAATCTACAAAACACCCGATACAAACAGTATTCAAAAAATTTTAAAAGCCGCAAAAGGCAAAGATATAGAGTTGCCTATATTGTTAGCTGTTTGGTGTGGATTAAGAATGTCGGAAATAAGAGGGATAAAATGGAGCAAAATAAACAAAGAACATATTGTTATAGATGAAGCAAAGGTATATATTTATAGTCAAGATATAGTAAAAGGAACAAAAACTATGGATAGTGAACGTGTAATTAGTATCCATAAATATATTTATGAGTGCATTCAGAAGCAACAAAAAGATGGGGAGTATCTCATAAATTTAAGCCCAAACATGATTACAAAAAGATTTAAAAAAATACTTAAAGAAAATAATATTCCAGATTGCCGTTTCCACGATTTACGACACGCTAACGCAAGCATTATGTTAATGTTGGGAGTGCCAAATAAATACGCAATGGAGCGTGGCGGATGGTCTACGGATGATGTTTTGCAAAACATTTACCAACAAACATACAGGGATGAGCACGATATAATTAATGATAAAATAGATAGTTACTTTATGGATTTATTAAATCAAGCTGATAAAAATTGTAATGAAAATTGTAATGCTCCTGCTCCCTCACTGCTTAATTAGCCATGGGTAAAGGTTCAAATCCTTTCACTCTGACCATTTTATTTCCATGGCATGGGCAAATTATGGTTTGGTGCTGCATATTTTTTGCAATTCAAAGTCAACTCGTTGAGTTGGCTTTTTTTGTATATTGCAGCCCATATTTATGGGTTTTTTTATTGGCACTTTGGAAATAAATACGTTATTTTACCGTAAAACATTTATCAGTGGTAAAAAATTTGTTAAGTAGTGTAAAAAGTGATATAATAAAACTCAGTAAAGATAAATTAGTTATAATTAAAAAAAATATTATTAAAAAAGGGGTACTTAGGATGCTTGGTGTAATTATCGGCGATATGGTGGGAAGTATTTATGAGATAAATAACATAAAAACCACTGATTTTCCCTTTTGGGATAAAGATAGCAGATTCACCGATGATACAGTGCTTACTGTGGCAGTGGCAAAGGCTTTTATGGAGTCCAGGGACTTGTCACACCAAGAAAAAAAAGCTGCTTTGGTTAAAGAGATGCAGTTTTTTGGTGGTTTATATCCTAATTGCGGCTTTGGTCAGCACTTTAAAGAGTGGCTAAAAGAAAAAAATCCCCAACCATATAATAGCTGGGGTAACGGCTCTGCCATGCGTGTGGCATCGGTAGGTTGGCTCTACAATTCACTGGAAGAAACAGAGGAGCACGCAAAACTCTCAGCAGAGGTTAGCCATAATCACCCTTGTGGCATTGCGGGAGCACAATCCGTGGCATCCGCAATATTTTTGTTGCGAAATGGCAAATCCAAAGAACAGGTAAAAAGCTATATTCACACTAAATATAATTATGATTTTAGCAAAACATTAGATGAAATCCGCCCTACCTATGGTTTTAATCAAAGCTGTGAAGGCTCTGTACCTCAGAGTTTTACTGCTTTTTTTGAGAGCGAAAATTTTGAGGACTGCATTGGTAAAGCCGTATCCTTAGGGGGCGATAGTGATACCATAGCCGCCATAGCCGGTGGCATTGCCGAGGCATTTTATGAAATTCCACTATGCCACCAAAAAGAGGCATTAAATAGATTGGAACCGCCACTTTTGGCAGTATATAAAGATTTTTTAAAGAGGAGAATATAATTATGACAAAAACAGAAACAGTGCAAAAAGAGATGATTGCCGCCATGAAAGCCAAGGATAAACCCAGAAAAGAGAGTTTAACCTTGCTGCTATCCGCCTTGAAAGCCAAAGCTAAGGATAAAAGAGAGCCTCTTACCGAGGAAGAAGAAAATGCCATTATTGTTAAAGAAATAAAGCAAACCAAAGAAACATTGGAAACTGCCCCCGCAGATCGCACCGATATTATAGACCAAGCCAACCAGCGTATAGAAGTTTTAAATGAGTTTGCTCCCACATTTATGGGTGAAGATGAAATAAACAAAGTTATAGATAGTATTTTAGCTGAACTTGGTTTAGATGCTCCCACCCCTATGGATAAAGGCAAAATTATGAAAAAGCTAATGCCCCAAGTAAAAGGTAAGGCAGATGGTGGCATGGTTAATCAATTATTAATGCAAAGATTGTCCTAAACCCGGATGCTTTTTAAATTTGAAAAATAAATATAATAAAAACTGATAAAAAAATAAACCAATATATAAAAAACCCCACTGAACAAACAGCCCTTGTTTTGTATCGATCCCCAAAAGTCAGACCTAAAATCTAACCAATGGAGGTGAATACATTCTACTTGATATAGGGCGGTTTAATTGCTGTTCAGTGGGGTTTTTTATATTGAAAAACGAAAATATTAAAGGTTTATTTTATTTATAGTTTGGGCATTTATTTATAGAGTTCAACATTTATTTATAGAGTTCAAGGTTTATTTATAGAGATTGCGAAGTAGCTTAATTTCTGCGGCGTATCCCGATAATTCGTTTGGTGTTTCCAAATAAAAAGGAAGATTCTTAAGTTGAGGATGATTAATTATGGACTCAAATGCCTTTATGCCTATTTTGCCTTCGCCTATTTTTTGGTGGCGGTCTTTGTGGCTTTGAAATTCGTTCATGGAATCGTTGAGGTGAATGGCATACAGCCTGTTTATGCCGATGGTGGTTTCAAATTTTTCCAAAACCCCGTCCAAATCATTAACTATATCGTAACCGCCATCAAAAACATGGCAGGTATCCAAGCAAATACCCATTTTTTCCTTTAGTTCTACCCCATCTATAATTTTTGCCAGTTCCTCAAATGTAGCTCCAATTTCCGAGCCTTTACCGGACATGGTTTCCAACAGTACAATAGTGCTTTGTTGGGGTTTTAAAATAGTATTTAAAAGGGCAATAATTTGTTCTATCCCTGTTTCTTTGGTTTGGGTGGTATGGCTGCCGGGGTGAAAATTGTAGAGATTATGGGGAGTAAATTCCATGCGGTTTAAGTCATCTGCCATTATTTCGTGGGCAAATTCCCGTACCTCGGGCTTTGCGGAGCATGGGTTTAAGGTGTAGGGAGCATGGGCTAATATTTGGGCAAAGTTATGCTCCTTTAAAAGCTCCATTAATCCTTGGGCATCTTTTGGATCCATTTCCTTGGCTTTGCCACCACGAGGGTTTCTGGTGAAAAATTGAAAAGTGTTTGCCTTTATTTTTAATGCCTCTTGCCCCATGGCTAAAAAACCTTTAGATGCGGAAAGATGGCAACCTATATTTAACATGTATATCTCCTTACAGATTCCCCATAATGGGTAATAATTACCAAAAATAAAACACTCAAATATTATGTAGATTTTAGTTCCTGAACCTTAGTTTATTTAGTGTTTGGCGAGTTTAACCTTTTTTTAAAATTGGGCTTATTGGATAAATTTTGCTGAAGCCTAAAACTTCCATTATTATTTATCAGATTTTATTATGTTTTTAATACTGACATTATATCATAATAACCGTAAAAAACCTATGAATTATAAGTATTTTTTATCAACGGTTAATATCCGCCGTATAATTTATTAACAGTGCAGCAAAAAGTATTAAAAATGATTATATTAAGATAGCAAATATAAATAAAAGATATTTTCCAAAGTTTTTTCTTCTATATAGATTTAATATACAGCTTTATAAAACCTATATAAAATTATTATTATGCAATATAAATATAATAGGCATTGATTTATTATTTATTGACTAATGAGAAATAAACTAATATACTAACAACATCAAATCCTATTAAACAATAAGATTGAAAGGAAGTAAAAAAATGGATAACAAAAAAAAGCTGACTAATGAAGTCGGAGCTCCTGTAAGTGATAATCAACACTCTTTAACCGCAGGAGATAGAGGCCCAATGATGATGCAAGACCTGTGGTTTATGGAAAAATTGGCACATTTTGACCGTGAGGTTATTCCCGAAAGAAGAATGCATGCCAAGGGCAGTGGTGCATTTGGAGTTTTTACCGCCACCCATGATGTTTCTCAATACACCAAAGCCAAAGTTTTTGAACAAGGCAAAAAAACCGATATGTTTGTGCGGTTTTCCACAGTGGCAGGTGAGCGTGGGGCTGCGGATGCCGAAAGAGATATTCGTGGTTTCGCCATGAAATTTTACACCGAAGATGGAAATTGGGATTTAGTGGGTAACAACACCCCTGTGTTTTTCCTGAGAGATGCTATGAAATTTCCGGATCTTAACCATGCTGTAAAGCGTGACCCCAAAACCAATATGCGGTCACCCCAAAATAATTGGGATTTTTGGACACTGTTGCCCGAAGCATTCCATCAAATTTGTATTGTAATGTCAGATCGTGGTATTCCCTCATCTTACCGTCATATGCACGGATTTGGCAGCCATACTTTTAGTCTGTATAATGAAAAAAACCAGCGTGTTTGGGTTAAATTCCACCTGAAAACCCAGCAGGGCATTGAAAATTTAACAAATCAAGAAGCCGCAGAATTAGTTGCTAAAGATAGAGAAAGCCACCAGCGTGATTTATTTGAAGCCATTGAAAAAGGCAATTTCCCCGCTTGGAAAATGTATTTTCAAATTATGACCGAAGAACAAGCCAACAACCATAAGGAAAATCCCTTTGATGTAACCAAGGTTTGGAGCCAAAAGGAATATCCTTTAATCGAAGTTGGGGAGTTCGTTTTGAACCGCAATCCCGAAAATTACTTTGCCGATGTGGAACAGGCTGCTTTTAGCCCATCCCATGTGGTTCCCGGTATTGGCTTATCCCCGGATAAACTCCTTCAAGGCAGGTTGTTTGCTTATGGTGATGCCCAACGCTATCGCTTAGGAATCAACCATGACCAAATACCGGTTAATTCTGCCAAAGTACCTGTGCATAGCTATCATCGTGATGGCATGATGAGGGTAGATGGCAATTACGGTGAAATAAAAGGTTACGAACCCAACACCATGGATGAATGGCATGAAGATACATCCGTGCGTGAACCCGGACTTGCTATGAATGGAGAAATCTATCACTATGACCCCAAAGATGATAAAACCGATAATTGCTTTTATCAAGGTGGGGATTTATGGAGATTGCTACCGGAAAACGAAAAACAGGTATTGGTAGAAAACACCGCAGCAGATATTGCTCCGGTAACGGAAAATGTAAAATATCGCCATGCAGTTCATTGCTTATTGGCAGATGCTGAATATGGCAAGAGAATAGTTGAAGCCTTGGGCTTGGATTTTGCCAAAGTGGAAAAACTTTCCCTCTTAAGCCATGGGGAATTGGCAGCAGCTACCAAATAATATGAAGAGATACCTTCTTTTAATATTAGGTTTTTTCTTTTTGGGTTTGGGGGCATTGGGTATACTTTTACCCGTGCTCCCCACAACCCCATTTGTTTTGGTGGCGGCTACTTGTTTTGCCGGGAGCAGCCCCGTGGTTTATAAATGGCTGGTTTCTACCCGCTATTTTGGTGATTTTATTGAGAATTATCGCAATCACACCGGTGTGCCCATGAATGTAAAAGCTGTGGCACTGGGGTTTTTATGGGGGATTTTATTGCTATCGGCATTTTTATCCGCTAATTTATATATTACTTTGCTTTTGGCTGTGGTGGGTATTTGTATTACCATACATATAGTAAAGCTTAAAACCCGCAGAACCGCAAAAAAAGCAGATGAACCCGAATTTTAAACAATGCGAAGATGAGTATAAAGAGTTTTGCAGCAACTGAACTTCCCACTGAAGGGAGTGATGGAATTGAAAAAAACCAGGAATACAGTCCAGCGTAAGCTGATTTTAGATGAGGTAAAGGGTAGATGTGACCACCCCACCGCCGATGATGTATATAGTGCTGTGCATCAAATAGATTCCCATATAAGCCGAGCCACGGTTTATCGCAACTTAAATTTATTGGCAAACCAAGGTGAAATTCGCCATGTGCCGCCATTGGACGGTGCAGAGTGTTTCGATTATCGCCTTGAGCACCACTATCATTTTCAATGTAAATGTTGTGGCGTGGTAAAAGATGTGGATATAGACTATATGGGCAACTTAGACCACAATCTCAATTCTAAAGAACCATATATAATAGAGGAACATCAACTGATGTTTCAGGGAATTTGTGATTTGTGCTCAAACAAAATAGAATAGAAAAATTAAATATAAAAAAACCTCCCAGCCACATTATAATCCCCTTAGTGTAGCATTGAAATATTTTTGTTATTTCAAGCGTCTACTCTAAGGGGATTATATCACCACTGGGAGGTTTTATTTATATTTTAAGGGTATTGTTATAATTATTTAGTTTAGTGTTATAATTGTTTAGTTTTCTGAAAGTTTTAAGATAATTTAAACAATGGCAAAGCTATAATTTTAAACTTCTTACCAAATACCAATACTAAATATTTTAATAAATATCCGGTAGCAATTCCAAGTATAAATCGTCAAATTCTTTGGTTAAGGCATCGTCTATTTCTTTTTGAATCCGAGATATTCGCAGTACGGATAATGTTTCGCTTTTTGGTTCAAAGTAAATAGATACCCATAATTTTCGCCCGGTGCGGATAACATCGTAGCAGGTAGTATCCACCTCATGAAATACCAATATCGGTTCTGCAAGCTCTTTTATTCTATCCATGGTTTCGGCTTCGGGAGCAAAAAGAAACATATCCCGAAATGTGGTAATGATATAGCGTATGGGCTGCTGTACCAAAATTAAAGAGAGGATAATTGCCACGGTTTGGTCAAGATATGGGGCAATGGCGGCTGTAAAGGGGGTTTTTATCACCACAGGTACTAAAAAGGCTATACCCAATCCGCAACTGGCGATAATATCTATTTTCCAAACGGTAATTTCCGCATCTACCAAGGGTGAATTTAGGTGTTTATTGGATTTTTCCATGATGAGAATAATAATAATCCCCACCACAGCGGCGAAAATTTCAAAGCCTGCCACTAATCCGTAAGCTATGTGGTTGCCGCCTTCTAATAACATTTGTACGTTGTTAATAATTAAGCCTACGGTAACTGCCAGCATCATGAATGATTTTATCAGCACCACCAAAGATTCGGCTTGGTTGTAGCCGTATGGTCTTTTTTCGTTGGTGGGTTTATATAGCAGTGGCAGCAAACGCAGGGAAAATATAATCATAATTAATTCAATACTGTCAATAATGGCATCCATGAGCACCGCTTGGGAGTTGGTAAATATCGCCATTACCACCTCTATAACGGTGAAAACCACACTGGCTGCCATGGATAGTTGTAAAATAAATTTTTCTTTGTAAAAACTGCTGTTTATCATGGTTTCTCCATATTATTTCATAAATCTTTTTATCCACCTAAGTTTGGTGGCTGAGTAGGGATGGTATCGCAATGTTAAATCCGGAAACTTTGCTTTTTTTACCACGGATTTTTTATGGCTAAAGGTATCAAATGAGGTTTTGCCGTGATAAGACCCCATACCGCTTTTACCCACACCGCCAAAGGGCAGCTTAAGGGAGGCAAGGTGAATAATTGTATCGTTGATACAGCCACCACCAAAGGATATGCTTTCCAGTATTTGGGTTTCTGCCATTATATCATCGGCAAATAGGTAAAGAGCCAAGGGCTTATCCCGTTTTTTTATCTCAAATATAGCGTTGTCTAAATAATCATAGGTTATTATGGGCAAAATCGGTCCGAAAATTTCCTCGGCCATCAAGGGTGAATCCCATTGGGCATTATCCACAATGGTAGGTGCTATTTTTTGCATTTTGGCATCAAAGTTTCCTCCTGCTGCAATATCTTCATTAATTAATAGTTTGGTTAATCTTTGAAAATGTCTATCTGTAATTATTTTTGGCAATTCTTGGTTTTTTAGTGGTTCTTTCCCCAAAAAATCGGTGATGCTATGTTTTAAACTCGCAATAAGTTCATCTTTCACGGATTCTTGGACTAAAACATAATCCGGAGCCACACAGGTTTGCCCCGCATTTAAAAATTTTCCAAAAGCTATACGTTTGGCAGCTAAGGGTATATTGGCTGTTTCATGGACTATACATGGGCTTTTACCGCCTAATTCCAAGGTTATGGGTGTTAGGTGCTTGGCTGCGGCTTCCATTACTATTTGCCCCACAGTGGGGTTACCTGTGAAAAATATATAGCTGAAGTCCATTTTTAATAATGCTTGACTTTCCTCTATTGCTCCTTCCACCACGGTAACATATTGGGGGGCATAAACCTCTGCAATTAAATCTTTTAGCACTTTTGCGGTATGGGGTGCAAATTCCGAGGGTTTAATTACACAGCAATTTCCTGCGGATATTGCCCCTACCAAAGGTGCTAATGCTAATTGAAAAGGATAATTCCACGGTGATATTATCAGCACAGTGCCATATGGCTCGCTATAAACATGGCTTATACCCATAAATTGGGATAAGGGCAGGTTGTGGCGGCGACGTTGCTGCCATCTTGGCAACATTTTTAAAGCATAGCTTATTTCTTCTAAAACTATGCCAATTTCTGTCATATAGCTTTCTTGGGGGGCTTTGCCCAAATCACTATATAGAGCCGCTGTTATGTCTTTTTCGTATTTTAAAATGCCTTTTTTCAAGTTAAGGAGTTGATCTTGACGAAAGGCTATATTTTTTGTGATATCGGTATTGAAATATTTCTGCATATTCCGAAATTCATTTTCAATATTCATATCTACATTGGTATTCATGGTTGCCTCCGAACTTTTTTAAAATAATATGGTAGTAAAACAGTGCCTTGTGTTATGGCATAAAACCTGTGCTAAAGTGAGTTGGTAGGAACATTGGCTTTTGCTCTGTTATAAAATATTGCCAATGTTTTTTAGGGAAAATTTCGTTTTTGCTGTTAATTCTATGGGTTAAGCCACACCACAGGTTATTTTTATATTAAAAAATTCTTACTATCCAATATTTATTATCTTACTATTGTAATTAATTTTTCTTCGGGTTGCAAGTGGATTGGTTATATACCTTAATATCTTGCTAAAATTTACAAAAATAGGGCACTTTAGTGGTAAATTTTCCAAAATATTATTAGAAAAATATGGCTTGTTGTAATTATCCGTAGAATTTGCTAAAATAAATGGAGATAACGTTAAATTGAAGGTGTTAATAATATGGCTGAAAATATAAAAAAGAATAAGGAATTACTAAAAAGTTTTGGGCAATTTGCCACAGCTAAATATTGCCTTTTTTTAATTTTTTCTATAATTTATTTGGAATGTGTTTTGCGTTTTTATACCCTGAATATTTTTTGGGGTAGGGGTTTGGTTTATATTATACTGTTTTCTGTGCCCATAGGTTTTTTGGTGGTTTTACTATCATCTTTGGGCAAAAAAAGGGTGAATGTGATAATCAGTGGGTTTTGCCTTTTCCTTATAACGCTTTTATTTATGACTCAAATAGTTTATTTTACTATTTTTGATACGTATTTTACCCTATATTCCCTAACAGGCACCGGGGATGTTTTGGAATTTTGGCACCAGGGTTTAAATGGTATAAAAGCTGGGGCTTTGCCCTTGTTTTTTGGTGCTTTGCCTATGTTTATTTGGGCTTTTTGGGGTAGAAAATGGGTGGCTGATAAAAGTATTAAATTCCGTTATGGCTTGGGTTTATTAATTGCGGCTTTTTTAATGCAGTTCATAGCTGTGGTGGCTGTGAATGCCGATGATAATGGGGTTATGTCACGGCGATATCTTTATAAAGAGTCCTTTGTGCCACGGCTTTGTGTGGCTAATTTTGGGGCTTTAACCACCTACGGCTTGGATTTAAAAAATCTTACCTTGGGCATGGGTGATACCGTTGAGGTAAAGGAAAACACCGAAATATCCAAATCCCATGTACCCCAAAATGTACTGGAAATTGACTTTGATTCCCTAATTGTCGGTGAAACAGATGAAATTATTAAAGATATGCACCAATATTTCAGCACAGCCCAAGCCACTGCTCAAAATCAATATACAGGGAAATATGCAGGTAAAAACCTCATTTGGATTTGTGCCGAGGGTTTTTCTGCTTGGGCACTGGATGCAAAAAAAACTCCTACCCTGTATAAAATGGCGAATCAGGGCTATGTATTTAAGAATTTTTACAATCCCATATGGGGAGTTAGCACCAGTGATGGTGAATATACCACTTGCACAGGTTTAATACCCAAACCAGGGGTTTGGAGCCTTTATAAAAGTGGTGAAAATTATATGCCATTTTGCTTGGGCAATCAGTTGCAGCCACGTGGCTATACTACCAGAGCTTATCACGACCACACCTATTCTTATTATCATAGAGATGTTAGCCATCCTAATATGGGCTATAATTACAAAGGGGTGGGCAATGGCTTGGAGCTTAGTGAAACATGGCCCGAAAGCGATGTGGAAATGATGGAAAAAACCATCCCCGAATATATTAACGATGAATTATTTCACACTTATTATATGTCTGTTAGTGGGCATTTGGAGTATACTTTTGTAGATAATGCCATGGCGGCAAAACATAAAGATGAGGTTGAGGATTTGCCTTATTCCTCCAATGTAAAGGCATATTTAGCTTGCCAAATGGAGTTGGATAAAGCCATGGAATTACTGCTGAAAGAATTGAATAAAGCGGGTAAATTAGATGATACCTTGATTGTGTTAGCCGGCGACCATTACCCTTATGGTTTGACCAATGAGGAAATAAGCGAAATAAATGGTGAAACTGTGGAAGAAAACTTTGGGCTTTATCACACTGCTTTGATAATGTGGGAAAGCTCCATGGCAGAGCCGGTAATTGTAAAAAAACCTTGCAGTCCCATAGATATTTTACCCACACTTTCCAATCTTTTGGGAGTTCCTTACGATTCTCGGCTTATGATGGGCAAAGATATTTTTTCGGATAGTCCGGGCTTGGTGGTGTTTGCAGACCACAGCTGGCTAACGGATAAAGGGCGATATAATGCCCTTACCAACGAATTTATACCCAATAAAGGGGTGAAAATTCCCAAGGATTATGCCAAAAATACCATGGTTCATGTTAATGCTATGTTTGATTATTCTGCTAAAATTTTAGATTACAATTACTATTCTTTGGCAGTACCTCAAAATATTACCGCCCACAGTGGAACAGTTGCCCCTAAATTAACAAAAGAGGAAAAAGCAGCCAAAGCTATGGATGCCAGAAAAAATCAGGTGCAGCGTGATTTTAAAAGATGGAATAAAAGTTTGGGACAATAATATTTTAAGTTTTAATTACTTGGTAAATTACCCCCCAGAAGGTATTTTGGGGGGCTTTACTTATATTGTGTTTGGTGTATTATTGTGGTATACTGAATTAATTATTTCTTGGTAAAGACTTGTGGGAAATTATATTGATTATTTCTTGGTAAAGACTTATAGGAGATTATTTTGTTAAAATGGTACAAGCTTGATAATGCAGCTAAGCTCTTTCCCTCAGTATCCAGCAAAAAGAATTCTTCTGTTTACCGTCTTTCTGCAGTATTATCAGAGGCAGTGGATGGTGCAGTGCTACAAAAGGCAACCAATATGGTTTTGCCTCGTTTTCCTATATTTACGGTGAAATTAAGGCGTGGTCTTTTTTGGAATTATTTAGAAAAAAATGATGCTGCCTTTTTTGTGAAAAAAGAGGAAATATATCCCTGCTTTACCATGATGCCACGGCGAAACAGCGGTTATCTTTTTAAGGTTATGTATTTTAAAAATAGAATATCACTTGAGGTATTTCATGCCTTAACCGATGGTAGCGGAGCTATGGAATTTTTAAAATCCTTACTATACTATTATGAAAAACTTTTGGGTAACCAAATTGAAGATGAAGGTATGATACTCCTTAAAGATGAAACAATATCCGAAAGTGAAATTGAAGATAGCTTTAGCCGCTATTATTTGGAAAGCAACAGCAAAAGAGCGGAGTTTGAAAAAGCTTATAAAATCAAGGGTAAACAGTTTGAAATATATGGTAATAATGTGGTAAGTGGTGTAATAAAGGTAGATGAAATTTTGGCAATAGCCAAAGCACAGGGTGTTACAATTACTTCGTACATTATTGCTCTTTTAATATATTCCATTGGCAAAAGCCAAAAAAAATCCGGTAAAATTAAAGACCCCATAGTGGTGGCTGTGCCTGTGAATTTGCGCAAACCCTTTCCCTCAGAAACCTTGCGTAATTTTTTTGGGGTGGTAAATATAGGTGTTAAAACTTCGGAATATAAAACTTTTGAGGAATTGCTGTCTTTGGTTCATAAACGCTTAAAGACTTTAACCACCAAAGATAATTTGCAAAATTTTATTTCCGGCAATGTAAAATTAGAACAAAACACCGCAGCCAGATTGGTGCCATTGTTTATAAAACATAAATTTGTGAGTTTGGGCTTTAATTTTTATGGTGAAAAACGAAAAACTTTGACTTTAACCAATATGGGCAATGTTACTTTGCCGAAAAAGTTGGGTGAAAAAATAGAATCCATGGGTGTAACCCTTTATCCCACCAAAAGAAGCCCTATTAATTGCGGTATGTGCTCGGTTAATGGTAAATTGGTAGTAACTTTTGCCAGAACCTTAAAAGAAAGTGATATTATGGAGTGCTTTTTCTCCTTTTTAGCTAAGGAAAAAGACTTGTATATTGAGGTTTATGGCAACGATTGGGGGCACAGTAATGGCTAAATGTAAAAATTGCGGAGTATCTCTTTTGCATAATCAATGCTGCCCTCTTTGTGGTAGGGAGGTTAATAAAGCTGAGGAGTGCGAAACCGCCTTTCCCTCCTATGAGAAAATATATGCAAAAATGAGCAAGGTTTACATTACCCAAGTGTTTTTTGTGCTGATGTTTGCGGCTATTTGCTTATCTGCCACCATCAATTATTTATCTTGGGAGCGGTATCAAATGGCATGGTCGCTTTTGGTTACAGGAACTTTGGTTTATGTGTGGTTTACTGTGCGGCGTACCATTATGCTTAATGCCAGAGTTGGTGGTAAAATAATTTTTCAATTTTTAGTGCTTTCCTGCTTTTTGTTTATTTTAGATTTTTTTACTGGCTTTCATAAATGGTCTACCACCTATGCTATTCCCTTTTTGGCAATAGCCTCTACCTTTGGTTTAAACATGGTTGCCCTGAAAAAAAAGGAGCAGTGGTTTGATTATTTAGGTTATTTTTTAGTGATGTTTTTAATGAGCTGTTTGCCCATTCTTTTTTATCCCTTTGGTTTATCCAACAGGATTTGGACAGGCATTATTGCCATTGGCTATTCTGTAATTACGATAATTGTCATGATTTTAGTGGCAGATAAAACTTTTTTTGACGAAATGAAAAAACGTTTTCATTTTTGAAAAGCCCTTACTTGTAGCTGAAAAGTTATTTTGGTATTACAAAGTAAAATGTCTATAAAATTAACCAATCCCCATAAAATCCGTAACCTATAAACCCCATAAACCCCTACAAAATTTTGTAAAAGCACCGTAAAAAACCTTTATCGTACAATAAAACCGCATCACTTGTAATTGACAGTAAACCATACTGTTTAATACAAGGGTGCGGTTTATTTTAGATAATTAGGGATTTTTTCTAATTAAATTGCTTATATTTAATGCTAATTGCAGGCTATTATTAATAATTTTCACAGCTTTTGCCTTATCTGCACCATAGTTTTTGGTATTGTTAAGGTCTGTATAATTGTGGATATTAAGGCTAAACCTGCACTGATTCAGAGCTTGAATTATAGATGTATTTTATCATTTCTTCTAAAATTATTTTAGCTCCATAATGTAAATATTATTCCCCAATAGATTCGGTGATGCCGTTTTCCTTAAGGATATTTAAAACCCCTTGGGTTCTTTGGGCGGATTTTTCAGGGTCATCTATGGGGTTATAGCGGCTGGGTGCTTGGGGAATCCCTGCTAAAACCGCAGCCTCAGCAAATGTTAAATTTATGGGTTCTGTGTGAAAATAGGTGTTGCTTGCCTCTTTAATCCCATAGCAACCATGACCCATATAAATTATATTTGTATAGATTTCCAATATTTCATCTTTGGTATAGGCTTTTTCCAAATCATGGGCAACAAATACCTCTGCTATTTTTCTGGTAAAGCTTTTGGCATTGGTAAAGTAGAGATTTTTTGCTACTTGCTGTGTTATGGTGCTGCCGCCTTCTGTTAGGCTTTGGTTGGCAATGTTGGTTGCCACGGCTCTGACCAAGCCTATAATATCTATGGCACTGTGCTCGTAAAAGCGTTTATCTTCCACTGCCACTATATCTTTGAGAAAATAAGGACTTATTTCCTCAACAGGCAGGTAATCCTCATCGCTTTGCACTTCTGCTATTTTTATGGGGAGTGGTGTGGTGGTAATGGCGGATTTATACCCGGTGTAGCCAACCCCAAAAAGAATGGCAACGGAAAACAAGCCCAAGACTATAAGGGCTATGAATATTTTTTTAAGACAACCGTGTTTTGCCATATATACCACCATTTTCTTTTTTATGGTATAGCTTTATTCCATTAATAAAACTTATTTGGTGTTGGGGATTTGCCAATAGGTTATGCCGTTATGGTTTACTTTTTCCAGAGTTCCGGCTTTTTCTAAATTTTCCAGCATAATGGCAAAGCCATTAATATGCCCACGGCGTTGACCGCAACCGCTGAATTCAAATTCTGCGGAATATTTCTTCATAAATTCCATGAATTTATCGGGATATTCTTGACGAAATTCCTCCGCAGCCGAGGTAGGGGTATATTTTACCCCCTTATCCAAAACCTGTGGTAAAAGTGATTCTATTTTTGCAAAGTAATTTTCTTTCATAAAAAATTTATCCTTGAATCATAATTTGCTTGAATGCCTTTTTACCTTTTTGCAATAAAAGTTTGCCATCTTCAAAGTCGTCCAAGGTAATCATATAGTTAAAATCTGTAATGGCTGTACCCTTAATTTTAATACCGTTTTGCTGTATTAAACGGCGGCCATCGCCTTTGGATGAAATAAGCCCAACTTTAATGTAAACATCTAAAATATTCATGCCGTCTTTAAAATCAGCTTCACTCATTTCCACTGAGGGCACTTCACCCACTGCACCATTTTTAGAAAAAAGTGCACGTTCTGCTTCTTCTGCTTTTTTGGCTTTTTCCTCACCGTGAATAAGTTTGGTTATTTCAAAAGCCAATATTTCTTTAGCTTCATTGATTTTAGAATCCTGTAAAGCACCTAAACGATGGACTTCATCCATGGGGAGGAAGGTTAGCAATGCCAAACAATTTTCCACATCTGCATCGGCAATATTACGCCAGTAGTGGTAAAATTCATAGGGTGTTGTTTTTTCTTCATCTATCCACAGTGCACCTTTGGCGGTTTTGCCCATTTTGGTACCTTCAGAGGTTGCCAAAAGTTTAAATGTCATACCAAAGGCTTGTCCTTGGTCTAAGCGTCGCACTAAATCTACACCGCCTAAAATATTGGACCATTGGTCATTGCCACCTAATTGTAATTGGCAATCGTATCTTCTGTAAAGCTCTAAAAAGTCGTAGCTTTGCATTAACATATAGTTAAATTCCAAAAAGGATAAGCCGTGTTCCATACGGGATTTAAAACATTCCGCTGTGAGCATACGGTTAACGGAAAATTGACTGCCAACTTCCCTTAAAAAGTCTATATATTTTAAATCACGGAGCCAATCCGCATTATTTACGCAAATAGCTTTGCCTTCACTAAAATCAATAAACCGAGAAAGCTGATTTTTAAAGTTTTCACAGTTTTGGTCAATGGTTGCGGTGGTCATCACCTGTCTTAAATCACTTCTGCCCGAGGGGTCACCCACCATGCCTGTGCCACCACCCAAAAGGGCAATGGGGCGATGCCCTGCTTTTTGCATATGCATCATCACCATCACCTGAACAAAATGCCCAACGTGAAGGCTATCCGCAGTGGGGTCAAAACCTATGTAAAAAGAAATATTCTTTTTTTCCAGAACTTCACGAAGCTCCGTTTCATGAGTATTTTGCTCAATATAGCCACGTTCTTCCAGAATGTCGTATACGCTCATTATATTCACCTCAAAATAAATTTGTAATCATATGGATTATATTTTATATAATTTAAGTATAAAAGTCAACTATTAGACTGGTTTTTATTCATTTTTCATGGACTTATCTTCATTCTTGTGCTAAAATACACTTAATTAAGATTTTTAAATCAAAAGGAGCGATTTTAATGGCAAAAATAGTCTTGGTTTCCACCAGTCCCCGCACCAAAGGTAACACCGCATTTGTCCTTAATGAAATGGCAAATGTAATCAGAGAAGTAGGCAGCGAAGTTGAAGTGTTTTCTTTGGCAGGTCGCAATATCAATGCTTGTAAGGCTTGTAACAGCTGTAAATCCACGGGTAAATGCGCATTTGATGACGGTATGAATGAAATGATGGAAGTATTAAAAAATGCAGATGGCATGATTATCGGTGCCCCTGTGTATTTTGGCACTGCCCGAGGGGATTGCATGAATTTTTTGCAGCGTTTGGGTATGCTTAATTTTGCCAATGACCGCTTTTTAGATGGAAAAATAGGTGGCCCTGTGGCGGTGGCTCGTCGTGGGGGTCAAACAGCTACTATCCAGGAAATGCTCATGTTCTTTTTTATCAATGGTATGACTGTGCCTGGGTCTAAATATTGGAACATGGGTTTTGGTGGTGCCCCGGGTGAAGTTGCCAAAGATGAAGAAGGCATGGATACTTTTAGACTATTTGCCGCCAATGTGGCGGAATTGGCGGATAAAGTTAAAAAATAAGAGGTAGATTATGGATTGGGATTCTTGGAGCGATATGGATAAAACCATACTAAAAGAGAGTAAAAATTGGTTTAATTGGGGATATTATGGGCTGAGTGCAATACCCCTGCTGGTTGGCACCTTTTTAGGAGCCTATGGTGGTGATTTGCGGTTTTTTCCCTTGATTTTGCTGGTATTTATTTTATTTTTGGGTAAAACCGCCATCTCAATTTTTGCCTTGTTGCAGGAAAGAGAGGGTAAAAAAATAATCTATTGTCCTTATGTTTTTGAGTCCTCCAAATTGCCTTTTGGTGATGATGTTTTACGGTTTATCGGCTATTTATCATTTATATTATCGGTGATATTTGGCTTTGTGTTATGTATTGTTAGCGGCTTTGGGCTGTTATCCTTTGGTATTTTGGCTGTGGTGGTAGCTTTGGCTTTTATTATGGGCTATGCCTATATGCGACCCGGGGTTGATTTGGGATTGAGCTTTTTTTCCCAGGGAGTCCTTATAACTTTAGCCTCATATTATGCTCAAAGCGGTAATTTTGCATGGTCTGCTTTGGCTGTATCTTTACCCATTGGCTTTATGGTAAGTGCCTTGGTTTTACGTTCAGAATTGGCTGAAAAAGAAGAAGTATTTTCCAAGGATATTATCTATTTGCCCCAATATTTGGGAGCGGAAACCGCAGAACGCTTATTTACTCTATTATTTGCACTTGGTTATATATTTATAGTGCTTAATGTGTTTTACGGCGTCAGCGGCTTTTGGTCTTTGGGTTTACTGCTGTTGTTGCCTTTGGTAAAAAAAGGAATCTTTGAGGAAGCTAAGTTT
This sequence comes from Clostridiales bacterium, assembly GCA_036644995.1. GTDB lineage: Bacteria > Bacillota > Dehalobacteriia > UBA7702 > UBA7702 > Cryptoclostridium. The sequence continues at coordinate 30,780 of JAVXOZ010000013.1, read as the reverse complement.
TTGCAATTCTATTGGAAATTTGGTTTGGTTTATGCTTTTTGTTTGCTTTTGCATTTTACATTTTAATTATATTTTCTTTGGAATTTATGGAATTGAGAGTATATAAAATTCCATTTTGCTTACACTAACCATGGAGGTGTTGGAAAATGGAAGAAATAATTTCGAAATCACGCAAGAGCAAAATGAAAAGAACTCCCGATGATATAGAGGCAATGAAACTGGAAATAGCCGAGGAATTGGGGCTTTTGGATAAAGTAAGAGCTGTGGGTTGGGCGAGCCTTACCGCCAAGGAAACAGGAAAAATGGGTGGTATTTTAACCCAAAGAAAAAAACAATTAAAAAAATCTGCTGAAGAAAGTAAATAAGAAAGCAAATAAAATTAAAAAAACACTTAATCTTTAAGGAAAAGTAAGGAGTTATTGCAATTTCTCAATAAACAATAGCTCCAAAGCTTTTAACAGAATAATAAGCAGTAACTAAAAAACGCTCAATGCAAATTTAACTTTGCATTGAGCGTTTGGTTTTATATGTATAGTATTTTATGTGTTGCACTTATATTGTAAACCTATCATTACCAATTAGATTGGGCAAGAGCACCGCCGCTCCAGTTAGTGTTATTGGAGCCATAAGTTGCACCATTGGCAGTTAGTGTGCCTTTGCCGGGGTAAACTGTGGAAGTGTTGGGGTTGTAATACCATTCGCCATTAAAAACAGAGCCATCGGCAAAATATGTTATACCTTTGGAAAAATGCCCATCTTTAAAAGTGCCAACGGATAGCTCACCCAAGGAATTTATACTTCTGCCCAAACCGTCGGGCTGATTATTTGCCCAAGTCCCAAAATACAGGTAATTGCCATTGGTTTTATAGCCGCCGTAAGTCATTGCGCCATTGGTTGTTGTGCCCAAAAAGTGGGGTGATTTTTCCATATTTATTTCACCACTGGGAGAATTTCCCGTTGATGTACCGTAAAAACTATCATTTTTTGTATCCACCATGGTGGGTGTCATGGAAATTACAATGGCTTGGTCGCTACTGCCCCAGTTGCGTTTAACCACACTTAAGCCCATGGCAGTGCCTGCATCAATCAATGGTACCATGGTGCTGCCATTGCTGATATAGGGTGCAGCGGATAGTGTTCTTTCTGAACCATCGGCATAGGCAATGGTTTTACCCAGCCACATTTCCACATCTTTTTCATGGTTAAAAGCCGTTACCAAAGAAGTGCCTTGGTGAAATTCTACCTCGCAATTTAAGGATTCAAAGAAAAGCCGATAAGGCACCATGGTTATGGATTCCTTATTTTCCATGGGGAGCTGGGATTGTACTAAAGTGTTGTTAAAATACAGTGCTGCAGTGGCAGAAGAATTACTATCTCCATTTACAATGCGGAGATATCTTGCCACCATAGTAGCTGTTTCTCCACGGGTAGCACTTGTTTTAGGGGCAAACATATGGTTTTCTTTGCCGTTAATTACCCCGGATATTTGCATATTATAAACCGCATCTTTAGCCCATGATGATATTGATTTATCGTCATTAAAAGGGTCTTTTTGATTTTTCGGCGGTAGCTTGGTTACAAGGCTGATATGGCGGTTTAGCATAGTTGCCAATTCTTCTCTGGTAATTTTGGCATTGGGCTTAAAGGTTTTATTTTCGTAGCCTTCAACCACCTTAACTGAAGATGCCCAGTTGATGGCAGCCTTTGCCCAGTGGGAATTTACATCTTTAAATTGGGAGGGATAATTGAACTGTTTTAAATCTATTTTCCCATCTTTGGCGGCATCTTTAGCTAAAATAGTTACAAATTCACCACGGGTTATTTGGTTATCCGGTAAAAAAGTACCATCGGTGTAGCCATTTAAAATACCTTTATCTGCCATATAATAAATATTGTCCTCTGCCCAATGTCCTGTAATATCCGAAAAAACTATCATTTCTGCGGAAATAGGGGTGGCAGCAAAGAGCATAATGCAGATTGTGACTATTAAATACTTCAGTTTTTTCATAAATACGCCTCTTTTTCTGTTTAATTATTTTGTTTTTTTAGGGGTTTACAGAAAAACCCTGCAAATAAGTGTCTAAAACTTTAATAATTTCACTTTGGTAATTGGGAGCATTGGCTTCCCCACCCAAAGCGGATTGGTAAATAAGAGCAGGCTCGTAACAGATGCCATCTGCTAAATTATATAGCTGTGCATATATCCAAAGTTGACCCTTATTGTAATCCGTAGTAAAATTGCCACCTTCATCCACGGCATAAACGTAAACTGCATTTTTAGCTTCTTTGGCATCTATGGCGGTGATGAATTTTTCTTGCATAAAAGGTGTGCCTGCTAATTTAAGGAAGGTGCTTTGGCTATTTTCCTTATTATATTCTTCTATATAAGGGAAGAAGATTGGGGCTTCCTTGGTGTTTTCATCCAAGCCGCAAGCGGTGTTTAGCATTAATTGGTCGGTATAGTGTCGGGGTTGGAGCAAATTAGCCGGGGCTGCAATTACCAAGTTGCCATTAATGGCGGTTGGTCCTTGGTTTTGTTGGGTAATTTCACCTTTTTTCCCCGTAAGGTAAATGCAATCTGTAAATTGGAAATTATAATATTTTTGTTCATCATTTAAATCTTCATTAACATTGTAGGTTTCCCTATTTACGCTGTTAATAGTGGCAATGGCGGTGTTGGTTTTTAAAAGGTTAAGTGCCACCCAATTATTATCTGCTATGGGTACTTCTATATTTTCTATTGGCAGAGCTAACAGTGAGGAAAAATTAATCTTTTCCCCGGAAAGGCTCAAGGTTTTAAGGTTTTTGCACTGTGCTAATGGTGTAAAATCCTCAATGGCTTGGTCTTTTAAAGTTAATTTTGTTAAATCTGTTAAACTGTTGAAAACCGAAACATCCTGAAAATCATTTATGCCTGCAAGGGTAAGGCTGTTTAAACCTTTTATAGAGGCTAAATCACCAAGTTTAGAAAAATCACCTTTGCCGTTGAAATTAAAATCCATGGTAAGGTTGGTAGCGGTAATATCACCTAAAGAGGCTAAACTGTTTAAAACGTAGGCGGATTCTACGCCATCCAATGCCACTATCATATCTTTGGTGCCATTTATGGCGGCTCCCAAGGATTCTAAATTAGTGGGATTTTCTTTAAGCATAAAGTAATTTACCTCATTGGGCTGTAAATAATATTCCGTGCTTTTTTCTTTGCCGCAGCCTGTACCAAACATTAGTATGCTGCAAAAAAGAGCTGCCAAAATAATTATTTTCTTTCTCATAAAGCCTCCAATATTTTTCATTTTTATATAAATTATGTTACATTATAACATAATTTAGGCTGTTGATAAAGTCTGATATTCGGCAAAATCCCTTCACACCGACTGCTTATGTACATTTAGGTACACTGCACAGCCGCTGATCAGGGAGTTTTGCCGAATCTAAGTCTTTCTTAACAGCCTGACATCTTGGCAAAAAACTATGTTTTTTGACAATCTGAATGATGTTATATTATAACATAATTAGAGAATATATTCAATTATGATTAAAACTTTACAAATCTACAATAAAAAAATTCTGTTAAAATTATAAATATGTGTTACAATATATCTAAGATTACTAATGAATAAGCGATTTTTCTGTGAGAAAGGAGTATTTAAAAATGGAATTATATATTTGTGAAACTTGCGGTTCAATGTTGTGGCGTGTAAAAAATGGTGCTCACCCTGTGTGTTGCGGAAACCCTATGAAAGTGGTAAAAGCCAATAGTGTTGAGGCATCTCAGGAAAAACATATTCCCGTTGTGAAAAAAGAAGATGGCAAATTTGTTATAGAAGTAGGCTCTGTTGAGCACCCCATGGTTGCAGAACACTATATTGAATGGATTGCTGCAATTGGGGATAATATCGTATTAAAAAAAGAATTTAAACCCGGGGAAAAACCCACTTTAACCGTGTGTGATAGGGGCTTTAATGAGTTTTATGCCTATTGCAATATCCACGGCTTGTGGAAGGGAGAAGCATAAATTATGGATAACAAAGTGCTTTTCCAATTATCTTATGGGCTTTATGGCATAGGGGTAATGGATGGTGAAAAACCCACAGGTTGTATTGTAAACACCGTTTTTCAAATTACCTCGGATAATCCTTCCATTGCTGTGAGTCTTAATAAAGATAATTACACTACGGATGTGGTTAAAAAAACCAAAAAATTCACCGTTTCTATTTTAGCAGAACAGGTGGATAGTGCGGTTATTGGAGATTTAGGCTTTAAAAGCGGTAAAGATTGGGCAAAATTTCAGGATATTCCCTATGATTTAATGGGTGGATTACCTGTTGTTAAAGAAGGTGCCACAGGCTATCTCCTTTGTGAAGTGCTATCGGTAACGGAAAATGGCACCCACGATGTGATTATTGCCAAAATTGCAGATGCTAAATTTGGCAGCGAAGGCACACCTATGACCTATAAATATTATCATGAAGTAAAAAAAGGCACAGCCCCGAAAAATGCTCCCACATATCGTGGTGCGGATATTGAAAATCCCACTGATGAAGGGGAAGAAACCTATGTTTGCTCGGTTTGCGGCCATGTTCATAAAGGGCCTTTTCCCGATGGCTACAAATGCCCTGTTTGTGGTCAGGGTAAAGAAGTATTTAAAAAACAAGGTGAAACAGCAAAAACAGAAAGCTATGTTTGTGCCATTTGCGGTCATGTGCATGAAGGGCCCTTGCCTGCTGATTTTGTTTGCCCTGTTTGCGGCATGGGAGCCGAAGCCTTTAAAAAAATCTAAATTTAATTAATTTTAAAAATCTGAGATATTCTAAAGTGGGTTTTCACCACCTTTGGGTTTAGTTTTGCCGCACATGGGTTTGGGCTTAGATGCCATAGCCCCTGTGGCATTGTTGCGGCTTAAGGGATTTTTCAAAATTACAAAAATAGTCAAATATACTTGGTTTATAAGCCCAAGTTATATTTGGCTATTTTTAATTTTCTTAATTCATTAGCGGTGTATTTTTTCATATAATAAGATAAAGGGGGTATTATATGGTTACGGAAAATAATAAAGTTTGTGAAGATTTTTCCCAATGGCAAACAGGTATGTGGCGAGTTATGAGTGCTTCTTGGGCTGCATCTTATTTAAGTTATGGCTTAAATGCGGCGGAAATAACTGTATTGGCAGAATACTATTCCTTAATATCCTCGTGTTTGGTTAATTTTGCAGTGGCTAAAGGTGAGGCTTTAATTATAGATGAAAAAATATGATGCTAAAAATAATAATGCTTGCCAAAATTAAAAAAAATTTATATAATAGAAAATGA
>JAVXOZ010000013.1:9986-25371 GCA_036644995.1 Clostridiales bacterium | reverse complement strand
TTTGTTGAAAATTAGTAAACGAAAAAGTGGGAAAATAAAACTAATTTAGGTTAAATGAAAAAGCATAGGGGATATTGGCTTATGTCCCATCTTTATTTACAATGCTGAAAAGAAATGACATTTTGAAATTATAAGGATTAGACTATATGAGTATTATTCGGTTTTTAACAAGTAGATTGGCAATAATCGCCATGCTGATAGTTATACAGTTTGCGGTTTTCTTTTTTATGGTGGTTAAGTTGTCTACCTATACACCCCTGGTTTATGTGGGGTTTGTATTTTTTAGTTTTATGGTGGCAGTTTATGTTATGTCCAAAGATGACAACCCATCTTATAAAATTTTGTGGACTGTGGTTATTTTGGCAGTGCCGCTTTTTGGTGGTATTTGTTATTTTCTCTTTGGCAATAAAAGATTGCCCAAAAAAGTGCGTTCCGCAGCAGCGGTGTTTAACAGCAACAGCTTAAGTAACGAAGTGCGAGATAACAGCATTATCAAAGATTTACAATCAGAAGATAGAGATTTGGGACAAATTGCCAAATATTTGGATAACACAGCCGGTTTTCCGGTGTGGACAGATACAGAGGTAAAATATTTTTCCTTGGGTGAGCATAAATATTTTGCCATGCTGGAAGAATTGGAAAAAGCACAAAGTTATATTTTATTGGAATATTTTATTATCCATGAAGGGCAAATGTGGAATAATATCCACAATATTTTAAAGGAAAAAGTCAAAGCCGGCGTGGATGTTTATGTGCTATACGATGATATGGGCTGCATTAATACTTTACCCCACGGCTATGATGAGCTATTGCGTTCCGAAGGTATGAAGGTAATTGTGTTTAACCCCTTTAAGCCCCACTTAAGCCCACTGATGAATTATCGGGATCACCGCAAAATATTGGTTGTAGATGGCAAGGTTGCCTTTTGCGGCGGTGTTAACTTGGCAGATGAATACATTAATAAAAAGGTGCGTTTTGGGCATTGGAAGGATTCTGCGGTTATGCTCAAAGGCGATGCTGTGTGGAACCTTACTGATTCCTTTTTTAAACTTTGGAATTTTGCCTGCTTAAATCTTAAAGATAAAGTGGATATTTACCAATACCGCCATACTATCCGCAAAAAACCTGCGGATGGTTATGTGCAGCCATTTAGTGACAGCCCTTTGGATTTTGAAAACGTTAGCGAAAATTTCTTTTTAAATGTTATTAATAAAGCCACGGATTATGTTTATATTACCACCCCATATTTGGTTATAGACCACGAAATGCAAACTGCACTTTGTTTGGCTGCTAAAAATGGTGTGGATGTACGCATAGTAACCCCGGGTATTCCGGATAAAAAAATGGTTTATCAGGTTACTCGCAGCTTTTACCTGCCTTTAATTGAAGCAGGGGTAAAAATTTATGAGTACACCCCGGGATTTATTCATGCCAAAAATGTGGTTTCCGATGATAAAGTGGCTCTGGTGGGTACTATTAATTTGGATTATCGCAGTTTTTATTTTCACTTTGAGTGTGGGGTGGCTTTTTACAAAAGTAGCGTGGTTTCCAGAATAAAAAAAGACTTGGACGATACGATTATGGTATCACGGGAGATTACCCTATCCAGGGCAAAAAGTGTTTCCTTGCCCCAGCGTTTAGTACGTGCTGTTTTGCGTTTATTTGCCCCAATTATGTAGGGCTGCAATATACCTTACCACAAAATAAAAGTTAGAAAGGATTTGGCTTATGAATTTATCTGATGTGCGTTCTCAATTAAATTACCAACTTATCCTCAATATTCTTTTGCTGCTTTTGGGCATAGTTTTACTTATTTTTCCCACCAATGGTTTAGGTTTTATTACTTGGGTTATTGGCATTGCCCTGTGTGGGGTGGGTGTGGTTTGCGGTGTTATATTTGCTGTAAACAGAAAAAACCCCAGTATACCCTTGATTATTGTGGCGGCGATTGGGGTTATTTCCGGTATTTTTGTCATGGTTTTTCGTTTTCAGGTTTCTATGATAATTTTACCCGTTGCTATAGGTACTTGGGTTATTGCCTCGGCGGTGCTCTGCATTATGGCGGCAATATCTTATAAAAAAGTGGGTGCCCCTTTGTGGTGGCTGCCTTTAATAGCAACATTAGTGGCTTTGGTTGTGGCTTTTTTAATTTTCACCAATCTCAGCAGCACAGCCAAACTTCTTGCCTATATCATCGCTATTTATTTTATAGTTTTTAGCGGCATCAGAATAGGGGAGTATTTCACTTTGCATAAATATCTTTAATTGGTATTGTTAAAACACTTAAAAAAATGTAAAACACCAGTAAGGAACTATGGAAATTCCCTTAAAAGTGCGTAATTTAGGTAAAAAAGTCACTTTTATGGGTAATTTGTAAAAAAAAGCCTTTGCAAGTTTGAAAACATATGGTATAATTTGGCTATGATTAAAGGTTAAAAGTTAAAAGTCTATGGGTTGAGCATTTTTAACTATGAAAAATTTATTTTACGACTTTGTAAAAAATTATTTATAAGAAGAAAGAAGGATTACCAATGATTCAAAAAATTCGTAACAAAACAATGGGTGCTTTTAAAAACAAAAAAGGTTTTACCTTGGTTGAAGTAATTGTGGTTTTGGTTATCTTAGCTATTTTGGCAGCTATTTTGGTGCCCAAGCTCATCGGTTGGATTGACCAAGCTAAAGAAAAAACAGCCACAGGGGAAGCTCATTTGGTATTAAGTGCCTTACAGGCTGATGCCTCGGAAAGATATGGTCAGGGTGGCGCAATAGCTACTACGGCAGATGCAGAAGTTTATACCAGGGTAAACAAGTATCTTAAAGGTGATATTGATGTGGCAGCTGGCACTTTGCCAAGTGCTAAAATTGTATACACTGCCGATGCTAAAGTAACAGGATTTGAGTATAAAGCCAGCAATGATAAGTATGTAACATATACATTTAACGAAAGTACCAATAAAGGCAAATTTACAACATCAAACGCCGCAAGTAAATAAAGCTTTACTAAAAATTTATTAATTTTTGAATAGTAAACCATTTGTAATGTACAACCCCATTTTCACATAAATGAAAATGGGGTTGTTTTTTATGTAATTTTACATATTTTACCAATGAAATTGTTTTTAACCTTTACTGTTTTGGGTTCTTGTGGTATCATTTAATTATAAGTACATTGAAATTTAAAATTAGTTTTAAATATGGGGTAATATGATATGATTAAAAAAATTAGCAGTAAATTCCCCGGTGCTTTTAAAAACAAAAAAGGTTTTACCTTGGTTGAAGTAATTGTTGTTTTGGTTATACTTGCCATTTTAGCCGCTATTTTGGTGCCCAAACTAATAGGCTGGATAGACCAATCCAAGGAAAAAACCGCCATAGGTGAAGCTCACTTGGTTTTAAGTGCCCTCCAAGCCGATGGCACAGAACAATATGCAAATCAAACCTCTACTGCTGATGGAATTTATGAAAATCTTAAGTATGATAAAGATGCTAAGGCTCGTGTTCAAAAATACCTTGCAGGTGATATTGATGGCAGGAAAATAATAATTGCTCGATATTTCAATAATTCCCAAGATCCCGTTAATGGTAAATATGTGGGCGGAGTCATGGAATTTCAATATAGAGCCAGTAATAAAATATTAGTAGAATATAATTTTGATGCAAAAACAGGTAAAGGAACTTTTAAAACATCTAAATAATAGCGGATAAAACCATTAAAATCAAATGGCTGTGAGCTTATAGCCAAAAAAATATTTTCACTGTAATTTGCCCTTATCGCCTTGAGCGATAGGGGCATTTTTGCGTAAAAAGCCTCTGAATATCTTGAAAAATTCATGCAAAAAGTCAGATAAAATCGAAATTTTTTACATTTTGACGCAAATGTTCTGTGGTGGTTTAATGCTGGTGTTTTAGTGATAATTTACGGGAAAAAAACCTTTTCATTGTGGGTATTATGTGGTATAATAATATTATTATGAAATAATTGCGATTTTTGCGTGGTTTTTTAGAAAATCGGCGGTGGTTTTAGCGGTTTAATCCCCATTTAAAATGCAAAAATAGTGCATAAACTTGTAATTAACAAATGGTAATTACAAAAGAGCTTGTACCGCCGCTATATATTTAATAATTTCAAACTTTATGTTTATAAATTTCAGTATTTTGGTTTAAACCGGTAATCAAAAATTGCACTGCACCCCAAAATGTTTTGAAAGGGGAAATTGTGGATTATCACATAGCTATTTTTATTCTGTTTTTATTTGTATTTCTTTTTGGTGCGGTATTTGCCAGCTTTTTAAATGTGGTAATTTATCGCTTACCTAAAAATATTTCCGTGGCAAAGGGTCGCTCATATTGTCCTCAATGTCATAAAACTTTAAAACCTTACGATATGATTCCGGTTTTCAGCTGGTTTATTTTGGGGGGTAAATGCCGTTTTTGCCATGGCGCAATCCCTTTTCGCTATCCCTTGGTAGAGGCTTTAGGGGGGCTAATCGCCGTGTTATCATTTTGGCAGCTGGGGTTTACGGGTTATGCCGTGGTTGCTGCGGTGGTGGGTTTGGTTTTAATTGGCATTGCCTTTATAGATTGGGATACCATGACCATACCCCATGAACTAATTGTGGTTTTGATTTTATTGGCTTTTTTTAATATCTTTTTAAACCCACATTTTTCTTGGGTTTCCGCAGCTATTGGTGGTTTTGCCATTAGTTTGCCCATGTTGATTTTAACCATGTTTCTCCCCGGTGCCTTTGGTGGTGGGGATATTAAACTAATGCTGGTTTGTGGTTTTATTTTAGGTTGGGAACAAACCTTGGTCAGTTTTTTTATAGCTTTAATTTTAGGCGGTTGCTATGGCATTATCCTGTTGCGCCGCAATAAAAATAATAGAAAAATTCATTTTCCCTTTGGTCCTTTTTTAGCCATCGGCATATTTACAGCTTTATTGTGGGGAAATGAGATTATAGATTGGTACTTAAATTTCGTATTTTAATTGGGAATAATGCGTATTAGGGAAAGGACTGAAGATTTTGCCCATATATAATTATACCGCCAAAACAGTGGAAGGCACAGTGGAAAAAAATACAATGGAAGCCATAGATCAAGAGCATTTACAGCAAAAATTACGTGCTCAGGGCTTTTTCTTGGTTTCCTGTAAAGAAGAAAATAAATCTGCAAGTGCCGTTAAAATAAAAGCCATGGAGCTTTCGGATTTTTGTCGGCAAATTGGCACTATGATGGGGTCCGGTGTTTCCCTTTTACGGGCGATGGATATCATTAGCCAACGGGATATTAAACCTCGGCTTAAAAAAGTTTACCAAAATCTTTCGGTTTCTTTGCAGCAAGGGGTTTCCCTTTGGGAATCCATGGAAAAAGAAAAAGGCGCTTTTCCGGAATTATTGGTAAATATGTTTGCCGCCGGTGAGGCAAGCGGTAAATTAGATCAAACAGCCATGAAAATGGCAATTCATTACGAAAAAGAATATAGACTTCATGCCAAAATTCGCAGTGCGGCGGCATATCCTTTGATATTGCTGGTTATTACGGTTTTGGTAATGATAGTTATTTTTACCTTTGTTTTACCCAATTTTTTTGATATGTTTAAAGGTACTGTTTTACCCATGCCCACCCGTATTGTAATGGGTATAAGCTCTGTGATTACAGGGTATTGGTATATTATTTTAATTGTGCTGGCATTGGCTGTTGGGGCAAATTCCTACTTGCTTTCTATTCCTAAAATCAGGGCAAAATTTGATAGATTAAAACTGCGCTTACCGCTTTTTGGTAAATTATTGCGCACAATTTATACAGCTCGGTTTGCCAGAACTTTAAGCTCCCTTTATTCCAGTGGTTTAAGTATGTTAGACGCCCTTTCCGTAAGCCGTGGCACCATTGGTAACCTTTATATTTCCAACCAATTTGAGGATATTATTCAACAAATTAGGCAGGGTACTGCCCTTTCCGTGGCTATGGCAACGGTGGATGGGTTTGATATTAAGCTTGCGTCTACCATTATGATTGGTGAAGAAACAGGCCGCCTTGATGATATGCTGGAATCTGTTGCCGATGCCTTTGATTATGAGGCAGATATGGCAACCCAAAGGTTAACCACAATTTTAGAGCCTTTGCTAATAGTTTTAATGGCAATAATAGTGGGGTTTGTAATGATTTCCGTTATGCTGCCCATCTATGATATGTACAACTCCATTGGAACTTAATTTTTTATTTATTACTGTATTAACTCTTTCTTGCAAGTTGCGGTAAGTAAGAAAAGAATAATTAGCTTATGCTAAAGCGAGGATTGCAAATGACAACATCCATATATTTTTCAACTGAACGGATTCAAGTTGTCCAAGGAAAATTTAATAAAGGCAAGTTGCTAATACAGGGTGTATTCACAGAATCTTTGCCTGAGGGAACTATGATTAATGGCGTAATAGCCAATGAATCTGCAATTTACCGTGCCCTGGAAAGACTGGTAGACGTGGCAAATTTGCAAAAACAACCTGTTGATTTAATAGTAGATTCCGGTTCTATTTTAACTAAGCGCCTTTGTGTGCCGATTTTATCCCAAAAGAAACTTTTGGAATTGGTAAAAGGTGAATTTGTTGATGTTAAAGAAAATTACGAAAATTTGATTTATGATTATAGCGTGATTTCCAGAAAAAACCCCCAAGGTGCAGGCGGTGTAATATTGTGTGCCGCTATGGAAAGTAATTTTTCTTTTAGCTATATAGAGGTTTTTAAAAAAATGAATTTGAAGCTTAAATCCATTGATATTGCTATCAGTGCGGAAATTGGCTTGGCTCATTTTATTCCCGAATTTCGGGAAAGAACCTTTATTTTGGCTGTTTTGGAAAGCAACAATATTGTTTCCTCTCTTTTTGTTAACGGGCAATATTATTTTACCAACCGCACACGGCTTTTGGCACCTCGGGGTACCGAGGAATCCACTGCGGAAATTTCTCAAGCCATGTCTTCTTTAATGCAATTTAACCAATCACAAAAAACAGGTGCGGAAATTTCGGATATTTATTTTTGCGGTTTAAATACCGATGAAAGTGAGCTTACAGTGGAATTATCCAATATTTATAATATTGCCATTGCACCCTTGGCTGCATACTCCGTTATTGAGGTTGATCCCACAGTAAAATATAGAATGGCGGATAATCTTTATGTTACGGGAAATCTATTGATTAAGGATGGTTCGTATCATGGCTAAACTGCTAAAATCCAAAAATATCAATTTTTATGCCTCCTATTACAGAAAACCACCGTTGACCGGTGAGGAAATTCGCAAGCGAGCTTTTATTGTGATTCCTTCGGGATTGGTTGCTGTGCTTATTTTAGTGAGCGGCGTTATTTATTTTCAAATTTTATATGATAATTACAAATTAAGCGAAGTTAAAAGCTATATTAACGACCCTGAAGTGGTGTCTGTTTATAAAGATGTACAAAAATCCAAAAATAAATATACCACCTTTAAAAGTGAACTTAATTATTTAACGAATATTAAAGATATGCTGGAAGATTACCCTCAATTTACCACCGAGGATTTCAGCAAAATATATGCTGCGGCGTCTGGTGGTACTGTGGTGCAATCCATTAGCTACGATGGTAACTCCGGGGTGGTAACCATGGTTGCCGAAGCACCAAGAATGACCTATGCCGCACAAACCGTTGCCGCTTTACGCACCACGGGTTTATTTGAAGATGTGCAGTATGCAGGGTATGAATCCAATAATAGCGGTGTTTATTCCTTTGAGGCATCTTGTTTAATGAAAGGCGGTGCCAAATGATTAAACGCAAATTTTCAAATCGTGAAAAAATAATGATTTTGGTATTGGGTTGCTTGGTGGTTTTTACTTTGATGATTGCCTTTGTGATTATGCCGGGTATGGATAAATTAAGTGCCTTAAAGCAAAATCTCCAAGAGGCAAAAACCCAAGAAATAGAAATGAAAACCGCTATAAACAACAAAGATGATATCGAAAATTCCTTGGATAATATCAAGGCTGATGTGGAACAATATGCTTCTGTTTATTATGCTCCCATGGAGCCTGAAGAAGCAGATGTGGTGGTTTCGGGAATGGTGGCTCGCTATGGGTTTACACCAACTACTTTAGAAATTCAACCTGCGGCAGAAACCGTGATAATTCCATATAGTCAAGCCCAGAAAAACAGTACAAAAAATAACGGCGAAACAGTTACTGATACCACTGTGGATACATCGGAAAAAACCAAGGAATCCCCTTATTCTTTAACGGCTTATGAAGTAACTATTACCGCTAATGGCACAGGGAATCAATTTCCGGCATTGTGTGCGGAAATTTGCTTAAACCCCAGTATGCACTTGATGAGCTATGCCATTGAAACTGCGGAAACCAAAGAGGATGTTCGTGATTCCGCAGGTACTGTAACCTCTACAATTACCAAGCTTTCCTATGTTGTAACCGCCACTATTCAGCTATTTAGCTATAAATCATATTCCGATGCTGAACTTAAAGACTTGAATGAGAATATAAATATGCCTGCCACTCCCGATCCCGGAGCCAATACATCGGGTAATGGTGCCATTACCACTCCGGATACATCTGCACAGGGAAATGGTGCGGTAAACAACGGCACGGTAAATAACGGTACAGCCAACAACGGCACAGCCAATAACGGTACGACAAACAACGGTACGGTAAACAATGGTGCAGCAAATAACGGTACGGTTAATAATGGCACAGCCAACAACGGCACGGCAAACGGTGTAAATGATGATACTCCCACACCTTTTGAGCGATAATATTTTAGATTTTTGCCTTTTTAGAACTGTGGTGTGTAAAAGAGAGATGTTTTATGAAGATAAAAGCTATTCTCAAACAAAATAACGGGACTGCCTTAGTTTGGGTGGTTACTACCATGGTGGTGCTTTTAATTTTAACAGGAGGCATTATGACCATGGTAGCCTCTTACCATGCAGGTAGTGTTGCGGGCAATTCTCTTAACCAAGCTTATTTTTCTGCTCGCTCCGGTGTAAATGCCGTGGTGGCGGAATTAACTAAAGATACTGAAACCCCCTTAAGCATGGAAATAACCAAATTAGTAAAAGCTGAAAGCGGTTTTACTCCTACTACCATAAATTTGGGCACTGTGAATTTTGGAGATAAAAAAACCATGGGCACCTGTGATGTAAGGTTGATTGTTGCGGATAAAGATACCACAGGTGAAAATAAAGATAAATACCGCATTTTTGTGGAAGGCACTGCCACGGTGGGTAAAGAAACCAATACCGTGGTTGCTCAAGTAAATTATCAAAATATTAGTGCCACTCCTGTTACTTGGCCTGATTACGTTTATGTGAAAAATTCTACGGGTAATGATTTAAGGTTTTTAACCGTTAAAAATGGTTCTTTATATTTAGAGCCTATGTTTCACGCTGTTACAGGTGGGGAAAATATTAAAGAATCCCATGCAATATTAAGTTATACAGGTTCTACAGGAAATAAGGACTATAATTATAGCAGTGTTACCGATAATTTATATAGTCAAGGTAATCTCTCTTTGGTGGGGAGTGTTGCTAAAGATGATACTTCTGAATATGCCAATACTATTGGCGGCTCTGTTTATACCTCTGAAAAATGTGTGGATATAGATGGTAAAAATGAAAAGCCCACCACGGTAACGGTTGCGGGTAAATATAAGGTAATGGGTGGTATTTCTACCCCGGGCAATGTTGTGGTAAAAGGCGATGCGCTGGTAAACAGCAATATTGAAGCCAATAGCTTAACCATAGAAGATAATGCCACGGTAAATGGCAATATTACTGTAAATACTCTTAAATTAAGTTCCGGTGCTAAAGTAAACGGTAATATAATTTGTACTAATTGGAAGATGGATAGCAATTACAGTATATATCCACTTATTACAGGCAATGTAAGCTGTAAAAATTTTTCATCTAATTCTACCACATCGAAAACCGTGGTGAACGGCACTTTTACTTGGGAAACCTGTAAAGCAATAAAAAATATTACAACCATTGATGATTTTAATAAAACCTTTCCCGGTTTTGCCACAAGTGTTGTTATAGGCAAAATCAATGAGGTAAAGCCCCCTGTAAGTAAAATGCCCAGGGTGAACCCTCCTATTACTTTTCCCTCCATTGCTGAGTTGCAAAGTAAAAAGATGTTTTCGGAATTTCCCGATAAAAAAGTTTCGCTTGCCAATGCCCAAGGTAAAAATACTTATTATTTGATGGATAAACAAACCAATAATACCAAATTAAAAATTGGCAAAGGTGGCAATGTATTTTTGTATATTCCTGCGGGCATAGATTTTGATACTTCTACAATTAATTATGAACCATTATTTGATAAGGAGCGCCCCAATGTTTTTATCATAGCTGAGGGTACAAGTACCGATAAAAAAGGAATAAGCACAATTAGGGTTAAAAAAGATTCTACTTTTAACGGTTACCTTTATGGCAAGGCAAATAGCAGTATTATTGTTGAACATCAAGTTATAATAAACGGTGGTCTTTTTGGTGATCAGGTTGATGCCAAAAACGGTGAAGGAGCCGGTACCATTGTTATGGGTGAAGGTGTTGTGTTCAATCTCATACCTTTGGATGGTAAGGGTACCATAGATAAAGAAATAAAATACTATGTAAGTAAATATTTGGATAATCTTCCCCAAGGCGTGGGAGGTGCAAAATGAGAAAATTGAATAACAAAGGTTTTACCTTAGTGGAAGTTATTGTTTCTTGTTTTATTTTGCTCATGGCTTGCCTTTTGTTTTTGCTGATGAGCAGCGGTACTGCCAATATTATCAATCGCAGTGTGGATTTGCGGGATAACGGCACTAAGGCATCGGAAATTTTAGAAAAATTTGAACTTGAGCCTTTAGTGGGCAATAATGATAGCGTAAAATTTAACAGTACCTTATTGCCCAATCCCATAAGTGGCACATTTAAAACAGTTACCCAAGGTGATGTAACTTTTACCATGTTTGTTGTTGAACCTGAGCCGGTTACACCATAAGCATAAAAATATAAAGGAAAGGTGGGGGCGATATGAAAAAAACCAAGGGAAATCAAGGTTTTACCCTGGTTGAGCTCATTGTTTCTTTATCTATAACCATTACTATTATCGCTCTAACCTGCACAGTTTTGGTTTCTGCTTTTGGGGTTTTTAATAACGATACATCCATTGCCACCGCTAAAATAGTGGGTGATAATGTTTCCCTGTGGTTTAAAGATAATCTGAGATATTCCACCAAATTGGAGGTAACCGATGAGGCAAAACCCACAGGTACAGTTGAGGAATATAACACAGGTGCTCAAATTATAGATGGTAATTTAATGTATTGGAACACCGCAAAACCCGAAAAAAAACGTAACTATTTTACCGGGGAATACTATAATGGTATGCAGGTAAAAATGACATCTGCTGTTACCAATAAACGCTATTTAACTTACACTGTTTATGTTTATGATATCCATGATAAAGAGGTGTATCATAAAAAAACCACCATTGAGATGGTGAATTTAACCTTGGCAGAAAAAAATATAGATAAAGCTGATGAGGCAACTAAAGCCGATGTAACAAATTATGAAATAACAGGTAAATTGGCTACGGATAAAAATTCCACAAATGCAATTTTTTACTTTTCCGGTGATATAACCGTAGATAGGGACGACTATAATACGGTTATTCCTACTATGTTAAGTAATATAAAAAATATGGAAGATATTATCAGTGACCCTGTAAAACGTAAAGAGGTTTTTGGGGTAACTTGGATTCCCACCAATGATATGAGGCGTGACTATCTGTTAAAAAATGACTATAAAGGGACTTGGCCATTATTGTCTGAGGTAATTGATATTTCTAAATATTCATACCCAACAGGTAATATCACCAAGGCTTTAGATGAATTACCGCCATTGAATGTGGTTTTTCATACAGATGTTAAAACTAATAATACAATAATTTATGCAAATAATGAACAATCTGGTGGTAAGTGGGCTGTTTCTTTGATGTTTGTGCCAAACAACTCTACTGATAGCAATGGTGTGTGGTATACCTATTTGCCAACCACTAAATGCCATGGCACTGTTGATAATCCCGATAAGTGGGAAAAAATCTATGAAAATATACCTTCTTTAACACGTACACCAAGGTATGGTGTGGGAGTAACATATAAATGCGGCAAAGATACAGTAAAAGTTGAAACCTTAGAAGATTATTATAATATGATACGTAAATATTGGAATCCATTGCAATAAAGAATAGTTTCCAACCCTAACAATGAATTTGTTAAAATAAGAGGACGTGGCAAAATTGAAAAATATCCGAATAGGCGAAGTTCTAAAAGAATATGGCTATATAACTGAAACTCAGTTAGTTGAGGCATTGGCCGTTCAAAGAGGTTCGGGTTCAAAACGTCTTGGCTCTATTATGATGGAAATGGGCTATGTAACGGAAAAACAAATGCTGGCAGCTTTGGGTAAGCGTTTGGATATTCCCGTAGTTGATATTGATGGTAGGTCTTTAAATATTGAGTCCGTGCGCCGTATACCCAAGCAACTGGCTACTAAATATCACCTTATAGCCTTAGGTGAAGATGGCGGCCGCCTTACAGTGGCTATTAACGACCCTATGGATTTTTATGGCATTGAAGATGTGCGTCAAACCACCAATATGCCCATAGGCTTGGTTTTGGCTGAAATGGAACAGATTCACCAAGCTATTGATTATTATTATTCGGAAATTCACGCCAAGGATTCTGCAAAATCCATGAACGAATACGCAGATGAACTGGGGGCGCTTACCGCTGAAGCCGAGGAAAATACCGATGATCAAGCCCCGGTAGTGCAGTTGGTTAGCAGCTTACTTTTGCGTGGATATAGCACAGGTGCCAGTGATATTCATATAGAACCCTTTGAAAATACCACTACGGTGAGAATGCGTATAGATGGTATGATGGTTAATTATGTGGAATTAGCAGCGGCTATGCACCCTTCGGTGATTGCCCGTATAAAAATATTATCGGATTTGGACATTGCCGAAAAACGTGCCCCTCAAGATGGTCACTTTCGCATTAAGCTTGAAGGTAACGAGATGAACATTCGTGTTTCGGTTATACCCACAGTTTATGGGGAAAAAGCTGTTTTGCGTTTTCTCTCAGGGAATTCAGCCATTGATTGTTCGGGACAATTTGGCATTGCCGATAAAGATAATTACGATAAATTAACACAAATGATGAAAATGCCCCATGGTATTATCTACCTTACAGGCCCCACAGGTTCAGGGAAAACTACCACCTTATATATGGTGTTGGAGCGTTTGGCACAGCAGGCGGTGAATATTTCCACCATTGAAGACCCTGTGGAACGCAACTTAACAAAAATTAACCAAATGCAGGTGAATCCTTTGGCAGGTGTAACCTTTGATAGCGGACTCCACGCTCTTTTAAGGCAAGACCCGGATATTATTATGGTGGGTGAAACTCGTGATTCCGAAACCGCCAATATTTCGGTGCGGGCGGCTATCACCGGTCATTTAGTTTTATCCACACTGCACACCAATGATGCTATTTCCTCCATTGTGCGGTTGGTAGATATGGGAATACCCCAATTTTTGATTGCCAACTCTTTAGTGGGTGTGGTGGCACAGCGTTTGGTAAGAAAAGTTTGCAATAATTGTGCTGAAGAATATCAAGGTGCTCCTGAAGAATTAGGGGTTTTAAATGTAAAATCTGCAACTTTACGCCGTGGCAAAGGGTGCCACTATTGTAATAATACAGGTTATAAAGGCAGAATGGCGGTGCATGAAATCGTTATTATAGATAAAAATATTCGCCAAATGATAATTGAAAAAAGACCTATGGATGAAATAGTAAAATATGCCACCCAAGTGCAAAAAATGAAAACTTTAAAGGATTGTGTTACCGGTTTGGTGCTTTCGGGGCAAACAACCATGGAAGAAATGCTGAAATTAACCTGCTTTACAGATTAACCTGTAATTGATAAAGGGGTAGTAAAATATGTATGAAATAAAAACCATCATCTCCTATGCCTTGAAAAACCGCTGTTCAGATGTGCATTTAGATAGCGGTTTGCCGGTTATTTTTCGTCAAATGGGGCAGCTTACCGCCAGTGAATTTAACCTAACCGCCGCAGAAACCACAGAATTAATCCTCTCTATGCTCAGTGATAGGCAAAAAATGAAATTAGAAAAAGGGGAAGATGTGGATTTTTCTTTGGAAGTGGATGGCAGCAGGCAGCGTGTAAATGTTTATCGCCAACAGGGTAAACTTTGTGCCGCCATTCGTATTTTAAGTAATGATGCACCTTCTTTAGATAAATTAGGTTTACCGGATATAATAGGCACTTTTGCCGATGAACCAAGAGGTTTGGTTTTGGTTACAGGCCCTACGGGTTCAGGTAAATCCACAACTTTAGCGGCGATGATTAACCAAGTAAACCAACGAAGGTCTGCTCATATTATTACCATTGAAGACCCCATAGAATATGTTTATAAACATGGAAAATGTATGATTCACCAGCGTGAAATAGGCTCGGATGTGGATTCTTTTTCCGCTGCTTTACGCTCTGCAATGCGTGAGGATCCCGATGTTATACTTGTTGGAGAAATGCGTGATTTTGAAACTATTTCCGCTGCGGTAACAGCGGCAGAAACAGGGCATTTAGTTTTATCCACATTACATACCACCGGAGCAGCCCAAACCATTGATAGGATTATTGATGTTTTCCCCCCTCATAGTCAAGGGCAAATTCGTGCCCAATTAGCAGGGGTGCTAAAAGGTGTTATTACCCAAACCTTGGTGCCTCGTATGGACAGAACAGGCAGGGTTGCCGCAACTGAAATTTTGGTAGGAACAGATGGTGTGCTGAACCTAATACGGGAAAGTAAAAGCCACCAAATACCCTCTATGATGCAGAGCGGCGGTGCAGTGGGTATGGTAACTTTAGCAGGCAGTTTGGCAGCACTGGTAAAGCAAGGTGTAATATCTAAGGAAGATGCAGCAAAAGCTGTGGGTAATCCTCGGGAATTAAACCAATATTTGGTTTATTGATGGTATTTGTTTTGCCCAATAACAACAAAGTAAAATAAATAAAAGTATGGATAAGAATACAATATAAAATGTTAAATATTAACCTAAATCAAATCTAAACTCTAAAGCTAAACCCAAATCAAATCAAATCAAACCAAACCCAAACCAAACCCAAACCAAACCAAACCAAACCAAACCAAACCCAAACCAAACCCAAACCAAACCAAACCCAAACCCAAACCCAAACCCAAACCCAAACCCAAACCCAAACCTAAACCTAAACCTAAACCTAAACCTAAACCTAAACCTAAACCTAAACCTAAACCTA
>JAVXOZ010000013.1:0-9886 GCA_036644995.1 Clostridiales bacterium | reverse complement strand
ATATAAAGATAAATAAAAACCTCCTATTATATACTAAATGGGCTTTTTGCCTCATTAGTAAATTAGGAGGTTGTTTTTATTATTGGCTCTGCTATTTTATAAATTTATCAATGGCATGGTTTAATTCCCCCAGCATGGTTTTATCATCGTGTTCCACAGCTTCCACAATGCAATGCTCCAAATGGTCTTTTAAAATTTCTTTACCGGTATTATTAATTGCTGCTTTTACCGCAGATAACTGAATAAGTACCTCACTGCAATCTTTGCCATCTTCAACCATGCGGCGTACTGATTCCAAATGGCCGATAGCACGGGATAATCTATTAACAATGGCTTTGGTATGTGTATGTGAATGAACATGATGTTCTTGGGTTAAAGATGTGGATTCTTTTTCATGCTCTGGATTATCGTTTTCCATATTTTACGCCTCCAAATTTTTCTTCTATTGTATCATAAAATAGTAATAAAGAAAACAATAATAGCTTTTGTTATAAGTTAAAACACCTATGTAATTTTTTAATCATAGGTGTTTTGGGATTATATATAAATAATCGTGGATATTAATAGAATTTGTGCTATTTTTGCAGCGGTATACAATTACAGCAAATAAAATATTACAAATTATTCGGAGTTTAAAATAATTTGCCCAGTACATCGGCTTCACAAAGTTGGTCAAAATTAGAAAATTCTTTGCACATGGAACAGTCATCATCTAAATATGGGCAGCAATTTTTTGCCGCTGCCAATTTATTATATAAAACAATTTCCAAGTGGGTGGCATTTACTAAGGTTTGATTAATGGCTTTGTTGGCACATAATATTTTATCCACATCATTGGTACTGGCTATAATTTTTTGTAATTTTTCCCCTTCGGCATTGAGTATGTGGGAAAGTGATGTTTCTATCAAAGCTATGGATTCTATGATATCATTACAAACATGGCATGGTGGTTGAGGTGGAGTAGTGGGGCAAGCCTCGTCGCATCGACCTATATCGCAAAATAAGAAATTGCAACCGCAAATATCAATTTTATATTCACAGGGGTTAATTACCCATTTAGCCAAATAAGACTGGCAGCAATCTTTATTTGTTAAAATATAAAAATGATATTTTTGGGCACAGCAGTCTGCACAGGGGTAAAAGAGAATGGTTTCCACGGTATTTTCTGTGGAAATATCAAAGCAATACTTCAATTCGCCACAGCCGTTATATATTTCCACCACTTCTTTACCTTCTACAATAGCGGTAACAATATAGCTGGGGGAAATGGATAAAACCCCGGTTATGCAGCGTTTATTGCAAGGACTTATAATTTCTTTAACTTCATTGCCGCATTTGTCCACAGTTACAATGCAGTGTAAAAAAGCCACCATTAACAGGTCATTGCAGTAATCATAAGTTACCCCTGTAATTTGTGCACCGGAGTTTTCCCGGGGTGATAAAGTTAAAAAGTCTATCTCTTGAAAGCATAAATCCAGTTTGAATAATTTACAGGAGTTATTATTGGCTACTGCCCAAAAGCAATTTTCTTTGGGGTCGTAACAAATGGAAGTATAGGGTTTTTCGGTGCTCCGGGCATTTTCCTCACAAAAGCACTTATTGTATTTTACTATTTTACATTGTTCGGGGCAGGTTAAATAAAAATAACAACCATCAAAAGCCATACCTTTATATTTTAAACCGCATTGACTTGGTATGGTATTTTGACATTGTATATGCAATGGTTTCATATAATTTCCCTCCTACAAAAAATCATTTATTTGTATCCTAAATTTATACTATGCAGTTTTAGCAAAAGTGTGCATTGTTGTAAATTTTTTTTTAGATAATATTGCTAATTAAATTTTAACCAATTTACAAAAATTTAATTAATTTACTTATGCGGTGTTCCGCATTTTTCGCAGACCATTTTGTCGTTTATTTGGCGATGAATGGTTTTTCTTTGACAATTTGCGCAGATTAAAATATCATCTTTATAGCCTTTGTTTTTGGTGGTGGGGTCTGATGTTATGCCCAGTAATACTAAAATTGAGCTGATGGCGGTGATTGTGCCTGTTAAAATGTTCATATCTAAAATGCCAATTTTTACATGAAAGAGCAGCAAAACAGTGAGAATTTGAGATGCAATACTTATTACTACCGAAGGGTTTTTTAATCTGCTTAATATTATTTTTAGTTGTTGCACGGAACATCCCTCATTTATTGGAAATTAAACCTAAATAAATAGGCTTAAGGTATTATATGTGGGATGGTGAGATTGTGTGAGGATAATTTTAGCTGTTAAAACTTTATTTTTACACAGTTTTAATGTGTGATTTTTCCTTGCTATTAAGCATATAAACCCATGATAAAAAAATCAACTTTTTGCGGAATGACTTGTGGTGATATTTACATTAGAATATAATTAAGAATATAGAATAAAGGTGATTTTATGAACGCAATTAAAAAAGTAGCCTACGCTTTTTTCTGTGGTGGTTGCCTATCAATAGGTGCCCAAGGGCTGTTTACCCTTTACAATGTGTTGCCATTTACAGTTGGAGCTAAAGTTTCACTTATGCTTTTAACCATTGGTGTTTTAGGTGCAGTGGCTTTTCTGTTTAATTTATATCCAAAGTTGGAAAAGCATTTTGGTTTTGGTGCTATAATGCCTATTTGCGGATTATCTGCGGCTATTGCCGGGGGTATTGCAGGTGAATTGAAAAAGGGCGCTACAAAAAAAAATGCCTTTAAAAAAGGGGCATTGCCTGTGATTATGGTGCTTGTTGTGGGTTGCTGCTGTTCCATGGTGGTTGGTATTATTGCCAAGATTATATTGTAAGGGGTGACGTAATGCTATATTTAAAAGTGTTTTTAATTGGGGGCGGTTTGTGTGCCTTGTTTCAATTATTATGGATTCTTACAAAATTGCAGCCTACTACCTTGCTTAAAATTGGGTTTATACTAAGTGCTGTGCTTACCCCTTTGGGAATAACAGCCAAGCTGATTGATTTTGGGCAGTGTGGTTTTTTTCTTATGGTGGTTGGTGCAGGAGAAGCGGTATACAGCAATACCCTAAAATTGCTGATGGGAAATTATATTCCTTTTTTGCAGTTGTTAGGAGTTTTTTCTGCTATTATTATTTTAGGTGTAGCCTCGGGTTTTTTATATCCCAAACTTCATAAAATAAAATAAATGCTATAAAAAAGCGACCCACCATTCTTTGGTGGGTCGTTTAGGCTGTTGATAAAGTCTGATATTCGGCAAAATCCCTTCCCATCCACTGCTTATGTACATTTAGGTACACTGCACAGTCGCTGTTCATGGAGTTTTACCAAATCTAAGGCTTTCTTAACAGCCTGACATCTTGCCAAAAAACATAGTTTTTTGACAATCTGAGCGACCTACCATTCTTTGGTGGGTCGTTTTAAACTGTGTGGAAAGGCTGATAACAGGCAAACCGCCTAATTGCAACCTCTTATGTACATCAAAGTATGCCGAAATTAGCAGCTTGTGATGTTTACCCTTTCTAAGTTTTTATCAAAGCTTATCTTCAAAGGTTATCTCCAAAGCTTTTCTCTAAAGCTTATTATTTAACAGATGAAATTGTATTTTTTTACAAATTAAAGCGACCCCCAAATTTTGAGGGTCGCTTTAATATATAAAGTAGGGTGTTTATGTTTTGCTATTTTAGTTTCGGTTTAATATTTGCCATATTTCATTGTGGTTTCATACCATGCTTCCATGTTTTCTTTATTGGCGTTGTCCAATACGATGGAACAATCCATGATGAAGCCGCCACCGGGTGCACAGGTATCAATGAGGCGTTTGGTTTCTTCAATAACACGTTCTTTTTTGCCAAAAGCTAAGAGAGATGTGGGTAAATTACCGCAAATGCAGGCAGTATCGCCTAAAACTTTTTTAGCATTGGCTATATCAACTTCTTCAAACATATAGATAACCTTGCCTTTGGGTACATCTTTTAATATTTCTAATCTGGTATTGTATTTTCCTTCGCAGAACATATAAGGTGTTACCCCGTTGTCTATTAAGGCATTAATCAATTTTTTCAGTCCCGGCCAGTAGAATTTAAGATAATTTTCTTCATTCATAAAGGAGTCAACTCCGGCATGCATAGGAATGAAAAGGTAATCTAATTTTTGTGCTTTGCAGTTTGCCAAGGCTTTGCTTATGCAAATTTCCGTCATATATTCCACAGCCGCAAGGAGTTGTTCCGGGCGTTGGTAAATATCGGTAACGGAATTAATAAGACCTCTGATATTATCAGAAAACATATCAAAAGGGCAGGTTGTAGCACCCGCAGCACCCAGAGGATAACCTTGTTTGGCAATGTATTCAACATTGGCACCTAAGCCTTGTACCCATTTTGCAGATGTTTCGCCCCCACGTTTTAAGGCTTCTAAAGCTGCCTGAACATCGGGTTGGGCAAAAGTGGACATTTCCACATACAGTGCCATTTCCACAGGTGTTTGGAAGCAAAGTTTAGCCAATGGTTCTAAGGCTTTAAATTTTCTGGGATATACTTTGGTAATAAAGAAATGGGTGGGATCGTGCAAAAATTCGTCATATTCATCGTCGTAAAGGTAGTCTACATCTCCGATTTGGAAGGATTCAGTTAAGCCTAAACCGCTGTTTGGACCGGGAACTTTTAAATAATTGCTTTCTAATGCTTCAGGGGGATCCGCAGGGTAAAGCACAGGTGCCCAAGCCAAATCCGGGTCAAAATCTTCTAAAAATTGTTTAACACCGGGTGTTATATTTCTTAAATCTTTCATAGCATCATACATTGAAATATTATAGCCACGAGCATAGTAATTACCAACTTTTGGTGCAAAGGGAACTCTATCCGGTTCTTTCAAGGCAACAACGTCATTGATTCTTTTGGATTTTTCAGCAAATCTTTCTTCAGGTGTAATCATAGTATACCTCCATAATATAAATATTTCCCGATTGGATGTTCTTTATCCATTTGATAAGTTTATTGTAATGGAAAATACTCTCTTTGTCAGTCCGCAAAAAGTTGATTATTTTATGATAATGTTATATTATTAGTATAAAGAACAAGGAGGCGAAGAAATGCGTTTAAATATGCACATGATTGCAGATAATTTGCCCTGTAATAATATGGAAATGCGGTTTTCCCAAAGAGCAAAAATAAGTAATTTATTACAAGCAAAAATTTATGGCAGCTACCTTGAACTGGGAGAAAGGTATCTATATCTATTGGATGCCAAAGAATATAAAGGTACTTTGCCACCGAATATGAATCTCTCCTTGGTGATTTTGGGCGATGTTGATATGGATACTTTCCCAAATAATTATGAAATTATCATAGTTAAAGATCATATACCGCTTTTGGAATTGTTTGATATTTTGCAGCAGTGCTTTGAATGGTATAATACATGGCAGGAATCTTTGAACACTATTCTTAATGATGATGCAGATATAGGCAAAATGTGCGATGTTTCCAAAAGTATTTTTAAAAACCCAATAGTGGTACATGATGGCAATTTTGAATCAATAGCCTATAATTGTAGTGAGAAGGTATTGAATGATACTTTGTGGCAATATAGCGATAAAATAGGAACCTATATTGCATCGGAAACGTTGATTAACTGCTTTAAAATGGAAAAGCTTTATGAAGAAACCATGGAAAAAACCACCGTGGAAAATTATCATGCTCCCCACCTTGCTTTTGATGTTTTATATGTAAATCTTACAGGCACAGAAAAATTTCCCGGCCGCATAGTGGTGGCTGAATATTACGAAAAAAATCCCTTTAGTCTTTATGAACCTTTGGAATTTTTAGGCAAAATGATATCCGCTGCCATTGGCAGGAAGAAAGCTTTGGCACATGGTTCTCATCGCAGCATGGAAAAATTGATTGGGGATATTTTATCCGGAACTATGGTGGATATCGGTTATGCGGATTTTTGTCTCCATTCCCGTAATTGGCAGCTCAACGATAGTTACTATTGTATAATAATAAGACTGAATGAAGGGGATATTAAAAGTAATTCTGTATTTTACAGTTGCCAAAAATTAGAGGAAATTGTAGGGGATGCCTTTGCTTTATTTTATGAAAACAGCCTTTTTTGTGTTTGCCATGTTGCTGATGATAAGCCACAGGCAATAACCATTGGCACGGAATTGGGGGCTTTTTTACGTGAAGGCTTTTATAAAGCAGGTATCAGCAATGTTTACCACAATATTTTAGAAACAAATACTTACCACTATCAGGCACAGGCAGCATTGAACATTGGCAATAAAATTGACCCGGATATTTGGTATTACTTTTTTAATGCCTATGCTATGCCCCATTTAATTTACCATGGCATTGGCAATATGCCGCCGGAGTTGTTTTGTGATGATAATATTTTAGGCTTAAAGGATTTAGGCGGTAAGGACGGTGTGGATTATTTTAATACATTAAAGGTCTATTTGAAAAATAATATGAATTTGCTCCATTCCGCAGAGGCTTTATTTATTCATCGCACCACATTATTTTACCGTTTAAATCGTATTAAAGATTTTATTAATGTTGATTTAAATGATGAAAATGTGCGTTTGTCATTATTAATTTCCTATTATATTTTAGAATTAACGGATAAATAAAAAATAATATGATAATTTATGGGCTTTAGTTTTCTCTTTAGATGGGAGCATTGGTGAAAATATATAATTTATGTTTCTTTTTTTACAATATTTTAAGGTAAAAAGGGTAGTTTTTGCAAAAAACCGCATATATTGGAGAAAAGGATTTATCCTTCGGAGGTGAAGGCGTGATTATATTGTTTCAACGTAAAAAAAAGTTAGAGGCTCTTTGTTTATTGGGATATAGTTTTTGCGGCTATGTGGGAAATTTGGTATTTCCCAAGCCCCTTAATTCTGAGGAGGAAAAAGAAGCAGTTTTAAAATGGCAGGAAGGCGATGAAGGGGCACGTAATTCTCTTATAGAGCATAATTTGCGATTAGTTGCCCATGTTTGCAAAAAATACGAAAATACAAATTTGGATAAAGATGATTTAATTTCCATTGGCACCATTGGTTTAATAAAAGCTATTGATTCTTTTTCCATTGATCGCAAAGTTCGATTGGCTACCTATGCTGCCCGCTGTATAGAAAATGAAATATTAATGGTGATAAGATCCGGGAAAAATATGCGAAAAGACATTTCTCTTTATGAGGCTTTTGGCCGTGATAAAGAGGGGAATGAGGTGTCTTTAATAGACGTAGTAAGTAATGATGAAAACTCCATGGTAGAGGATTTAGAGCTTAAATATGCCAAGGAAGACCTGATTAAAAAAGTAAAAACTTTGGATAAAAGGGAACGTCAGGTTTTAATATTACGCTATGGTTTAGGCACAGAGGAAAAGCAAACCCAAAAAGCCGTGGCAACAACCTTGGATATTAGCCGTAGTTATGTATCCCGTATTGAAAAACGTGCCATAAAAAAATTGAGTGATAATTTTCAGTGGTGATTTTATATTAATAGGAAAACAAAATAACGGAAAAAATTATCCCAATATAATGTGGGAGAATTTTTTTAAAGTATAAATTATGAAAATATTGTATAGGTTATAATCTAAGGAAATAATTTATTTGCCGGGCTGTTGATAAAGTCTGATATTCGGCAAAATCCCTTCCCACCCACTGCTTATGTACATTTAGGTACATAAGCAGCCGCTGTTCAGGGAGTTTTACCGAATCTAAGGCTTTCTTAACAGTCTGACATCTTGCCAAAAAACTATGTTTTTGACAATCTGAAGCAAATAATTTATTTGCCTTTGGTTAAATTTTTTAGCTCTGCATAACATTGGACAATGGATTTATGCAAGGATGTTTTGGTGTTTAATTCCCAATCTTCCATCTCCAAAAGGAATAAATCAAGGCTTAACCGTTCTTGAAATCTGTGGAGCTTGGCAAGTGTGGAATCTAAGTAAAATAGCCAACTTTCAAAATTATCCCCAAATATGTTTTTTAGCTTGGTCATAGATGGAATATTGTATTCTATTATCATTGCTCTTAATTGTTCCCAAGCAGCACAGAGCATTTTCAAATCATCGGATTGTTCTTGTGGTGAATTGCCGATATTTGCTGTAAAGCCTTTTTTAAATTGCTCTTTTACTTGCAAAACTTCTTCATAACGTTCCAGGGCAAGGCAAATTTCTTTATATGTTTTATAGCCTACGCCGTTCAATTTTTTTAGTTTATTTTTATCCATTTTACGGAGTATTTCTAAACTAACACCATCTTGACGTATCAAAACAGTGCAGGATGTTTTTGGTAATCCCAAATCATTGAGAATACTCACGTCTTTTAAAATGGACATATCAACGGGTTTATATATTTCCCTATTATCATCGGTAAATTCCAGTGTGCTTTTTTCATACATGGTATAGTCCTCCATTTAAAGCATATATTGCCTTGGTTGTGGCCATGGCAACGTAAAAGGAAACAGAGAACAATGGGGTATTAAGCCTCGCACTGTTCCCTATCTTATTTTGTTTTATATTAGGTTTAAATTAAAATTCTATGCCCACTCGTGCCAATATTCCGGCATTGTAATAGTGCTTTTCTTCTCGCATTTCCGATACTAAATCCGCAGCTTCACATATTTCAGGTGGAGCATATCGCCCTGTTAAAATCAATTCCGTTGCTTTGGGTTTCATTTTAATTAAAAGCAAAACTTCTTCTATGGTAATTAGTTGGTAGTAAAGTGCAATATTTATTTCGTCCAATACCACCACGTCATATTTTTCGGAAATTAGTGCTGCCATTGCTTTTTCATAACCTTTTTTAGCAGCATTTTTATCATCTTTAGCCGGTTCTCTATTGATAAAACAACCCTGTTCCGAGCCAAAAAGTTCTGTTGTAACTTCGGGAAATCTCATTTTTAAAGTTTCTATTTCTTTGTATTCCATATTTTTGACAAATTGACCAAAATATACTTTGGCACCGGTGGCAACTGCCCTCATAATCAACCCCAGTGAAGCGGTGGTTTTGCCTTTGCCGTTGCCTGTATAAACCTGTACATAGCCTTGTTCCATAATTTGCCTCCATTCTTGGTTCAAAAAATATTTTGTATTTAAAAGTAGTGATTATATAGTAAATGTTTTATTTTTAGCGCAATATTGGATTTGTAATCCCATAAAACAAAACACCTATTTTAGGCGGAATAAGTGAGGAGATCGCCACAACTAAATAGGTGTTTTGTTCACAATGAATAGCAAAATAGCTGAGATATCAGAAGAAGGGATTAGATATTTCAATAGAAGTAGGCTATTGCAGCTAAACATTTAAGGAGAGGAGTGGCAGTGGGTGATGAAGGTTATAATTTTCAAGGAGGTTTAAATTTTTACCCACTGCTTAAGGTGAGAGTTATTGAGGTTAGAGAACTACGACTATATATCCAAGCCTTATAGGCTGAATATGAAAAGTGAAAGGCAATGGGCTGTACGTCATTGCCTAAACAAAGAGAAAAATAAGGGGGTTAGAAGATGAAGCTTGGCAACTATCATCCACAGGTTTGGCCAAATTAGCCTATAAAAAAAGCCCTGCTTCCATAAGAAAACAGAACGTCTTTACAAAAATATGTAAAATAAAAAACGTTAACTCCTTATGCGGAAGTTACGAACATAATTTAAACACGAAATATCCTGACTTGTTTTCAGCACTTATTTTTCCTTCCCAAGTAATAAAACTCAGTGGCTAATAAAATAAGCTCCAACTTACAGTGGCGCAACCGTTAGGGATTTTAACCCCATTCCTTCGTGGTTTAAATTTATTTGATTAACTATTTTATACCATTACCATTTTGGAATTGCAAGTATAAAATTTTTACCTTGTATGGTAATTTTTTGTTTTGGGCAGATGAGGGTAATTGGGG
>JAVXOZ010000012.1:0-55127 GCA_036644995.1 Clostridiales bacterium | reverse complement strand
GGTAATATTCAGTGATTTTAAATAATTAGGCAATACATTTCGCCACATACCCATAGAATCCAAAAGAGTACCATCCAAATCAAAAATTGCTGCTTTCATAATTTTACCTCAAAATATCGAGAACTTAGTAAAAAGGCGACGACAAATGTCGTCGTCTTTAGATTGCCAAAAAACATAGTTTTTTGGCAAGATGTCAGGCTATTAAGAAAGCCTTAGATTCGGCAAAACTCCCTGAGCAGCGGCTGTGCAGTGTACATAGATGTACATAAGCAGTCGATGGGAAGGGATTTTACCGAATATCAGACTTTATCCACAACCTGAAGGCGACGACAAGTGTCGTCGCCTTATATTAATAATTTAATGACTTACATCATACCCGGGGGCATACCGCCACCTGCGGGAGCACCACCTTGCATTCCTTGGTCTTTAGAAGGAATATCGGCAATTAAGGTTTCCGTTGTTAACAACAAAGCAGCTACGGAAGCAGCGTTTTGTAAAGCAGAACGTGTAACCTTTGTGGGGTCTACAATACCTGCTTCAAACATATCTTCATATACATTGGTTGCAGCGTTGTAACCAACATTTTTTGGAGCTTCTTTAACTTTTTCAACAACAATGGCGCCTTCTTTACCTGCATTGTAAGCAATTTGTTTTACAGGAGCTTCTAAAGCACGTAAGATAATATCTATACCGGTTTTAATATCGCCTTCAGCTTTTAATGCTGCAACACCAGGCAAACAATCAATGATGGCAACACCACCACCAGCAACGATACCTTCTTCAACAGCGGCTTTGGTAGCTGCCAAGGCATCTTCAATGCGGAGTTTCTTTTCTTTTAATTCGGTTTCGGTGGAAGCACCAACTTTGATAACTGCAACACCGCCGGCTAATTTAGCCAAACGTTCTTGGAGTTTTTCACGGTCAAATTCAGATTGGCTGTCATCATGTTGTTTTCTGAGCATACCAACACGTTCATCAATGGCTTGAGCATCGCCTGCGCCATCCACAATGGTGGTATTTTCTTTGGTAACTTTAACTTGATGAGCAGTACCAAGCATATCAACAGTGGCGTTTTCTAATTTTAAGCCAATTTCATCGGATATAACTTGAGCACCGGTGAGGATAGCAATATCTTCCAACATAGCTTTTCTTCTATCGCCAAAGCCCGGAGCTTTAACAGCAACACAAGTGAAAATGCCACGAAGTTTATTTAATACTAATGTGGTAAGGGCTTCACCTTCCAAGTCTTCACAAATGATAAGCATTTGTTTGCCGCTTTGAGCAACTTGTTCCAAAACAGGCATAATTTCTTGAACATTGGAGAGTTTTTTATCGGTAACTAAAATATAAGGATCTACTAAAACAGATTCCATTTTTTCGGTATCGGTAATCATATAACCGGAGATATAACCACGGTCGAACTGCATACCTTCAACAACTTCATAAGAAGTGTCACGGCCTTGACTTTCTTCAACGGTGATAACACCATCGTTACCAACTCTATCCATGGCATCGGCAATCAAATTACCGATTTCGTTATCATTGGCAGATACAGATGCAACCTGGGCAATGGCTTCTTTGCAATCCACAATTTTAGAATTTTCTTTAATACCGGCAACAGCTGCATCAACAGCCATTTCGATACCTTTTTTCAAAGCCATGGGGTTTGCGCCTGCAGCTACATTTTTTAAGCCTTCTTTAATAATGGATTGAGCAAACAAACAAGCAGTTGTTGTACCATCACCGGCAATATCATTGGTTTTGGTGGCAACTTCTTTAACTAATTGTGCTCCCATATTTTCCAAGGGATCTTCCAATTCCACTTCTTTAGCGATGGTAACACCATCGTTAGTGATTAAGGGAGAACCATATTTTCTTTCCAATACAACATTACGACCACGGGGCCCCAATGTTACTTTTACTGCATTAGCCAAAGCGTTTACGCCTCTTTCCAGAGCGTATCTGGCATCTTCTTTAAAAATAATTTGTTTTGCCATCTTTTATTATTCCTCCTAAATTAAACGAAAAATTAGTCAATAACTGCGAATATTTCGCGGCCTTCTAACAACAAATAAGCATCATCGCCATCTTTAACTTCAACGCCGGCATATTTTGCAAAGATAATTTTTTGACCAACAGCTACTTCCATAGGTGCATAAGAGCCATTATCCAAAAGTCTGCCTTTACCTACTGCCAAAACTTCAGCTTCCTGGGGTCTTTCTTTGGCGGAATCGGCTACGATGAGGCCACCCTGGGTTTTTTCTTCAACTTCGGCAACTTTAACTAAAGCACGATCGCCAAGAGGTGTAAATTTCATAATTGTTCCTCCTTAAAATATAAAAATATAATTTTTACTAAAATATTAGCACTCACTCTCGTTGAGTGCTAATAATTATTATACATCTATTTTTCACAATGTCAAGGGTTATCGAAACTTTTTCCAAAATTTCTTCTTTAAATTCTTAATTATTTTCTAAATTACCACCTCAGCTCCGAAAAGTAGTTTGGAAAACTTTAGTTGTTTAAGATGTTGTATCGTGCTATACTACTTTCTATATTGAGATAATTAAAGATTAAGTTTCAACAATATTCAAAATTTTGGAGGTTAATATGGGTTTACTGGTGGCTGTACTATTATTTATTGGTGTCCCTGGGATGTTATATATCTCTATAGTGCGAAGATTAAAAAGAAGTGAAGATAAATTAATGGCAAGAATGGATGAAATAGAAAAAAAACAAGCAAAACAATAAATCACTCCAAGATTATATATTTATAGAGGTACCCATATGGGTACCTATCAGATTGTCAAAAAGCATAGTTTTTTGGCAAGATGACAGGCTTTCGAGAAAGGCTTAGAACGGGGAAAACTCGCCAAGCTGGGGACGTGCAGTGTACCTTGATGTACATAAGCGGTCCCAGATTGGAGATTTTGCCCGTTATCAGACTTTATCCACAGCCTGAGGTACCCATATGGGTACCTCTCAGCCTATTAAATAACCCGGGTTTTCTTAACTGAAAATCCGGGTTATTTGTGTACTGCGGAAAACCGTAATATTTTTTTATTACATTTCAAACATAATACATTGCAATTAATATGCTATAACAATGTCACCAAAGGTGAAGTATAGATTATCAAACAACATAGTTTTTTGACAAAATGCCGGGATGTTAAGAAAGCCTTAGATTCGGTAAACCACCTAAACAGTGACTGTGCAGTGTACATAGATGTACATAAGCAGTGGGCAGGAAGGGATTTTGCCCAATATCAGACTTTATCCACAGTCTGCAATTTCACCAAATGTGATATCCTCATACTTTGGCAAAGAATTGAGGCTTTTCCATTATATAGGTTTTAGATTCTGTTATCACTATATCCATGGGAACATCCCAAGATTCCACCACTAAATCATCTACAAATTGCAAATCATAACAAACTGCAATTTTTTTGGTATCAACTCTGGTTTGTGGTAAGAAGCGGTCGTAATAACCTCCGCCAAAACCCAAGCGATTACCGCATTTGTCAAAGCCCACACCCGGCACAATAACAGTATCAATATTTTGCACTGCAACGAGATTCTGTTTTTTTGGTGCTAAAATACCATAAAGCCCCGGAACTAAATCCGTTTCTAAATCTTCAATTTTAGAAGCTATCATAATACCTTTATCCACACAAAGGGGCACAGTAACAGTTTTCCCCAAGGATAATAGCTTATTAATTAGGGGATAAACGTTTACTTCATTATTTGTGGGAATATAAATAAAAACTGTTTTGCAACTATCGGTAATAATCCAATCTTCCACTGCTTTACAAATTCTATTGCTTTTAGCTACAACCTGGTTAATCATGAGTGCATCTCGTTCTTTTAATATTCTTTCCCTTAATAATTTTTTCATAAAACTACCTTTCTGTTTATAAAAACCATCACTATTTTACACTTTTTATCAGCAATAAATAATAACCCAATACATTAACATATCCATGCTCCGCATTTTTTTAACTATGTGGGTAAACTAACACTTTTACATAAAAGAATTTATATTTGATAATATTCATAGGCAGTATATATATACAATTACAGCAACCCTTTAAACAGGTATTATTAATTCACCAGTAAAATTTTGAATAATATCCTTCCACAGTCTTTAGCTGGCATTCATTTGTTTTATCCCTAAAGTTGTCCACAAAATATTTAATGAAATCTTTAGGGATATCCAGTAAAACCCAAAGTTATCAAAAAACTTATCCACTTTATCCACAAATACATATTTTAATTATGCATGAATATTATGCGTTATTTGTGGCGAAAGTGAATGTTTATGCGGTTATAAGGAAAGATTGGAGGCCGCATTCATTGAGATATCACTGAAATCGTTGTTGATAAATTTATAATATGCAACAGCACCAATCATAGCACCATTATCTGTGCATAAAATTTTTGGAGGATAATGAAACTTTATAC
Source organism: Clostridiales bacterium (assembly GCA_036644995.1). Lineage (GTDB taxonomy): Bacteria > Bacillota > Dehalobacteriia > UBA7702 > UBA7702 > Cryptoclostridium. The sequence goes on along the minus strand of JAVXOZ010000012.1, from coordinate 50,666 downwards.
CTTCTCCTTGGGTTTTTTCCGCTAAAATTTCACGCAATCTGCCATTTGCTGCCACACCACCACTGAGGATAAGGGTATCCGCATTACGCAACTTTGCGGCTTTAACAGCTTTTACAGCCAAAACCTCAAACAAGGCTTCTTGAAAAGAAGCAGCCAAATCAGGTAAATTTACATCTTCACTTTTCATTTGGGAACGATTAAGATAATTTAATACGCTGGATTTTAAACCGCTGAAACTAAAGTCCAAACAGCCATCTTCCAGCCAAGCACGGGGAAAAGCAATGGCTTTTTTATCACCATTTAAGGCTAATTTTTCCAAAGCCGCTCCCCCTGGATAGGATAAACCAATGGAACGTGCCACCTTATCCAAAACTTCACCCGGAGCATCATCTCTGGTTTCGCCCATCACCTCAAAATTAAGGTGTTTATCCATAAATACCAAGGTACTGTGGCCGCCTGAGGCAATAAGCCCTGCCAAAGGTGGCTCTAAATTATCACCGGACATTATCCCCGCATAAAGGTGCCCTGCCAAATGGTGCACACCAATAAGAGGCACATCCAGGGAAGCCGCCATTGCCTTGGCATATGATAAGCCCACCAAAAGTGAGCCTATAAGCCCTGGACCTTCAGTTACGCCTATGGCATCAATATCACTCTGCGCCACCCCACTTTCAGCTATGGCAGTTTGCACCACAGTTGAAATTTTACGCAGATGCTCCCGAGAGGCTATTTCCGGAACCACGCCACCATAAGCTTTATGGGTTGCTATTTGGGTATATATAATATTGGATTTTATTTCTTTGCCATTGCAAATAACCGCTGCGGAAGTTTCATCACAGCTGGATTCAATAGCTAAAATATTCACACTCATAATTTAATGCTCCAAGGTTTTTCTTTATCATCTCTGTTGTTAAAGGTTTTCCACATAATTAAGGCATCTTCCCCATCATCCTCATAATATTTAGGGCGAATACCGCTCCGCTCAAACCCTGCCTTCTCGTAAATAGCAATAGCTTTTTCATTGGAAATACGCACTTCTAAAGTGGCGGCAACAGAACCTGTTTCTTTAATTTTTGTTAGGATATATTCCACCATCAAAGTTCCTTGACCCAAATGCCGATAATCCGGATGCACAGCAATATTGGTGATATGGCATTCATTACCAATCCGCCAAAAACCCCCATATGCTGAAAGTTTGCCTTCGGTGCGAATTATCCAGTAATGGGCAAATTCATTTTTTAATTCATCCAAAAACATTTTTTCCGTCCATGGTCTGGGGAAAGAACCCTGCTCTACTTCTAATAAATCATGGATATCCCCTTCATTCAAAGGGAAAAAATTACAATTTAAAAATTTGGCTTTGGCGTCTACACCTCTGATATAAAAAGGTTCAACATCCCGCACAAAATCCCAACTTTTGGCTTTATTTGCCAAGATGCAAAGACTCTCGCCCTTTATGCCACTTGGTCTTTGGGGCATAGAATCAAAAACCTTGCCATATGTTTCCTCCAAGCGATGCTGCCACCCCGGCACTCCATCACCCACAAAAAGTATTTTATCGTATTTTGCCAAAAATGGCACTAATTCCAATACCGGGGAAAGTGGTGTTTCTTTCATTATTTTACGCATTTCGCCTTGACTATTTTGGTATACCGCTGCATAAACTTGGTTTTTTCGTGCATCCAATATGGTAACAATAATACCGTGGTAATCTTTATATCCCTCTGCCAAAGCATCTAAACTCATCATCGGTAAAATAGGTATATTAAGTGTATCCGCAAAGCCTTTAGCCGTGGCTATACCTATGCGTAAACCCGTAAAAGAGCCGGGTCCAATGGTAACACCAATGGCATCTAAATCCTTATATTGCAATTCTGCCTTTTTTAAAACCCCATCTATCATGGGCATTAAAAAAGGTGCATGGTTACGATTTTCTGCGGAATAATCCTCAGCTAAAATTTCACCATCTTGGGCAACAGCAGCTGCCATAGTTTTACTACTGCAATCAAATACCAGTATTTTCATGCTGCCACCACTCCTTTAAAATATTTTTCGGCACTGCACCATATGGTGTTAAGATGATAGTTCTTTTATTTTCATCTGTTCCTTTGATTATATTTATATGGATATAATCTTCGGGAAAATCCTCTTGCACAACGGAACCCCATTCGATAAGTGCCACGCCGTTTTCATAGAGAAATTCATCGAATCCCAAGCCATAAAAATCATCTATGCCCTTTAAATTATAAGCATCAAAATGGTAAAAGGGCAATTCCCCTTGGTAGCTGCACATTAAGGTATAGGAAGGACTTTTTATATTGCCTTTTACCCCTAATCCCAAGCCGATGCCTTTGGCAAAAACCGTTTTACCTGCTGCTAATTCACCATCCAACAAAATATTGGTTCCAGGCTTGCAAAATTTGGCTAAATTCTGACCTAACAAAAGTGTTTCTTCATAATTTGCCGTTTCTTTTTGATAAGTCACGATTTAGACACCTCTTTTTTATATTCATCCAAAACACGGCGTATCTCTTGAAAATCCTCCCACACAGGAGCTTTCTTTTTGGGGTCACGCAATAAAGCCGCAGGATGAAATGTTGGCATAATTAAAAAGCCCTTTCTTTCCACCCATTTTCCACGGGCTTGGGTTATGGCTATTTTGGGGTCTATAATAGCTTTAGCTGCAGATGCTCCCAAAAGCACCAATATTTTTGGATGTATCAACCCAACCTGCTGCCTTAAAAAATCTTTACAGCACTCCACCTCCTCAGGTGTGGGCACTCTGTTTTTTGGTGGGCGACATTTTACTATATTGCAAATATAATAATCCTCCTCTGTGAGCTGAGCCGCACCAAGAATTTTATCCAATAGCTGACCTGCTCGTCCCACAAAGGGGCTACCTTGTAAATCTTCCTGTTCCCCTGGGCCTTCACCTATGAGTACAATGGGTGCTGCTTCGCTGCCACGACCAAAAACCAAGTTATTTTTAGTTGCTCCCAAAGGACATTTTTGGCAATTTTGCAATGCTTCATTTAATTTTACTAATTCCGCTTTTCTGTGAATAATCATAGGCTCTCCCTATAAAATCATTAAATATTTTTCTTTCATCATCTCTGTGCTGCAACCATTCCGGATGCCACTGCATGGCTAATATATTATTGCCCTCAATAGCCTCTACAACACCATGGGGGGATTTGGCTGTGGCACTTAAACCAATAGCCAAGGATGCCACAGATTGGTGATGAAAACTGTTTACTTGTATTTTTTCTTTATTTACAATTTTAAATAAATTAGAATTTTCTTTTATATAAATTTCATGGGAAACTGCCATAGGGTTGGCTTTTTGCAAATGTTTTGCCCCAATATCTTGGTGAATAGTACCGCCTAAGGCAATATTTATCATCTGCATACCTCTGCAAATTCCCATCATAGGCATACCTATTGCGTAGGCTGCCTGAATCAAAGATAATTCGTAATAATCACGTGCCACATCGGGCAAACCTGTTTCAGGCTCAAAATCATTACCAAACAAGGATGCCAAAACATCGCCGCCACCCCCAAAGCACAAGGCATTTACCAAGGGTAAAGCATCATTTACATCGCCATGTACACCTAAATAAACAGGGATTCCTCCTGCGTTTATAATTGCTCTGCCATAATTATCCCTAACTTTACGATGAAAAACTATGCCAATAATAGGTTTCATATTATCCCCTCCGCATTTATTATATGCAGAGAGTTATATTATAGACAAAATGAAATTTTACTTACATGATTATATCCTTAAAAAAGATGCTTATACTCATAAAAAGTAAACATTACCTAAGCTGTGGTGCAGATAGGTGCAGATAGGTGCAGATAAATGCAAATAGCCACAGATAAACCATTGAACTTTTTAAGTTTTGGCAAATATGAAAATGCTGTCACAGCCATCCCATTTATTGGGAAAGTTATTTGATAATTAAATATATTACAGCCCCTTAAAATCAAAGTTACAATTAAGGTTAAGCAAGAAAATTAATCTTCGCCATCATCAAAATAAAAATATTTGGGTACACGCTTCATAGATGTAAGTAATTCATAAGTGATAGTTCCGCCTGCTTTGGCAATTTCAGAAAGGGATAAAAATTCATCGCCCTGAATACCCCAAAGCACCACTTCATCGCCTACTTTTACATCAGGGGCATCGGTAACATCAAACATCATTTGATCCATGCAAATATTCCCCACTTGAGGCACACGCTTACCATTAATTAAAGCCACAGCTTTATTTCCCAAGGAGCGTAAATAACCATCTGCATAGCCCAGTGGCACAGTGGCAATACGCCTTGTACCCTCAGCCACAAAGCTACCTGTATAGCTTATTTCTGCTCCGTTATCCACCTTATGTGTGCGTACCACCGATGATTTAAGGGTTAAAACCTCTTTTAATTGTTGAGAATTTTGAGATTGAGAGCCAAAACCATGGAGCATAATCCCTGCCCGCACCATATCAAAATGAGATTCGGGATAATCCAATATACCCACACTGTTTGCCAAATGCTTTAAGGGAATGTGCACTTCAGCATCTTCTAAAGTATCGGTAAATTCTTTAAATGCTTTAATCTGCCTGTTGGTAAATTCCTCACTGCAATCCGCTTGGGAGAGATGTGAAAAAATTCCTTCCACCTCAATATTGGGCATTTCAGTTATTACCTTAATAATACCCATATTTTCTTCGGTAGTGCTAAAGCCCAAACGGTGCATACCTGTATCTATTTTTATATGCACTTTACACTGTTTTCCCAGTTGACCACCGATAAAATCCACCATCATGGCACAATCAAAGCTAAAAATAGTAATTGTAATATCATTATATATAGCCTTTGCCAAATCTTGAGGGGGAATAGCACCCAAAACCAAAATAGGGACAGTAATTTCCTTAGCACGTAATTCCAGCGCTTCCTCCAGTAAGGCAACACCTAAATAATCCACCCCTTCATCCACAAGGGTGGTGACCATGGGCATAACACCCATGCCGTAGCCATCAGCTTTTACCGCTGCTAAAATCTTTTTATCCCCCACTAATTTTTTGGCAACTTGGAGATTATTTCTTAAGGCATCGGTATCATATTCCGCTCGATTATAGGACATTTTTATTTTTCTCCTTTAAAGCAGTTTCATATTTATTTAAAACTTGGGGTAAATAATTGACGATATCCTCAGCGGTAAGTCCCATTTCGCCTTTATCTTCTTTTCCTCTATCCCCTGCTAAACCATGGAAATACACTCCCAATGCCGTGGCAGCCCCGGGTTCAATTCCCTGGCCCAAAAGTGCACCGATTATGCCTGCCAAAACATCACCCATGCCACCTGTTGCCATACCGGGATTGCCGGTAAGATTTACCATTAATTTTCCTTGGGGAGTTGCTATTAAAGTTTTATTGCCTTTTAACACAGTAATAGCATTATATTTTTTCGCTGCGGTAACCACCGCTTCTATGCGTTTTGTTTGCACATCTTTAATATTCCAACCCAAAAGCCTTGCCATTTCACCGGGATGGGGTGTGAGTATTAACGGATATTTAGAAGGTTTTCTGGCAGGGAGTTCACTTAAAGCAATAAGGGCATCGGCATCCATAACCAAGGGACAATTATAACCATCCACGATTTTTTTAACAAATTCCACTATTTCTTCATTTCGGGACATTCCCATACCCATAACCAAAATTTTATTGCCTGTTTGTTGTAAAACTTCTTCTGCACTGTTTTTAGCAAAAGAGCCCTTTTCTGTTTCCTCCACAGGATAGGTTAATGCCTCGGTATTATTTGCCAAAACTGCACCGTGCAAGCTTTCAGGCATCATATAGGTTACTAAACCTGCCCCTGTTTTTAAAGCACCTTTACCGGCTAAAATTAAAGAACCTTCCATACCACGGGAACCACCTAAAACCAAAACATGGCCAAAAAGTCCTTTGTGGCTATGAGCTACTCTGGGCTTCATTTGTTTTAATGCCCAAGCTTCATCCAATAATACAGAGTCGTTAATACTTGGTTCCGTTAAAGCACTGGGAAAAGATATATCTATAACTTTCAATTCTCCATTATAAGAGCCACCGGGTGAAAGTACATTACCATATTTAGGCAAGCCAAAAGCCAATGTCCAATGGGCTTTCACGGCTAAATCTTGCACTTCCCCTGTATCCGAATTTACACCACTGGGAATATCCAATGCCAAAATGGGACGGTTAACATTGTTAATAACCTTAACCACTGACCCTGCCATACCACTTAAACTGCCCTTAAATCCCGAGCCGAAAATACCATCTATAATTAGGTTTGAGGAAAGCAGCATAACCTTGAAAAGCAGCATATCTCTGTCGTTTTCCAAAACCTTAACTTCCAAACCCATGGCTTCAATTATTTTTAAATTTTCTTGGGCTGCAGGTGCATACTCCCCTGTGGGAAAAATTGAAAATAATCTCAATTTATAACCGGCATTATAAAGATGCCGAGCCACCACAAGTCCGTCACCGCAATTATTACCCTTGCCCAAAACCAAGGTAACTTTTTGTTCGCCCTGATTTAAAGGAAATTTTTTCTTTATAAAATCTGCGGCTCTAATCCCTGCATTTTCCATTAAAACCAGGGAATTAAGACCATATTGTTCCAAGGCGTTCTTATCCAATAATCTGGACTCATCACCGTTAATTAAACGCATATGCGTACCTCCTTCAATTAATTATTCTGTGGCTAAAACCATTGCCACGGCATATTCTCTGGAATGAGAGAGGGATATTTCCCAATTTATTAAATTGAGCTTATTTGCCTTTGCCAAGGCTTCATTTTTTAAGATTAAAAGGGGAGCACCACTCTTTTGGCGTATTACCGCAATATCTTTAAAAGGCACAGCTTCACCCAAGGCTTTTATAACTGCTTCTTTAGCGGCAAACCTGGCTGCCAAACTCTCTGCCAAAAGGGGGCTTCCCAAAGATAGCAGTTCTTCTTCATCAAAAATTCTGGCTATAAATTTAGGGTTTTCCATGTTTTTGGCTATACGGCTTATTTCTATTATATCTGTTCCGATTTTCGGCATATTAATCCTCGCACAATCTATGGGGTCGCCAACCATTGCTATATTGGTGGCAGGTATCTTTTAAAGTATATTGCAGCTCTTGCTGCATGGCACTTTCATCATAGTCCAATTCAATAACCCGCAAAGTAAATTTTGCCTGAACCAAGCTACGGGCGGCATCCATAACCATTTCCCCCAAATGCATACAACCATCTTTGCTGATTACAGATTTTTTCAGCTCTTTACTGATACCATGGCTTAAGGATTTTCCCACCAATGTTTGGAGTGTTCCTGCAGCCTGAGGACAATCCCCACCGGGACAACGCAAATATTCAACATTTATTTTTTTAATTATACAATCAGGATAGGAAATATTTATTGTCATATACAATTCCTGGTGGGTATCAATTCTTTGCACTTTTATTAAGATTAAATCCTCTGATACCTTATCCACAGAAACATTGCTGCTGTAATTAAATACTACCACTTTTTTCTCCTTTTATCGGCAATATACTAATGTCGTAATTTATTTATGTACTTTGGAAAAAATCATAATTTTAAATTTATAAATATTAACTTTCTCAATTATACATAATTTAATTATACAGCATTTTTATAATGTTTTCCACCCCATATATAGTGTAAATTTTGATGTTTTTATATATTCACCTATTTTTCCACCGCCATAATATAACATATTTTATCTATAACCACACATCAATAAATCAATATTTTAGGTTGCCTACCACAAAAATATTTTTTAAGCATACTTAAATCATAGTAATTAATGCTATATGGTGCTATTGTATAAGTATAAACGCTAAAAGTTAAATACCTTCAATTTTACATCATAATATAAAATAGCTATTCAGCCAGAATAAGAAAGTTAAAATTTTGTGTCCAAAGTATTGGCATAGGTGGAAATTTTTTCTATACCAATGGATTTACAAAGGTCTGTAACAACATAATTAAGGCATTTAATCAAAACCCTTACGAGTACTGCAACTTCAATGGCTTCGGCAATCGCTTTTTATATATTTCAGAATCAAACTCAGAAAAATATGGCAGCTGCATAAATACAACCGCCATACATCAATTACCACTGAAATATATTTGGTTTTCAGTAGACCACAACCATTGACAAAGAACCTGTTTATATTAAAAGAGAGTTTATTGCGTTAATTAAACGCAGCAAACTCTCTTTTGTATACAGGCTGATGAGCACCAAACAGATGCTCCCATATTTTTCTTATTTTAAGTTTGCTTTGGCAATTTCTACGTAATTTGTAAAAGCTGCAGGATCAGCAATGGCAACTTCCGAAAGCATTTTACGGTTAACTGTAACACCGGCTTTATGAAGACCATCCATTAAACGGCTGTAAGAGATATTGTTAATTCTTGCAGCTGCGTTAATTCTGGTTATCCAAAGTCTTCTGAAATCACCTTTTTTCTTACGGCGATGAGCAAAGGCATAAGCACCGGAACGCACGGTTTGCTGTTTTGCCACTCTATATAATTTGGAATAGGAGGCTCTGTAACCTTTTGCTAATTTTAATACTCTTTTATGACGAGCGTGTTTAGAAACGCCACGTTTAATTCTACTCATTTTCTTTATCCTCGCTTTCTAAAATCAACCAATACCAAGCATTCTTTTTACTTGACGCATATTGGAATCGGAAACAAGACCGCTTTTTCTGAGATTTCTTTTTCTCTTGGCGGACTTCTTATTCAAGATATGGCTTTTGAAAGCTTTAGATCTTTTTATTTTACCGGTACCTGTTACTTTAACTCTTTTAGCCAAGCCACGATGTGTTTTCATTTTAGGCATAATTATTGTCCTCCTTTAGTCAGTTCTGTTGGGAACTAATATCATAGTCATATTTCTACCCTCTACTTTGGCAGGTTTTTCAATAGATGAAATTTTGCTCAAGCGTTCTGCCATACGGCGGCAAAGCACTCTGCCCAAGTCGGGGTGGGTAATCTCCCGACCACGGAACATAATGGTAACTTTAACCTTGTTACCATCTATAAGGAAACGCTCGCCATTTTTAGCTTTGGTTTCAAAATCATGATCTTCAATATTGGGACGCAGTTTAACCTCTTTTAAGGCAACCACTTTTTGGTTTTTCTTAGCGTCCTTTTCTTTTTTGCTTTGTTCAAACCGAAATTTGCCATAATCCATGATTTTGCAAACCGGCGGATTGCCTTTTGGGGCAATTTCCACCAAATCCAGACCTTTTTCATGGGCCATTCTCTGGGCTTCTTTGATGGGCACAACATCGAGTTGTTCTCCGTCGGAACCAACCAGACGCACCTCGGGTACGCGAATTTGTTCGTTGATGCGCAATTCTTTAAAAATGGCATTCACCTCCATAACTTTCCCTTAAGTTAATAAACTCAAAAAAATAAGCGGATGAAATCATCCGCTTAATATACATAGACATATTATCTAAAAATATTAACCAAAGCAACATTTTGCCACTTGGTGAGAAACGGATGTTTCTACTTTGTTACTTGAATAGTATACTCGTTAACCGCAGTAATGTCAAGGATTTTTTCTTTCTTTTATTTCAGAAATAATATTTTCTATCAATTCATCAACATTTACAGCACCCAAATCACCTTTGCCCAAACGGCGTAAAGCAATGGTTTCATTTTCCATTTCTTTATCCCCTGCCACCAAGGAATAGGGTATTTTCATAGTTTGGCTTTCTCTGATTTTATAGCCTATTTTTTCATTTCGGGCATCAACTTCTGCACGTATACCTTTTGCTTGCATTTTTTTGCAGATGGCTTCTATATAAGGAAGTTGTTTATCGGTAATGGACATTAACCGCACTTGCACAGGGCAAAGCCAAGTGGGAAATGCACCGCCAAAATGTTCGGTTAAAATACCTATAAATCTTTCAATACTGCCAAAAGCCACACGGTGAATCATCACAGGGCGATGTTTTTCCCCATCCTCACCTATATAATTGATATCAAATTTTTCCGGCATTAAAAAGTCTAACTGAATGGTACCGCACTGCCAAGTACGCCCCAAACAATCTGTTAAATGAAAGTCAATTTTGGGACCGTAAAAAGCACCGTCGCCTTCATTTATCTGGTATGCCAAATTTTCTTCATCTAAGGCTTCTCTCAATGCCGTGGTTGCCATTTCCCAAATATCATCGGAGCCCATGGCTTTTTCAGGCTTGGTGGAGAGTTCTAAATGATATTCAAAGCCAAAAAGGCTGTAAACTTCATCAATAAGGGAGATAACACCTTTAATTTCATCTTTAATTTGCTCAGGGAGCATGAAGATATGGGCATCATCTTGGGTAAAGCAACGCACCCGCATTAAGCCGTGGAGTGCTCCGCTTTTTTCATGGCGATGCACAAGACCAAGCTCACCCATGCGAATGGGCAAATCTCTGTAACTGTGCAAGGAATTTTTATACACCAAGATAGAGCCGGGGCAGTTCATGGGCTTAATAGCAAAGTCCACATCATCAATTTGGGTAAAATACATATTATCCTTATAGTTTTGCCAATGACCGGATTGCTCCCACAAGCAACGGTTTAGCATAACAGGAGTTTTAATTTCCGCATAACCTGCTTTGGTGTGAATTTCACGCCAATAGTTTTCCAATTCATTTCTTAAAATCATACCTTTAGGTAAGAAAAACGGAAAGCCCGGACCTTCTTCCATCATGGTAAAAAGCTCCAATTCCTGACCCAGTTTTCTGTGGTCACGTTTTTTTGCTTCTTCCAGTAAATTCAAATACTCATCAAGCTGGGTTTTTTTAGGGAAGGAAGTGGCATAAATGCGTTGGAGCATTTTATTTTTTTCACTGCCACGCCAATATGCACCGGCTATGGACATAATTTTCATAGCTTTAATTTTTTCCGTGGAAGGCAAATGGGGACCTGCACACAAATCCAAAAAATCACCTTGTTTATATGTGGTAATTTCTGCATCCTCAGGCAAATCGTTAATTAATTCAACTTTATATATCTCGCCTAAATCCTCAAAATATTTCAAAGCCTCAGCTCTGGAAATTACGGATTTTTCAAATACACTTTTACCTTGCGCCAAACGTGCCATTTCTTTTTCTATTTTTTCAAAATCGTCCTCGGTAAAAACATGGGGCGAATCGAAATCATAATAAAATCCATCCTTAATGGCGGGACCTATACCAAATTTAGTACCGGGAAACAAATTTTGTACGGCTTCTGCCAATATATGTGAGCTACTATGGCGGAAAATAGTTTTTCCCTCATCATCATCCCATGTTAAAATTTTCAGCTCTGCATCTTGGTCAACCTTAGTATTTAAGTCCTTAATTTTACCGTTTACCATACCACCCAAGGCAATTTTAGCCAATTTATGGCTAATGCCATCGGCAATTTCGCCAATGGTTACAGGTGCCACAAAATCCTTGATATTGCCATCGGGAAAAGTTACTTTAAAGCTCATATCTTATACCTCCTATTTATCAATAAAAAAAAGACCTGCCTCCTAAGAGACGAGTCCTCACCCGTGGTTCCACTCTCATGAAAAATAAATTTCACTTGAAATCGTAACGTGATTAGCGTCTTCTTTTACTAAATTTCCAAGAAGCGGCTTAAAAGTGGTTTTCGCCAAAATTTTAAATAAATGTTTCCCAGCCATGAACATTCTCTCTGAAAAAAAATATTTGGTTACTCTCTTTCTCATTGCCTTTACACTATTATTATAAACTCCTTAGTTATTTTTGTCAATCGGAATATATTATCTTATTTTTCATAGATTTTACAGAGGTGAAATCTATGAAAAAAATCACAATAATAAGAAGTGTAATTATATTTATTGTTTTTCTTCTTATGTTAGCAGGTAGCATATTAGGTTACGATTATTACAAATTAACAAATGTGGATACCAAAACTTTATTGGAAACTTCCATAAATAATTTAAGCCACAGGGAAAGCTATCGCTTTTCTTTATCATCCAAATTGCAGCTCAACAACTACAACACCGCCAAAACCATAATTGCAGGGGAACGTGATAAAAATAAAAATCTGCATATTTGGGGAAAAATAATGGATACGGAATTGGAAATGTATCAAATAGATCAAAGCCAATACCGCTATAATTCCAAAGCCAAGCAATGGGTAATATGGAAAAACTACCCCTTAAACACCGAACCTTTACTCTTAATGGAAATCTTACCCGAAACCAATTTTACCCCTTTAGCCATGAAAAAACAAACTTATTTAGGCAAAGAAATATCCCATGGCAAAATCTACCATATTTACGAAATAATTCTCCAAGAGGATTCCCATATTGCCTCGGAATTTTTTGGTAATTTTTCCTATAAAGTATATATTGAAGCTAAATCCAAAGAAATAGTAAAAACCACCATAAAAGCCATAAATAAAAAAAATGCCATCAACACTTTGGCAATAAAAATAGAGTTTTTCGATATCAACGACACTTTCACTTTATCGCCACCAAATTAACTGAATTTTACGGTATATTATAAAAAACTCTTTATTCCCCTTGACAATTAGCAATTTTATGCTACAATATTATTTGCGCTTTTAGCGATAAACAGGAAAGGGGGATTGTATAGTTGGAAGCATTGAGTCGCCATATACTGGCTGAGTTTTACGGTTGCACCTTTCAATTATTAAACGATACCAAAAAAGTAGAACAAATCATGTGCAAGGCTGCATTGGAAGCCGGTGCGGAAATCCGTGAATTTGTATTTCACAAATTTAGCCCCCAAGGAGTTAGCGGCGTTGTTATTATTTCCGAATCGCACTTAGCTATTCACACCTGGCCGGAGCTGGGATATGCTGCTATTGACGTATTTACCTGCGGAGAAACCGTAGATCCATGGGACGCTTGCAAATATTTGGAAAATATGTTTGAAGCCAAGGATGTAAAAGCCACTGAAATAAAAAGAGGCACCGACATACCGGATTTCACAACCGCAGTAAATTTTTAAGGGAGGGATTTTTATTTTACCTCACAGTAAAAACAATTTATAAACCTTTTCGCTAATAACGAAAAGGTTTATTTGTTTTTTCCATAAAGTATGATATAATAAAAAAGTTATGAATAATATTATGAAAAGATTGCAACAGGTACGCAATCTCGCCATCAAAATAGAACCTGGAATAAAACCAAATATTTCCGATTGGAAATCCTTTAGCACCGACAGTATTTTGCCGTTTATTTTTCTTCTGCCCTATTCTGATATAGAAGTTGAAGATAAACATATGGAAATTGCTGCTGCTTTTTTGTTTTTGCAAATATCACAAAATTGCCACGCTAAAGTTGTAGATGAAAATTCATCGGATAATTATACCGCAATACTCTATGGTGATTTATTTTATTCCCACGCTTATAAAATCTTAGAATCCAAAGATAGCAAGGAATCCTTAACGGAGATTGCCAAAGTTATGGTGAAAATTAATGAATCATGGTTTTATCACCAAGATTTAGAAAATAAAGCAAATCCAACCCTTGAAGAATTTGCACCGGCAATCCATAATGAACTTGGTTTATTAATGGATTTAGCTGCTTCAAAAAGTTGGGAAGATGCAAAAAAGCCCAAAGAATTACAAAGCAGTTATCAAGAATGCACCGCCAAAATAGCACTGTTATGGGGTGCTCGTATGCACCGCTACCCCTTAAATTTTGCTAAAACCAAAAATGAGATTTTAAACCTTGCCACCACAATAAATTTTCAGGATGAAATAAAAATAATAACCGATAATCTATAAACCCCTGTTTTCGTGAAAGTAAACAGGGGTTTCAGATTGTCAAAAAACATAATTTTTTGGCAAGATGTCAGGCTGTTAAGAAAGCCTTAGATTAGACAAAATCCAAAAAAATATGGCAGCTGTATAAAAACAGTTGCCATATTTTCATTTTCATATAATCTTATAACTTAAAAATCACAGTAATTAACATCATAAATACAGATATTACATTTTTAAAAATTAAATAATCTTCTGCCGCTGATGAAATTTTTAGTATAATAATCCGCAGATAAATTGGTTATAATTACCCCACTTTGGGGATTTACAGCGTGAATAAATTTACCGTTACCCAAATAAATACCTATATGTGGTATTTTACCACCAAAACAAAGTAAATCACCCATATTAAGATTACTCTTGGAAACTTCTTTGCCTTGGGTTTGCATAGCTGCTTCATCACCGGTGAGATTTACACCAAACTGAGCATACACATAATGGGCGAATCCTGCGGCATCAAAGCCGCCTTCCGGGGTTGTACCATTGGCAACATATTTCCAGCCTAAAAAATTCTGGGCAAAAATAGTTGTACGTTGCCTGGGATTTAAAACAAGGTTATTGTAAATTAATTGTGCCGCATGGGCTCTTTCCGCTACGGCTTGGGGAGCAAATTTATTATTGCCCACACCATTAATACCACCAAAGCCAAATAATGCCTTAACTGGTTCTTGGGCATATTGGGACACCGTAGAAAAATCGCTATAATAAGGTGATACACTAATACCGGGTTTATTACCTTTATAGCCCATATAACGATAAATCATTGTAACCATTTCTTCACGGGTAATACTGCCCTCGGGGTCAAATCTATTGTTTTCTTTGCCCGTGGTAATACCTTTTTCCGCTGCCCAACCCACTTGGTGATACGCCCAATGAGATGAGGTGGTATCCCCATAGGTTGAAGAATTAGCGGTAAAATTATCCGTTGATGCCTTGGCCAAAATAGTAACAAATTCTGCACGGGTAATATTATTTAAAGGCAAAAATTTACCATTACCATAGCCGTTTATCATTTTCATATCTGATAATTTAGTTACGGATTGATAGTACCAATCCGATGTTCTCACATCATAATACCCTGCTGCAAAGGCATTTGAGCTGAAGATTAAAATTACCATCATTCCCAAAACAACTGCAATTTTTTTCACTGTATACCCACCTCCCAATTATAATATGTTCATTATAACATATTGCAGATAATATTCAAACATTTTTTCCAGCATTATTCCCCTAAACATTATTGCATTACCCTTAAATATACATTATAATTGATATTTAAAGGAAAGGTGATAATAAAAGTGGAACAATTTTTTGCCCATGGGCACAATTCCCCCTATTATGCAAAAATGAAAAGTGCCTTAGAAGCCATGGATACGGAAATTTGTTCTGTGGTAAGCTCTGAGCATAGCATACTTAATGAAACTGCCTTGCATCTTCATAAAAGTGGTGGCAAACATTTACGCCCGGGCTTTGTTTTTTTGGGCGGTTGTTTTGGTGCCTATAATCAAGAAAAACTAATGCCTCTGGCAATGTCTTTGGAAATAACCCACATGGCAACCTTGGTTCATGATGATGTGGTGGATTCCGCTGCCTTAAGAAGAAACAAACCCACGGTAAAAGCACTATGGGGCAATAGAGTTTCGGTTTACACCGGCAATTATTTGCTGGCAAAATCCATGTCCTTGGTTTCCATCTACAATGATAGCAAATTAAACAATACCTTGGCAGATGTGGCTTTGGAAATGTGCTCAGGAGAAATTTCTCAATTAAGCTCTAAAGTTCAACAAACCAAATCCATAGATAATTACCTTAAACATATTAAGCAAAAAACCGCTCTTTTACTTTCCGCAAGCTGCGAATTAGGCGCCTATTTTTGTGGTGCTCCCCAAGAAATTACCCAACCCTTAAAATTGTTTGGGGAATATTTGGGCATGGCATTTCAAATTACAGATGATATTTTGGACTATTCACCCAATGCCAAAAAATTTGGAAAAGTTTTAGGGGGGGATATTCGCCAAAATGCAATTACCCTGCCACTGCTTTACGCCATAGAACAATCTAAAAACCCCACACAATTAGAAGAACTTTTTAATAAAACGGAAAAATCCGAAAAAGATGTTACCAAAATAATTTCTTTGGTTAACAAAGCAGGTGGTATGGAATCCGCCCAATTAAAAGCTAAGGAATACACTCAACTGAGTAAACATTGTATAGAAAAACTGCCAAATAGCGAAATAAGAACTTGTTTTTTAGAAATCGCCGATTTTGTATTAAAAAGAAAATTCTGAATTGAGGAATTAAATTGAAAAGAAGAAATATTGTAGGCATTTGGCTTTTAATACTGATATCTTTAATTATTTTGGCCAATGTTTTGCCTACGGTAAAAAATATAAATAAAAATCAAAATTACGTTTATGAGCATCCCCAAGATAAATACACCATAAATATAACGGGATTATGGCAAGTATACAGTGAAGGAAAAACTTCATTAACCTTGGTAAATCTGGATAACGACTCTACAATAACCTTTAATTTAGAGGTAGGCGGCTATGATTATCTCAGCCCAGAGGATTCCGCCAAAGAGCTGCTTAACCACATGGGTGATAAAATAAAAGATATTAAGGTTATTGAAAAACCAGCCCAAGGGATTATTGGCACCTATAAAAGCATTGCCATGATAGTGCAGTATAATCAAGGTGCAAATTCTTTTTACGGTGAAGAAGCCATAATACACCCCAATGAAGGCATTAGATTATATGTATCTTTCATTTACCCCAAAAATACCAAAAGCGAAATAATCAAAGAAGGGGAAACCATTATTCAATCGGTACAATTTACCAATACCGAGGATCTTTATGCCAAATTTATGCAGCAATAATTTCTGCTTACGTAATGATATTTTACAATGGTAAACCGAGATATTGGTGAAACTAAAACCGCAACTTCATCTAAAATAAAATCACTTACAGATACTTTTTATATAAAACAGCATCTTTAAATCAATAGAGCATATTCACAAGATACTGCAAATGGCGTGCATATAACACCCATTTCTCAAAAAGAATATGCTCTATTTTCATTTATTGTTTTCAATATTTACAAATTTCCAAAAAACTAAAAAGTGCATCCCTTAATTTTTGTAGATAAAGCTACTTAAATCACAGGGTGCACTTTTTTATATTTTATTACTAATATTGATAAGGTCAAAACTTAACAGAAAATAAACATTTTAGGATAAGGCAATTATATTAAAACAACTGCCGAATGTTTATTTATTTGATTTTTGCCAACAAAGCATCAATTTCCGATACAGCATTGTCAACAGAAATCACACCGGCTTCGCCATCACGTCTGATTTTATATTCCAATTCACCTTTGGCAAGACTCTTATCGCCAATGGTAATTCGCAGGGGAATACCGATTAAATCTGCATCTTTAAACTTCACACCGGCTCTTTCATGGCGGTCATCCAAGATTACTTCATAACCTTTTGCCATCAATTCCCCATATAATTTTTCACCGGCGGCTACTTGGGTTTCGCTTTTTTCGCTTACGGTTACAATAATTATTTGATAAGGAGCAATAGCCAAAGGCCAAACTATGCCGTTTTCATCGTTATTTTGTTCGATTGCCGCAGCCAAGGTACGGCCAACACCGATACCATAGCAGCCCATTTCCATAGGCTGAGATTTACCTTCTTCATCCAGATAATAGGCACCCATGGAAACGCTGTATTTAGTTCCCAGTTTAAATACCTGTCCTACTTCTACACCACGGGCACTTTCCAAAGTACCATCGCAATGGGGACATTTTTCCCCGGCTTCCACCAATCTGAAATTACCTATTTCTCCATCAAAATCACGTTTATAATTTACATTTATTAAATGATAGCCATGGTCGTTGGCACCACAGCAAAGATTTTTGCCCGTGGTTACCTCAGTATCCAAAAGCATTTTTACTTTTTGGTCAACAGCACCAATATAGCCCTGAACAAGCCCTGCACTTTGCAATTCTTCTTCTGTGGACATATAAAAAGTGGTAGCACCCAAATGATTTTGCACTTTTATTTCATTTAAGCGACGGTCACCACGAACGAAAACAATCACCACTTCATCATCGGCTGTGTAGCAAAGTGCTTTCATGGTTTTAGTGGTATCCAATTTCAAAAATGCTGCCACATCATCTATGGTGCGACAATCAGGAGTTAATATTTTTTCAATCTCTTGTTCAGATTCTTCAGAAACCTGCTGTACACTGCCGGTATTGGCTATTTCCACATTGGCTGCATATTCGCATTTATTACAATGCAAAATTTCAGCTTCGCCACTGTCTGCCAGTACCATAAACTCGTGAGAGCTGGTGCCGCCAATGGCTCCATTATCAGCCTCAACAGGGCGAAAATCCAAACCACAGCGGTTAAAAATACGGGTATAGGCATCATACATAATATGATAATTAACATCCAACCCTTGTTCATCACGGTCAAAGCTATAACAATCTTTCATTACGAATTCTCTGCCACGCATCAAGCCAAAACGAGGACGACGTTCATCACGATACTTATTTTGAATTTGGTAAAGCATTAAAGGTAATTGCTTGTGGGATTTTACTTCACCTGCCACCAAAGAAGCAATAACTTCTTCATGGGTGGGGCCAAGGCAAAAATCTCTGCCGTGGCGGTCTTTAACACGCCATAACTCATCACCGTAAACATCCCAACGACCACTTTTTTGCCATAATTCCGCAGGTTGCACAATGGGAAACATCAATTCCTGTGCACCACTTTCATCCATTTCCTCACGGACAATATTACTTACTTTATTTAAAGCACGCCACCCCAAAGGCAAATATGTATAAATACCCGAGGCAACTTTACGAATCATACCACTTCTCAGCATTAATTTATGGCTGATAATTTCTGCATCTGCAGGCACCTCTCTCAAGGTGGGGGCAAACATTTTGCTATACCTCACTGTTCATTCCTCCTAATTTCTGCTACCAATTCTTTCACTATTTGTTCTTCGGAAAATTTTCCCAAGATATTGCCTTCTTTAAACAGCAAACCCTGTGCTTTCCCCGAGGCAATGCCGTAATCCGCTTCTTTTGCTTCACCGGGGCCATTTACCTCACATCCCATTACCGCCACGGTTATGGGGCGTTTTGGCTTAAATGAAGCCAGCTCCTGTTCAACATCTGCCACCATTTTTTCCAAATTCACTTTGGTTCTGCCACAAGTAGGACAGGATATTATTTCAACCCCATCTTCTTTGAGGTTTAAACCCTTTAAAATTTCTTTTGCCACGATGACTTCGTTAACGGGATCCCCGGTTAAGGAAACACGAATGGTATCCCCAATGCCCTCATTCAATAAAATACCGATGCCCAATGATGATTTTATACTGCCCTTTAAAAGAGTGCCGGCTTCGGTAACTCCGATATGAAGGGGATAATCCACTTTTTTACTTAATATTTCATAGGATTCCACTGTTTTTAATACAGAAGAAGATTTAACGGAAATTTTAATATTTTCAAAATTATACTTTTCAAAAATTGCCACTTGTCTTAAAGCACTTTCCACCAAAGCAATGGGTGTTCTGCCATATTTTTCCAGTAAATCCTTTTCCAAAGAACCACCGTTTATACCAATACGAATGGGAATGCCCCTATCTTTTGCCGCATCTATAACCAGTTTAATTCTATCTTCACTGCCGATATTACCGGGATTAATCCGCAAAGCACTAATACCTGCTTTAACCGCCAATAAAGCCAAGCGATAATCAAAATGAATATCCGCTACCAAAGGTATGGGAGATTGGGGAATAATTTTTTCCAAAGCCTCAGCAGCTTCCTGATTGGGAATTGCCAAACGCCCGATATCACAACCCTGTGCAGCCAAAGCATTTAACTGATTAAGTGTGCTTTTTACATCCGCAGTGGCGGTATTATTCATGCTTTGAATGGAAATAGGAGCATCGCCCCCAATTTCCACAGAGCCTATTTTTATTTTACGTGATTTTCTTCTCATATTAACCACCGAATAACCTTGAAACATCAAAAAATGTTATAATCACCATTAAACCCATTAATGCCATAAAACCCACAAAGTGAATTGTGCCCTCTATATTGGGACTAACAGCTTTGCCACGCACACCTTCAATGGCTAAAAACACCAAACGGCTACCATCCAAAGCAGGCAAAGGCAAAAGATTTATCACACCTAAGTTTACACTGATAGCAGCAATAAAAATTAAGAAATTGAAAAATCCATAAGTGGCAACCTGACCAACCATTTGCCCTACACCAACGGGACCCGCCAAGTCCACAGGAGCCTGACCTGTAACCATTTGCACCAAGGTTACAAGAATCAGCGATGTTAATTCGTACACCTGTTTAAATCCTTTACCTATGGCTGCAAAAATAGATAAGTGTTCACTACCACGCATTATGCCAATAACCCCGACTCCATCCTCGGATTTAACAGGAGTTATAGCCAAATCTTTGGTTTCTCCATTGCGGTCTACGGTTATATTTAATTCTTTACCCACGCTGTCTTGGATAACAAACACAGCATCTTCCCATGTGGACATTGAAGTGCCATTGATGGCAGTTATTCTATCACCATTTTCCATACCTGCCGCCACTGCAACACCATCCGCAGTAACCTCACCCACAATGGGTGCAGTTGCTGGAGAGCCAAGCACCATATAAGCAATGATAAAAAGCAAAATTGCAAATATAAAGTTAAAAATAGCACCGCCTGCCACTACTGCCATTCTTTTGGGTACGGATTTTTTATCAAAACCATTGGGGTGATCGCTTTCCCCTTCTTCCCCGGGCATTTTGCAATAGCCGCCAATGGGCAGCAATCTCAAAGAATATTGAGTTTCGCCTTTTTTAAAAGAAAAAAGTTTGGGACCCATGCCCACAGCAAATTCCTCAACGTAAATTTTACATTTTTTCGCAGTTATCAAATGCCCAAATTCATGAACAAAGATAATTACACCAAACATAAGCAGTGTCAGCGCCACCGTAATAATTAAATTCAAAGAATCACCTCATTAATTCTGGCTTTAGCCCACTTTGCCGCTGCCAATATTTCCTCCAGATTAGGATTGGCAATAAACTCGTGAGCTTCCACGGTTTCTACAATATATTTATAGATATCTGTATATTTTATTCTATAATTTAAAAACATATGCACTAAAACTTCATTTGCCGCATTCATCACCGCAGGAGCAGTTCCTGCCATTTTTCCCACTTCAAAACCAAGATTTAATAAAGGAAAAATTTCTCGGTTGGGGGCAAAAAAATCTATATGCCCAAGTTTAACAAAATCCAATTCTTCCAAAGGATTTTCCCTGCGTTCAGGGTAGGTCAAAGCAAACTGGATAGGTATACGCATATCTGCTTTGCCCAAGTGCCCAATAAAGGAGCCATCACCAAAGGCAACCATAGAATGGATTACACTTTGTGGTTGAATAAGCACCTCAATTTTATCATAATCCACATCAAAAAGCCAATGTGCCTCAATAACCTCAAGGCCTTTATTCATCATGGTTGAGCTATCTATGGTAACTTTAGCTCCCATACTCCAAGTAGGGTGTTTTAACGCCATTTCCGGAGTAATTCCCGCCATATCACCGGCAGAAAAATCTCGAAAAGGACCGCCCGAAGCTGTTAATACCAATTTTTTTAAGGCACTTTTTCCACCCATTAAACATTGAAATATAGCCGAATGCTCACTATCCACAGGCAAAAGCACCGTATCATGGTCTGCCACGGATTTCATAACCAAGTGTCCAGCAGTAACCAAGCTTTCTTTATTGGCAAAGGCAACTTTATTCCCCACTGCCAAAGTTTGCAATAAAGGAGATAGCCCTGCCATGCCACCAATACCGTGAATTACCATATCCGCAGGTAAGGTAGATACGGCATCTAAACCCTTAGCTCCACAAAGTATATCACCCTTAAAATCCGATAATGCTGCCTTTAATAAAGGATAAGATTTTTCATCAAATATTGTAACGGTTTCGGGATTATATTTTTTTGTTTGTGCAGCCAAAAGTTCCCAATTTTGATTCGCCGCCAAAGCCACAACTTTAAAATCTTGGGGAAACCAAGATATTACGTCCAAACTTTGGGTACCAATAGAACCTGTGCTGCCTAAAACTACTATCTTTTTCAATTATACACTCCTATTTTATATAGTTTATGTAAATTATAATAAAAGAATAAACAAATGGTGCGATAAATAACAGGCTATCAAATCGATCCAAAATACCACCATGACCCGGAATTAGATTACCTGAATCTTTCACCCCGGACCAACGTTTAAAGGCACTTTCCACCAAATCGCCAATTTGCCCCAAAATTGAAGCAAAAATTGTCATAATAATCAAATATAACATGGGTAAAACCGGGAATATAAGATTAAATATAACCGCAGATAAAACCGCAACCACAACGCCGCCAACAGCACCTTCCACAGATTTTTTGGGGCTGATTTTTGGCATTAATTTATGTTTACCAAAATTACAACCAACAATATATGCACCTGTATCCGTTAACCATTGGATAATGAAAATTAAAAATATTAAAAACATACCACTTTCCATATGCAAACGCATGGAAACCATGGTGCTTAATGTGAAAGCAATATAATAAATGCCAAAAAACGAAACTGCCGATTCTTCAATGGTAAGCTTTTGGAAAACAAAGAGAATACCATGGACTGCCAAAAGCACAAACATTAAAGCAACAATAATAATATCGTAGCCATTGGCAAAATAAGCAAATGCCATAAAGGAAAGGGTGGCAATGATAAATAAGGGAAAATTAAAACGATAACCATGAACCTTTAAAAGATTGCCGAACTCATATCCTCCCATAATAGCCACGAAAACCATAAGAGCCGTAAAAAACCAACCGCCAAAATATGCAGCCAAAAATATAAGGGGTACAAATACGCAAGCACTTAAAACTCTTGTCTTAAACATAAATACCTCTTTCCGCTATCAAATACCACCAAAACGACGATGACGTTTTTGGTAATCTAAGATAGCTAAATATAATTCTTCTTCATTAAAATTAGGCCAATTTACATCGGTAAAATAAATTTCCGAATAGGCAATTTGCCATAAAAGGTAATTGCTTATCCGCTGTTCACCCGAGGTTCTTATGAGCAAATCGGGGTCGGGTAAGCCGCCGGTTTCCAAATATTGAGAAAATGTTGATTCATCTAAATCATCAACACTGATTTTTTCATCTTTAACATCTTGGATTACAGTTTTTACCGCACCCAAAATTTCCTGACGACTGCCATAGTTAACAGCAATATTCAATGTTATTTTACTGCAATCCTTGGTCATTACCTCTACACAGGCAAATTCTTTTTGCACTTTTTCGGGAACCGCAGTTAAATCACCTATATGCATTAAATGAACCCCTTCATTAACCATATCTTTGGCTTCTTTCATTAAATAACTGCGAATTAAATCCATAAGAAAGTTAACCTCATCCAAAGGACGACGCCAATTTTCCGTAGAAAAACAATAGAGAGTTAAAACCTTTACTCCCAAATCGCTGCATTTTCTAATAATATTCTTAATAATTTTTGTGCCTGCAACATGGCCCTTAAAGCGAGCTAATTGCCTATTTTCTGCCCATCTGCCATTGCCATCCATTATAATGGCAATATGTTTTGGCACATTCTCTTGGTCTATTTCATTTAATAATTTTTCTATACTCATATTCCTATTATATACTATTTTATTTGTTTTGACAAAAACCCCCTCGTTGCCGGAGGGGGTTTTACAGTTTATTATTCTTCAACAATAGCGTCGCTGGGACAAGAATCGATGCAGGTTCCGCAATCTGTGCAGATATCTTGATCGATTTCATAGATGTCGCCTTCTTTAATAGCTTCGCTGGGGCATTCATCACAGCAAGTTCCACAAGCTGTACATTCATCTGTAATTCTATACATTCTTAATTACACCTCCCTTTAATAATATAGTCTATAAAATGCAAAAAGCATAAGACCCAATAGTTAAACTTCCATGATTTCCGCTTCTTTGGTACTGATAACCTCATCTAAATGTTTGATGCCCTTTTCCGTAACTTTTTGCGCTTCATCTAAGCCACGAGCCACATCATCTTCGGAAACCTCATGTGATTTTTCCATTTTCTTCAGTTCATCAATTAAATCACGGCGTATATTACGAACTGCAACTTTGGCTTCTTCACCTTTTTTCTTAACTACTTTAACCAATTCTTTTCTTCTTTCCTCGGTTAATTGCGGTATAGAAATACGGATAACTGAACCATCATTGTTGGGATTTAGCCCCAAATCTGAGGCAAGAATAGCTTTTTCGATACCTTTTAGCATACTTTTATCCCAGGGTTGAATCAATAAAGTTCTGCTATCCGGCGAGGATACATTGGAAGTTTGATTTAACGGTGTCATTGTGCCGTAATAATCAACTTCTATTTTGTCTAATAGTGCAGGGGTTGCTCTGCCTGCTCTTAAAGTAGAAAAATCTCTCTTTAAAGCTTCAGCGGTTTTATCCATTTTTTCTTCAGCCTTGGTTAAACAATCTTTAATCATTAACTTCGCCTCCCACAACTGTGCCGACGTTTTCGCCCAGTACAGCTTTTCTAATATTTCCATCAACGTTAATATTAAATACCAAGATTGGAATTTTATTATCCTTGCAAAGAGATGCCGCAGTGGAATCCATAACACCCAACTCTTGTTCTAAAACATCTTTAAAACTAAGTTCATCAAATTTTTTGGCATTATGATTGATATTGGGATCGGAATCATATACTCCATCTACTTTTTTTGCCATTAAAATAGCATCGGCTTCTAATTCCGCAGCTCTCAATGCTGCTGTAGTATCTGTGGAGAAATAAGGATTCCCCGTACCTGCCCCAAAAATTACTACACGGCCTTTTTCTAAATGTCTTTCAGCCTTACGCCTGATATAGGGTTCAGCAATTTGCCGCATTTCAATGGCAGACTGCACTCTGGTTTGAATACCAATATTTTCCAAAGCGTTTTGCAAAGCCAAACTGTTCATTACAGTTGCCAACATACCCATATAATCAGCAGTGGTGCGATCCATGCCCTTTTTAGAACCGGCAATACCTCGCCAAATATTTCCACCACCAACAACAACGAGAACATCAACTCCAAGATCTTTTAAATCTTGGATTTGTTTTGCCACAAAGTTCAGCATTTCTTGCTCGATACCGTAGCCAACATCCCCTGCCAAAGCTTCACCGCTAAGTTTTAAAACTACTCTTTTATAAATCGGTTCTGCCCACATTTTATCACCATTTATCTTAAAATTTCACTAAAATCAGTCTTTTTTAAACATATTGGTTACTTCATTGGCAAAATCATCTTGTCTTTTTTCAATGCCTTCACCGGTTTTAAAGCGAACACATTTAACCACAGCCAAGTTACAATCATTTTCTTTGCCAACTTTTGCCACGTATTGAGCAACACTCATATCGCTATCTTGAACATATGCCTGATCCAATAAGCAAATTTCTTTCATTTCTTTATTTAAGCGACCAACAATCATTTTTTCAATGATATTTTCGGGTTTATTGGGATTTTCTATTTTAGCCTGAGCCAAAAGAATTTCTTTTTCGTGCTCTAAATAATCAGCGGGCACTTCATCACGGGATACATATTTAGGAGCCATAGCAGCAACTTGCATTGCCACATTTCTTAAACAAGCTTTTATTTCGTCGTTAACAACATCGGTATCAGCCTGAACCAAAACACCGATTTTGCCGCCGCCATGGATATAAGCAGCAACACAACCATTTTCAGCTTCGAGTTTTTCAAAGCGTCTAACGCTTAAATTTTCGCCGATAACAGCTATTTTTTCAGTTAAAATATCTTTTACGGTTTTAGAAGCATCGCTGAGCCAAGGTTCATTCATGAAACCATCTACATCAGCGGCTTTGGTATTTACAGCCTGTTTTGCTGCATCTTTGGCGAATTGCTGAAAATCTAAATTTTTAGCTACAAAGTCTGTTTCGCAGTTAATTTCCACCACAACGCCTGCTTTGGCATCTTCGGTGATATAGCTTTCCACAACGCCTTCAGCAGCGATACGACCTGATTTTTTATTTGCAGCAGCCAAGCCTTTTTCTCTTAACAAATCAACAGCTTTTTCCATATCGCCATCAACTTCATTTAAAGCTTTTTTGCAATCCATCATTCCTGCTCCGGTTCTTTCCCGGAGTTCTTTTACCATTTGTGCACTTACCATTATATATTCTTCCTCCTGAATTATTAATAAAGAAAAAGCGAGGATAAAACAACCTGCCATATTTAAAACTAAATATTAAGGCTAAATTCATCCCCGCTTAATATGACACAATCGAACCAATAAGCCTTATATCAATTATATATGGTTAAGCATTTTCATGTTTTCCATATAGGTTAATATTAATACTCTATTATTCTGCAGCAGCTTCCATAATTTTATCTTCTTCGGCGGTGTCTGCAAGTTCTTCAGCCATAGATAAACCTTGGTTACCTTCGATAACGGCATCAGCCATTCTGGCAACTAAAAGTTTAACCGCACGAATAGCATCATCATTACCGGGGATAACATAATCCACTTCTTCGGGATCGCAGTTGGTATCCACAATAGCAACGATGGGAATATTCAATTTTCTGGCTTCGGCAATGGCTATTCTTTCTTTTTTGGGATCTACCACAAATAATGCCCCGGGAAGATCTTTCATTTCTTTAATGCCACCCAAGAATTTTTCTAATTTTTCTCTTTGACCTTGAAGTTGTGCAACTTCTTTTTTGGGCAAGAGATCAAGAGTGCCGTCTTCTTCCATTTTTTCAACATTACGGATGAAGTCGATTCTCTTTTGAATGGTTTTATTGTTGGTCATCAAGCCACCCAACCATCTTTGGTTAACAAAGTACATACCGCAGCGAACTGCTTCATCTTTGATGGCATCTTGTGCTTGTTTTTTAGTACCAACAAACAAAATGCTTTTACCATCCGCAACGGTGTCTTTGATGAAATTATAAGCATCATCAATTTTCTTTACGGTTTTTTGCAAGTCGATAATATAGATACCGTTTCTTTCGGTAAATATATAGGGAGCCATTTTAGGGTTCCAGCGACGTGTTTGGTGTCCGAAATGAACACCTGCTTCTAAAAGTTGTTTCATTGAAATAATTGCCATGAATATATTTCCTCCTTTTGTTTAACCCTCCGGTATTCTTCATCTTCTTTTCACACCTTAATATAAGGCACAAGCGAAAAAAATCCAAATCCGTGCGTTTTCTCATATATGTTATCACAAAGTTTATTATCATGCAAGAGAATTTTATTCTTTATTTCTTTATATATGTGCTATTTTATGATTTTTAGAGTATGTATTTGCTTAAGTCGTCATCTTTTAAGATTCCTGCCATCTTTTCGTTAACATATTCTTCATTCACAACCACAGAACCACGCACTAAATCCGGGGCGGAAAAAAGCACATCTTCCAATACTTTTTCCATAATAGTGTGCAAACGGCGAGCACCAATATTTTCCGCCTGATGGTTTGCCTCATCGGCAATGCTTGCCATGGCATCAATACCGTCATCGGTAAATTCCACATAAACACCATCGGCTTTAAGCAATTCCGCATATTGTTTCAATAAAGAATTGGCGGGTTCTTTTAAAATTAATTTATAATCTTCCTTGGTTAAACTATCCAGTTCCACACGAATAGGAAAGCGACCTTGGAGTTCCGGCATTAAATCCGAGGGCTTTGCCACATGAAAAGCACCTGCGGCGATAAATAAAATATGGTCTGTTTTACAAGGGCCATGTTTTGTGTTTACAGTAGCACCTTCCACCAATGGCAAAATATCACGCTGAACACCGCCACGGCTAACATCTATACCGCTTTTATTATCACCCACGGCTATTTTGTCTATTTCATCTAAAAACACAATGCCCATTTGCTCGGATTTTTCAATGGCTTCGGCGGATACTTCGTCCATATCTATGAGTTTGGCACTTTCTTCTTGGGTAAATACACGCAGAGCTTCTTTAGTAGTTACTTTGCGTTTTTTCATCTTGGTTGGCATCATACTGCCCAATACATCACCAAGGTTCATACCCATATCGTCCATGCCGCCCAACATCACTGCACCCGGGGCTTCTTCAACTTCTATTTCCAAAGTTTCACGGTCTAAATCCCCACTTGCCAGTAAACGGCGGATATATTTGCGTCTTTTGGCGTTTTGTTCATTTTGGGTAAGTGCTTCTTCGGGGTCTTCCAAATCCTTGCCATAGCCTTGAATCATCAAAGCATTTACAAGCCTTGTTTCCGCATTTTTTTCCGCTTGTTTTTTTACGATTGCCAAACGGTCTGCCCGCACAATGGCAATGGAATTTTCCACCAAATCCCGCACGATGGAATCCACATCACGGCCAACATAACCCACTTCAGTGAATTTTGTTGCTTCTACCTTAACAAAAGGGGCATTAACCAATTTTGCCAAACGACGGGCAATTTCTGTTTTACCTACTCCCGTAGGGCCTATCATAATAATATTTTTGGGAATTATATCCTCACGGAGAGATTCTTCTACATTTTTACGACGATAACGATTTCTTAAAGCAATGGCTACATTTTTTTTAGCCTTGCCCTGGCCAATAATGTACTTATCTAATTCCATTACAATTTCGCTGGGTGTTAATTCTTTAGTCATAGTTAATCCTCTATTTCTTCTATGATTATATGGTCATTGGTATAAACGCAGATGCTGGAGGCTATTTTCATAGCTTCCCCTGCAATATCCTTGGCGGATAAATCGCTGTGAGCCATTAAAGCTTTTCCTGCTGCCAAAGCATAATTGCCGCCACTGCCAATGGCAACAATGCCATCATCCGGCTCGATGATTTCACCGCTACCTGATATTATCAGCATACATTCTTTATCTGCTACAATGAGCAATGCTTCCAGTTTTTGCATATATTTATCGGTGCGCCACTCTTTTACCAGCTCTACGGCTGCTCTCATCAAGTTGCCATTATATTCACCTAATTTAATTTCAAATTTATCAAATAGGGCAAAGGCATCTGCCACCGCCCCTGCAAATCCTGCCACTACTTTACCGCCATAAAGTCTTCTTACTTTTCTGGCATTGTTTTTCATAATAACAGATTCGCCCATGGTAACCTGACCGTCACCGGCTAAAGCTGTTTTGCCATCTTTTTGCACACCAACAATGGTGGTTGCTTCTATTCGCATAATAAGTTCCTTTCTCTCACGAACGAGGATGGGTATTTTTGTATACCTGCTGCATATGTCCTTTAGTAATATGGGTATAAATTTGGGTGGTAGACAATCGCTCATGACCCAATAATTCTTGGATTATGCGAATATCCGCCCCATTTTCCAGCATATGGGTGGCATAGGAGTGCCGCAGCATATGTGGGCTTATTTTCAAACTTATAGCCATTTGGTTAACATATTTATTGATGATATCCCTAATTGCTCTGGTGCTCAGTGGTTTTCCATCTCGGTTATTTAAAAACACACCTTTAATATTGGGGTCTTTAACCAAGGTTTCTCTGGCTTTATCCAAATATTCCGCAATAGCAGCCATGGCAAATTTTCCCAAGGGTATCAGCCGCTCTTTATTGCCCTTACCTATAACTTTAACGGAATTAATAGGGAATTTAATTTGGGAAATTTCCAAAGAACAAAGCTCGGAAACACGCAAGCCCCCACCGTAAAGTACCTCCATTATAGCTTTGTCCCTTAATCCAACAGGGCTGTTATTGGGCAATGCCAGCAATTCTTTAATATCTTCATAATGCACAAATTTCGGTAATTTTTGATATTCCTTAGGTGCAGAAACCAAGGTCATAGGATTGGTTTTTATAACTTCTTCCCTTAATAAATAGCGATAAAAGCTCCTTAAAGAGGACATTTTCCGAGCCATGGTAGTTTTGGATAATCCTTGTTTTTGTAGCTTGGTTAAATATTTACGCACAGTGAGGTGGTCTATGGCTTCCACAGATAATGAAACATTCATCTCCTCCAAATAAGCAAAAAAGTCCTCTAAATCACGGGAATATGCCCTTAAAGTATGGGGCGAAACTCCTTTTTCGCTTTCTAAATATTGAATATAGGAGATAAAATATTTTTTCATTTCACATCTATTCCTTCTAAAATTGTTAAGGAACGTTGTGCCAAAGCTGTATTTTTTTCTTTTTTATTTCTAATGCGTGTTTCCAAAGGCGGAATAAGACCAAAAGAAATATTCATGGGATCAAATCTGCCTGTACCCCCTGTGGATACATAGTTTGCCAAAGCACCGATGGCAGTTTCCGGTGGGAAAACAACTCGCTCCCGACCTTCCAAGCACCGCACGGCATTTATCCCTGCCAATATGCCATTGGAGGTAGATTCCACATATCCCTCAACACCTGTGAGCTGTCCTGCAAAAAACAAACCTTCTCTATCTCTCACTTCTAAAGTTGGTGCCAATATTTTGGGTGAATGAATATAGGTATTGCGGTGTATCATGCCATAGCGTAAAAATTCGGCATTTTCCAAACCCGGAATCATGCGAAACACACGCTCCTGCTCCCCTCTTAAAAGGTGAGTTTGAAAACCAACCATATTATATAATTGCCCTTCATTATCTTCTTTACGTAGCTGCACCACACCATAGGACTGGGCATTGGTGCGTGGGTCTATTAGCCCCACAGGTTTCAGTGGGCCATGGCACATGGTTTCTCTGCCACGGGCTGCCATGGCTTCCATAGGCATACAGCCTTCAAAAAATTTGATTTTTTCAAATCCGTGGTTTTCATATACCTCTGCGGATATAAGAGCCTCGTAAAACTTATAGTATTCCTCTTGATTCATGGGACAATTTATATAGGCAGCCTCTCCTTTATCATAGCGAGAAGCGAAAAATGCTTTATCCATATTTATAGATTCGCCGCTTAAAATTGGGGCAACTGCATCGTAAAAATATAAATCCTCACGCCCTGCCAAATCACCTAATTTTTCTGCCAAAGCATCGGCAGTAAGTGGACCTGTGGCAATAATCACAATGCCATCTTGGGGAATTTCCGTAACTTCTTCCCGAATAATTTCCACCTTACCCGTGGCAAGAAGTTCATCTTCAACCATTTTGGAAAAATTATTTCTATCCACAGCCAAGGCTCCACCGGCAGGAACTGCGGTTTTATCTGCGGCTTTCATAATTAGGGAATCCAAACGCCGCATTTCTTCTTTAAGTAAACCCACGGCATTTTCCACATTGGCTGCCCGAAAAGAATTGCTGCAAACCAATTCCGCCAATCCTTGGGTTTTATGTGCAGGGGTCATGGTTTTAGGACGCATTTCGTATAAAGCAACGTCGTAACCTCTTTTGGCAATTTGCCAAGCAGCTTCACTACCGGCCAAGCCGCCACCTATTATTTTTATTTTATTATTCACTTGCTTTTTTACGCCCCCGTTTCCCCGGAGTTTTTGCTTCATCTTTATCTTCTTTTTTATTGGATGAACACTCTTTATTTTCACAGTAAACTGTGGTTTCCTGCTTTTTATTGGTTTTTTCTACCATGTGGCGGCCGCAATCAGGGCAAACCGCCTCTATGGGCAAGTTCCAATAAGTGGTTTCACATTCAGGATAACCTTTACAGCCGTAAAATACTTTACCTTTTTTACTGCGTTTTTTAACCAATTCATTGCCGCATTTTTCGCATTTAACCCCAATTTCTTGGTCGATAGATTTAATATTTTTGCAATCGGGATAATTGGGACAAGCTAAAAATTTGCCGTAACGTCCACGCTTTATCACCATTTTACTGCCGCATTGCTCGCAAACTATATCGCTTTCTTCTTCCTCTTTTTCCGCAACTTTTCCATCTTTATCCACGGATTTCACATTGCGGCATTGAGGGTATCCGGGACAAGCCAAAAATTTACCGTAGCGTCCCATTTTGAAAACCATGTTTTTACCACAGTTTTCACATATAATATCCGAAACTTCATCTTGCAATTCAATTTCGCCGATGTCTTCTTCTGCTTTTGCCAAACGTTCGGAAAAAGGTCCATAAAAGTTCCTTAAAACTTCCTGCCATTCCATATTGCCTTTTTCTACCTTATCCAATTCATCTTCCATGGTAGCGGTAAATTCAACGTTTAAAATATCGGGGAAGTATTCCATAAGCAGGTCGTTTACAACTATACCCAATTCCGTGGGATGCAATGCCTTTTCCTTACGGGAAACATAGCCACGGCTAACCACGGTTTCAATAATGGTAACATAGGTACTGGGGCGACCAATGCCCAATTTTTCCAAAGTTTTGGCAAATGTACCTTCGGTGTATGGTGCAGGGGCTTGGGTAAAGTGCTGTTCGGGATGGAGTGCCAGCAATTTTAGATTTTCCCCTTCTTTGATATCCGGAAGAACATCATCTTTTTTATCACTTTTATAGACCTTCATAAAACCGGGGAAAATAACCACAGAACCCGTTGCTCTGAAAGTGTAATCCTTGGTTAAAATATCATAGGTTGTATTTTCTACTTTAGCATCACACATTTGGCTGGCGGTAAATCTATCCCAAATTAATTTGTATACTCTATATTGGGGTTGGGTTAAATATTGTTTTACCGAAGCCGGAGTTTTTTGTATTGATGTAGGTCTTATAGCTTCGTGGGCATTCTGTATTCTGCCACTTTTGGTATACTGTCTTGGTTCATCAGGGCAATAATCCTTGCCAAAAGCTTCGGCAATATATTCCAAAGCCTCAGTTTGAGCTGTTTCCGCTATACGCACGGAATCTGTACGCATATAAGTAATTAAACCTGCATTGGTACCACCAAGTGACACGCCTTCAAATAATTGTTGTGCCAACTGCATAGTGCGTTTGGTGGTATATCCCAATTTAATATTGGATTCTTGGAGCAAACTGCTGGTGGTAAAAGCCGGTGAAGGCTGTTTTTTACGCTCCTTTTTTTGCACACTGGTAATGGCATAAGCAGCGTTTTCCAAATCCTTAAGGATAGTATCCATTTGCTCTTTATTTTCAATTTTGGCTTTTTTGCCATTTATTTTCAATAATTTTGCATTAAATTCATCTTGATTGTGCTGAAAATCCCCATCCAAACTCCAATATTCTTCGGGAACAAAAGCATCTATTTCTTTTTGTTTTTCGCAAATCAAACGCACAGCTACACTTTGAACACGCCCTGCGGAAAGTCCTTTACGCACCTTTTTCCATAACAAGGGGCTTAATTTATACCCCGCCAAACGGTCTAAAATTCTACGACTCTGTTGAGCCATAACCAAATTTTTATCAATGGTGCGTGGATTTTTTACAGCTTGCTGCACCGCTTCTTTGGTAACTTCATTAAAAACAACACGGCAAAGGGCATCCGGGTTTGTATCCACCCCATCTTTTTGTCCTTCTAAATATTGTTTTAAATGCCAAGCAATGGCTTCACCTTCTCTATCAGGGTCAGCTGCATAGAATATTTTTTCGGCACTTTTAGCATTCTTTTTTAAATCCTTCAGTAAATCGCCTTTACCACGAATAGTTATATAATGAGGTTTAAAATCGTCCTCTATATCAATACCCAATTTGCTTTTGGGCAAATCTCTAACATGCCCCATGGAGGACATAACCTTATAGTTTTTGCCTAAAAACTTGCTAAAGCTTTTCGCTTTAGTGGGTGATTCTACCACAACCAAATATTTACTCATTTTCCACCTCATCTATGTAATTTACCAAAGCAAAACATTGCCCCGGTTTTTTATTTACCAAGCCGTCAACCTCCCATAATGATAACAATGAAGTTAGGGAAGGTGCGTCCATTTGACTTATTCTCAATAAAGCATTAAAAGTTAATTCACCTTTTTCCAATGCTTCCAAAATTTTTCTTTGCTCCGGGGGATATTCCGAGAAATCCCAAGAAACATCTTTTGTATCTCTATACAAAAAGTCCATATCAAAATATTCTTCCAATATATCCTCTGTGGTAAAAACAGGCTTAGCGGTCCCCTCTCTAATAAAAAAGTGTGGTGCATAGCTACCGCCGGAAAAAACCGAGCCGGGAAAGGCAAATATATCTTTTCCCTGATCCAAGCCATAGGAAACAGTGTGAAATACCCCACTGCCTTTATGGGCTTCAACCACAATAACACCTCTGCCCAGTGCACTCATCAATCTGTTTCTCCGTGGAAAATTAGCAGCCAAACTACCATAACCCAAGGGAAATTCACTGATAATGCAGCCTTTCTTTTTAATTTCCTCATAAAGATTGGTATTAAAAGAAGGATAAATGATATCTATACCATTGCCCAAAACCGCCAAGGTTTTACCCCCTGCATTTAAAGCACCCCAATGGGAAATGGAATCTATGCCCTCTGCCATGCCGCTAATTATGGTGGCACCTGCTATTTTCACAAGCTCACCTGCGGTTTTTTTTGCTAAATCACGTCCGTAATCACTGTGTTTTCTGGAGCCTATCATGGTCAAACAGAACTCATCTTCCTTAGGTAATTCCCCAAAATAGTAAAGAAAATACGGTGCATCAAAAATATTTTCCAAGTTTTGTGGGTAATCACTTTCTGTTTTGGCGGTGATTTTCACACCCAAGGTGCGACTGTATTGATATACCGCATCAATATTTGTGGATCTTCTGGCATCTATTAAGCCTTCAACTTTTGCAGCGGATAAATATAGCGCTTTACCCCAAGACCTATATTTATGCCAAGCCTCCTCTGCTGAGGAGAAATAGCGCATTAAGCTACTGATATGGTTTTGGGTTAAATCGTAAACCTGAGCCAAACCTATAAGATATTTTTCTTCTTGCTGATCCATAAATTATTTTTTACCTTTAAAGCCACCTTGGGCTAAGATATTGCTTTGGTATGAAAGAATAGTGTTATCCCTGCGACGCTTTACCCTTAAAGCAACGGATATAAGCCGCTCCAATAATTCAGGGTAAGAAACACCCTTTGGTTCCCAAAGATAGAAGGAAAGCGACCCCGGGATAGTGTTTACTTCATTCAAATATATTTCATTGGTATCCATATCTATCATAAAATCCAAGCGCCAAACTCCGGTGCCATTTAAGCAGTAAAAAGCATCCAAAGCAATTTGCTTAATTTTTGCTTCCTGTTCTTGGGGTATTTCTGCGGGTATACGTCGTTTTAAGCTCGCCATACCACCGGATTTGCCACCGTCATCTCCTAAGTATTTATCGGAAAAATCCAATATTTCACCAGCGGTCAATGGTTCTTCCAAAACAGAGGTTTCCGCTGCTTCGGAATCCCCTAAAACCGCAATATTTATTTCTTTTAAATTGGTAATTGCAGGTTCAATCAATATTTTTTGAGAATATTGGCAGGCAACACCAACGGCATCCACCAATTCCACTCTCTCTTTTGCAATTTTAATACCAATACTTGAGCCTAAGTTTGCAGGTTTAACAATAACAGGATAAGAAAATTTCTTTTCTATAATATCCACCAATTCGCCTTCACGCAAAACCCATTCGTTACTGTAAAACCAAAAACAGTCTAATACAGGGATATTGCCCATTTTGCAAAGTGCTTTTTGTGCCACTTTATCCATACCCACAGATGCCGCCAAAACATTGGGCCCCACGTAAGGTATTTGGGTCAATTCCAAAAATCCCTGAATACAGCCATCTTCACCATATGTTCCGTGCATAACAGGGAGAAACACATCTATTTTTGCCAGTGGTTTTTTATTAAAAAAGCCTTGGGGATATATAAAAGCCGTACCGTCCCCACTGTTGGCACTTACTACTACTTTTTGACATTTACTCAATAAAGAATCCATGTTTTTAAAGTTTTCAACATTTTTTAAATCTTCCCCCATATACCAATGACCTTTTTTGGAAATATAGATGGGTACAGCTTCGTATTTATCCTTATTCAGCGATTGCATAGCCTGTAAAGCTGAAATAATTGCTACTTCATGTTCTACTGTGGGGCAACCAAAAAGCAAGCCTACTGTGGTTTTCATATTTTAACCTCCATTATTTTTCGTTATAAGTATCGGGTAAATCGTTTTCATAGAGAATAATATCCCCTGCCACGGCTTTACCATATACAAAGGTATTGGCAGCTTTTAAATTCTCTGCCACAAAGAGATGTTCCGGAGAAAAGCCCGTAGATAAAATACCTTCTTTAATGGGCTCTGTTTGTTTTATGCCAACCAAAGCAATATAATCACAGGCTTTAGCCGCAGCGATACCAAATTTTCTATTTTCTTCAACTTCTTTGGCACCTAATTCCACCATACCCGGGGTTATCAAAAATTTCTTGCCCCCTGCCATTGAGCCAAGCACCTCCATAGCTGCGTTGGCACCAACGGGATTGGAATTGAAAGCATCATCAATTACCACTAAGCCATTGGCATGAACCTTTAATTCCAAGCGATGTTCAACCGGAGCCAAAGTGGCAATGGCTTTTTTAGCTTGTTGCAAGCTAAGGCCCATTTCTTGGGACATGGCAATAGCCGCAATAATATTGTAAACATTATGCACCCCTAAAAGTCTGGTTTTAATAATTTCCCATTCACCATTGGGGGCTTCCACCATAAATTCCATACCACGACTGTGATACACAATATCTTTGGCTCTGTAATCCAAATTTTCAAAATTTAAACCGTAAGAAACCACTTTGCCCTTCATGCGGTTGGCATTGGCTCTAATAAATTCATCATCAAAGTTTAAAACAGCAACCCCATTATCGGGCAGTGCTTCTATTAGCTCAAATTTAGTATTTACAATATTTTCAAAAGACTTAAAGGTTTCTAAGTGTTGTTCACCCAAAGCGGTTAAAATGCCGTATTGAGGGTGCACCAATTCACAAAGTTCTTTAATATCCCCTACTTGTTTAGCCCCCATTTCCGTGATGAAAGCTTGGTGTATGGGCTTTAGCTTTTCACGCACGGTGATAGTTATGCCCATGGGAGTATTATAACTGCCCGGTGGCATCAATGTATGGTACTTTTCCTCCATTATGATGTTTAAAATGTGTTTAACTGATGTTTTTCCAAAACTGCCTGTAATAGCAATTTTAATTAAGTCTGGATTTTCCGCTAATATTTTTTGGGCATCCAAAAAATAAGATGCTTTTTTATGTTCTTCAAAGGGTTGTAAAATTAAATTTGCCACCATCAGGAAAAAAGGTTCAACAAAACTCATGGCAATAAGCACCAGCATACAAATGGCTTTTTGCCAATAAAGCATTGCACTGTTACCCAAAACAAATAAAATCATCAACATAACAGGCACCATGTAAATAAACACAGCCACCCCATAAAGTCTACGTGCACGTTGGGTAAACACCAAAGGCAATTTAGCCGGTGTTTTATCCCTGCCCTGTATAAACATAAGATAAACAACTGCCCAAAGTAATAAAGAAACATAGGTACCCATTGGTACATTTAAAAATAAGGGAAAAATTGCCAAAAAGGCAAAAATCTCTCTTTTATCAAATTTGCTTTTAGTTTTCAGCCATAATGTATAGCGATCATTGCGATAGGAATTTAATTGCAGCATATGCAGCTGATTTTTTAAACCCAAAACCGCATACATCACATAAGGGATAGAAAGAATAATCCAAAATATTGATAATATATCCACTATTTAACCTCCTCAGGCTTGATAAATGCCTCGAATATTTTAATGAAGCGATTGCGTTCTTCCAAAAAAGCAAAATGTCCTCTGCCCTCAAACACAATAAGTGCAGCATCGCTCCCTGTATTTTTCAATATAGATTCCATGGTTTTACCATCGGATAAAGGTGTTGCGGTATCTTCACTGCCCCAAACCAAAAGTGTTGGCACTGTGATATGGGCTAAATTTGGTGTTAAATCTTCATTTACCACCTTGGATAATATTTTACGCATCATAGGGCTGGCAGCTTGATAATCTGCGGACCCTGATTTTTTGCGACGTTTTTCTAAAATATCCTCTTTTTTATTTTTTAAACCCGGCAGGTTTAAAACTTGCTTCATAGCTTTATAGGAATATATTTTGGCATAGTAATTCATAGAACGCTTAGGTATTATCCCGGCACTATCCGTTAAAATTATACGGGAACACACATTGCGCTCACCTAAAATAATGGATATTCTGCCGCCATTGGAATGACCTGCAACTATGGGCTTTTTTATGTTTAATTTAGATAAAAATTTCTCGAAAAAATCCGCATATTCTTTTGTGCCCCATACTTCCTTAGGCTCTTGGCTTTCACCAAAACCGGGAATATCCGGTGCAATAACCCGAAAATTTTCTTTTAAACCAGCAGTAACAGGAGCCCAATGCCCACCATTACAGCCCCAACCGTGAAGTAGGAGAATAGGTTTGCCCTCTCCTTCATCAATATAATTTACGCTTAAACCATCAATTTCAGCTTTCATTTTACAATCCCTTTATTTATCTTTTATAATCTATCCAAAGAGCGATACTGAACCGCTTCTAATATATGCGTGGTTTCAATATTTGTTGCACCGTCCAAATCCGCAATGGTGCGGGCAACCTTTAAAATGCGGTCGTGTGCTCTGGCACTTAAGTGCATTTTATTAAAAATACGTTCTAAAATTTCTGAGGTGCTACCATCCAGCAAGCAAAATTCGTCCAGATATTTTCTTTCTAATCCTGCATTGGTAGAAAAATTTAAGCCTTGGTAACGGCTACGCTGCACCTCCCGTCCAGCAATAACACGTTTTCGCACCGTAGCAGAAGACTCCTCTGTCACATCTGTATGTAGCTCCGCAAAAGCCACAGAACCTACTTCTATCTGTAAATCTATACGATCCAACAGGGGACCGCTTAAACGATTAAAATATTTTTTTATTTGACTTTGAGTACAAGTACACTCTTTTTTGGGGTCACCATAATAACCACAGGGACAAGGATTGGAAGCCCCTATCAGTTGAAAATCTGCTGGAAAAACAAAAGAACCCACAGCACGGGAAACATGAATAACCCTATCCTCCATAGGTTGGCGCAATACCTGTAAAACGTTTTTGGGGAACTCCACCATTTCATCTAAAAATAAAATACCGTGGTATGCCATGCTTATTTCCCCGGGTTTGGGATATGTGCCACCACCGATTAAACTAACCGCAGAAGATGTATGGTGCGGCGCACGAAAAGGGCGTTGTTTAATTAAATGTTTATCCCCAAGCTCACCTGCCAAACTATACAAACAAGTGCACTCCAGTGCCTCCTCTTTGGTTAGGGGCGGCAAAATAGTGGGCATAGCACGGGCTAATAGAGTTTTACCCGAACCGGGCACCCCCATCATTAAAACATTATGTCCCCCTGCGGCGGCAATTTCCAGCCCACGTTTAACCCCTTGCTGACCCTTGATATCACAAAAATCAGGTGATCCTTGGTAATGAATTTCATCAAAAGTAAAATCTTCTTCCTTGGTGGTTTGGGGCTGTAAAAGCACCTCTCCATGGAAAAAATTTACAAGTTCTTTAAGATTTTGGGGAGCTATCACTTTTACTCTGCCATCCAAAGCACCTTCAGCTCCGTTGGCTGGGGGTAAAAAAACCACTGCATTATGATGAAGTTTACCAATACCGCTAACCAAGGGCAAAACACCGTTTACCCGAGATATGGAACCATCCAAAGACAATTCACCCAAGAAATAATATACTTCATCGGCATTGCCAAGGTTAAGCTGCTCTGTGGCAATGAGCAAAGCCACAGCAATGGGTAAATCCAACAATGTACCATCTTTTTTTAAATCTGCGGGAGCAAGGTTAATAACCACCCGTTTGGCAGGAAAATGAAAACCGGAATTTTTAATAGCCGCTTTTACTCTTTCTTTGCTTTCCCGCACCGCCACATCGGGCAAACCTACTATATCAAACCCCGGCAAACCATTGGAAATATCAGCTTCTACAAAAACGGGGTATGCTTCCAAACCATATAAGGAAACAGAATTGATTTTGGCTAACATAATTGACCCCTTTCTCGTAAAATTTCCTATATTACATTATAAAGAAAGAAAAGCGAATGTCAATATATATTGTAGCTTTACATTCGCTTTTTTTTCATTATACAAAAATATCTTCCAATATTTCCACTTTTTTTATGTTATTTTTTTTGTCCGCAAAAACCGCCGCTGCCCAAAAGCCAACATCGGCATCGTCCAAATCATGCTTATGCAAATACACTTGGGCAGTGTGTATAAGGTGGCGTTTCTTTGCCTCGGTAATACTTTCCAAAGGTGAACCAAAGCTTTTATCCGTTCTGGTTTTCACTTCCACAAAAATAATTTTGTCATCTTTTTCCATGATTAAATCAATTTCCCCGCCCCGAATTAAAAAATTTTTTTCTTTTAATTTAAAGCCACGTTTTTCCAACTCTTTTTTGGCGGCAATTTCACCTTTTTCTCCTAATTCTTTTCTAAAAAGTGACACAAAAACCACCTACTTTACTGTAAAAGTTTGCCGATGAATAGGGCAAAAACCATATTCTTTTATCATTTCCCGATGGAATGCCGTGGGATAGCCTTTGTGTTTGGCAAAGCCATATTGAGGATATTCTTTATCATAAGCCACCATTAAACGATCCCTGTGATTTTTTGCCAAAATACTGGCAGCGGCTATGGAAGCAGAAAGCAAATCTCCTTTTTTAATGGGGACTTGGGGTATTTTATCTTGATTTAGACCAAAAGGCCCATCAATAAGCAAAGCTTGGGGCTTTATTTCCATTGCCAAAGAAGCCAAAAGCATAGCTTTTTTAGATGCCTCCAAAATATTTATTTTATCTATTTCTTCGTTATCTATGGCAGCTACACCCCAAGCCAAGGCTTTTTCTTTGATTTCAGCTTCTAAAATTAAACGTTTTTTCTCCGTTAGTTTTTTAGAATCATTCAAGAGCGGAATAAAACAATGGGGCGGCAAAATAACCGCACCGGCTATTACAGGCCCTGCCAAAGGCCCTCTACCTGCTTCATCACAACCTGCAACTAAGAATATATTTTGATTATAAAATTCTTCTTCATATTTAAACATTGATTCTATTCTTAATTTTTCAGCTTCTAAATCTATTATTTTTTTCATTTTGGTGGCAACTCCAACATCAGCTTACCCATTTTTCCACTGCGAAATTCTTTTAGGAGCATAATATAGGTTTCCAATTCTCGGATACCCCCAGAGCATACAAGCCCACGGTTACGGGCAATTATCTCCAACAGTTCCTCGGGATATTCAGGCATATTTTCAACCTTATAACGTTCTTTAAAAACTTTGGGCAAATTGGTTATAAGCCAATTTAACAGATATTTACCGCTTTCCTCCTCGGGGCAGGCATCTTTACTGATGGAACCCACCACCGCTAATTTCATAGCGGCATCTTGGTCTTGTAATTTTGGCCATAAAATACCCGGCGAATCCAATAATTCCCAATTTTCACCGGTGCGTACCCATTGCAAGGAACGGGTTAGCCCCGGTTTGTTGCCTGTTTTAACCTTGTTTGAACCTGCCATGGCATTTAACAGCGCACTTTTACCGGTGTTGGGTATACCCACCATCATCACACGCAAAGGACGGGGCCTACGCCCTCTATCCTCCATATATTTATTTAAAATGCTTATTTCTTCATTGAGTAAAATGTTTAATTCTTTAAAACCCGTTTTTCTTTGAGCAGCCACAAAAACAGCCTTTATACCATTTTGCTTATAGTGTTTTATCCATTTTTCCCGATCATATTTTTCCGTTAAATCCGCCTTGTTAAACACCAAAATAGTCCGTTTATTGCCTATTAATTTTTGTAATTCGGGATTTCTGGAACTTTCCGGTAATCTGGCATCACCAATTTCTAAAATAACATCACAAAGAGCAGCTTGAATTTTAATATTTTTCCCTGCTTTTGCCATGTGCCCGGGGAACCAATTAACAACAGTCATAATTTCACCTATTTCCAAATGACAAAAAAGGAGGTCGAAAAATTCGACCTCCTTCCACAATCACTTTAGCGCAATTCTTTAATTCTTGCACCTTTACCGGTTCTTTCTCTGAGATAATACAACTTCGCACGACGCACTTTACCACGACGTACAATTTCAATTCTTTCTAATTTAGGGGAATGTACAGGGAAAACTCTTTCAACCCCAACATTATAGGAAACTCTGCGAACAGTAAAGGTTTCGGTAGCACCCTGCCCTTTTCTGGCAATTACTATACCTTCATAAACCTGAATACGTTCTTTGTCGCCTTCCTTAATTTTTACGTGAACCTTAACAGTGTCCCCAATACGAAATGCGGGAATGTCACTTTTCAAATAAGATTGTTCAACCAATTCTACTAAATTCATAATAAATCTCCTTCCTTATCTGGTGTTCATTCATGTCTTATTTCACATCAGAGGACCACCGCTTACACACAATGCCTAAACAGTTTAACATATTAATTGCCTAAATGCAAGTAATTTTTAATAATTTTTAAATTATTTCAGATTGTCAAAAACATAGTTTTTTGGCAAGATGTTAGGCTGTTAAGAAATCCTTAGATTCGGTAAAACTCCCTGAACAGCGGCTGTGCAGTGTACCCAGATGTACATAAGCAGTCGGTGGGAAGGGATTTTGCCGAATATCAGACTTTATCAACAGCCTGTAATAATTTTTGAATTATTCCTTTATTAGCCTATCCACCACTATGGAAACCGCAGAACGTACCGAAAGATGGTTATAGCTGCCTTTACCTTCAATGGGTTTGAGGACATAATCAGCATCTTCCAAAATTTCTTCGGGCATTCCATGCCCCGTGCCGAAAATAAGCAAAAAATTATCATCGGTTCGTTCCATTTTTTCGCTCAATTCTTCATAACCTATTATTTTGGGTTGAATTCTGGCAGTGGTAGCCACGGTTTTTGGGGCTTTACCCGTTTTTGCAGCGATGTCTTTTTTGGCATCTTCCAAAGAATCCACCAAAATAACTCGGCTCAATGCCTCTTTACGGTCGGGATTCATTTTAGCTCCATGTCCCATTGTCCAATAATTAAGAAGCTTAGATACAAGTTCCTTTTGTTCTTCACCGGGCTGCACTATATAATATCCCTTTGCGCCATAGGTCGTGGCAAGGCGAGCAATATCATGGATATCCAAATTAGTTACAGAAGTGGCTATAATATGGCCTTTGGGATCCAAAATAGGATAATGCACCAATGCCAAGTAATAATCACCTTGATATTTTTTATCGGCTTTAACTGCTGCCAGCTGCTGTTTATCCTCATTGGATAAAGGAAGTTTTTTCAGTAAATCCGGGCGAAAAAGCCACGTTTTCTTTAAACTTTCTTTTCTGCGCCATTGGTCAATTACCTTGTGGTTACCACTCAGTAAAACATCGGGCACAGATAAACCCCGAAATTCATTGGGTCTGGTATATTGAGGATATTCCAGCAAACCCTCGTTAAAACTTTCCTGCTCCAAAGAAGCGGCATCCCCCAGCACTCCATCTACTAAACGCACAATGGCATCGGTCATCACCATAATGGGCAATTCCCCCCCTGTGAGCACATAATCCCCAATGGAGTATTCTTGGGCATTGGTTAAATCTGCCACACGTTGGTCTAAGCCTTCATAATGACCTGCTATCATAAAAATTTTATCTTCACGGGAAAGAGCCAAGGCATCCTCTTGTAAAAAAGGTTTTCCCCCGGGTGAGGTTATAATAACTTTATCACCTTTTTCGTAGCCATTTGCCTCCAATGATGCCATCACAGGTTCCGGTTTTAAAACCATGCCTGCACCACCACCATAAACTTGATCATCAGCAAAATGAGGATCTGCGGCATATTCCCTTATATCGTGAACATTGATAGAGGTAATTTCCTTATCCTGTGCCCGTTTCATAATGGATTCATACATTGGGGCAAACATTTGGGGAAAGAGGGTAAATATTTCAATCTTCATGATATTTACAAACCTCCAGCAAACCCGGTAGCAATGCCACGGTCATTTTTTTATTTTCCAAATCTACTTTTTTTACCACTTGTTTTAAGGCAGGCAATAATAAATAATCGTTGTTGCCCATATCCACACGGTAAACATCGTTGGCACCATTTGCCATTAAATCCGTTATGGTTCCTAAGCTTTCACCTTCCTCGGTGATAACTTCCAG
Organism: Clostridiales bacterium; assembly: GCA_036644995.1. Lineage (GTDB taxonomy): Bacteria > Bacillota > Dehalobacteriia > UBA7702 > UBA7702 > Cryptoclostridium. Next base: position 6,626 of record JAVXOZ010000012.1, on the reverse strand, counting down.
CCCTTCAAGTTGAAAAAAGTAGTATTCTCCATTGGGTAAAGGTGCTGCATCTTCTTGGGGTATTTGCAGCATAGAGCCTTTAAGGATTTCCGCAGTATTGCGGTCTTCCACACCCTCAAAACGGATTAAAAATAAATCATTTTGTGGTCTAACTGTGGCAATAGCTGCTAATTCACCTGTTTTTTCTATTGTTAATTTGCTGCCTTTTTTAAAACGGCGGGGATTAGATGAAAGTGATGCCACTTTTACCTCACCTTTTATGCCGTGCACCGCAACAATTCTGCCAACATCAATCATAATATCCTCATATTTAAGTAGACCGAGAAAAATATTTTCTCGGTCCATTATTGTAGACAAAATAAATTTTGCCTGTAAAATCATGGGCTTTGGGCAAATACTCAGAATGGATAAACCCACCAAGCTACGGACTCCCAATACACTGAGATGCACATAAGGGTTGAGGGTTTGCCCATTATCAGATTTTCCACGTAGCCTAAGTGTAGATAATACCGAAAAAATATTTCGGTATCAGATTGTCAAAAAACATAGTTTTTTGACAAGATGTCAGGCTGTTAAGAAAGACTTAGATTCGGTAAAACTCCCTAAGCAGCGGCTGTGCAGTGTACCTAAATGTACATAAGCAGTCGATGGGAAGGGATTTTGCCGAATATCAGACTTTATCAACAGCCTAATACCGAAAACTTTTTTCGATATGTATTTTACTACATTAGCCTTTAGACAATATCTAAGCTGGCTTTTTCATTATTTTTAGTTGCATAGGCTTTTAAAACAATACGAATAGAACGAGCTATACGCCCTTGTTTGCCTATTACTTTTCCCATATCATCGGGATGTACGTTGAGTTCCAAAATCGTGGAATGTTCTCTTTTTGTTTCTTTAACATTCACATCTTCAGGATGTTCAACCAGAGAGCAAGCAATGTATTCAATCAAATCTTTCATGATCGATTCTCCTTATTTGATACCTGCTTTTTTAAATAAATTTTTAACGGTATCAGAAACCTGAGCCCCATTTTCAATCCATTTTTTAGCTTTTTCTTCATCAATTTTGATTTCCACAGGATTGGTTAAAGGGTTATAGTAACCTAATGTTTCAATGAATCTACCATCACGGGGAAAGCGGGAATCCGCTACTACCACTCTGTAAAAAGGCGATTTTTTTGCGCCCATTCTTTTTAATCTAATTTTTGTTGACACTGTTATTTCCTCCTAAATGTTTTTAAAGTAAAATTTATATAGAAATTTAAAATCTTTTAAAATCCGGGAAAGTTGAGCTTGCCGCCCTTCTTTTTACCCATATTACCAAATTGTTTCATCATTTTTTTACTCTGCTCAAATTGTTTAAGCAAGCGGTTAATATCTTGAACAGAAGTGCCGCTCCCCATGGCTATACGCTTTTTGCGACTGCCGTTCATGGTTACGGAATTTCTTCTTTCTGCCGGGGTCATACTTTGAATAATAGCTTCTGTTTTTTTCATTAAGCCTTCATCTATTTCCAAATTTTTCAGTGCCTTGTTACTGCCCACTCCGGGCAACATATTAACAAGATCCTGCATAGAGCCCATTTTTTTCATGCCTTGCATTTGTTCGTAAAAATCTTCCAAGGTAAATTCGGATTTTAATATCCGTTCTTCCAATTCTTTGGCTTTGGATTCATCGTATACACTTTGGGCTTTTTCAATCAGGGTAAGCATATCCCCCATACCTAAAATTCGGGAAGCCATGCGTTCGGGATAAAAAACTTCTAAAGCATCTGCTTTTTCACCCATACCCACAAATTTTATAGGGCAGCCTGTAACCGCCTTCACGGATAAAGCAGCTCCGCCCCGAGCATCACCGTCTAATTTGGTCATTACCAACCCGGTGATAGATAGTATTTCATTGAAAGATTGAGCCACATTAACCGCATCTTGCCCTGTCATGGCATCTACTACCAATAGTATTTCATGGGGTTGCAATTCTCTTTTTATTTCATTTAATTCTTCCATCAGTTCTTCATTAACATGAAGTCTGCCTGCGGTATCTAAAATTACAATATCGTTGCCATTGGCTTTGGCGTGTTCTAAAGATTCCTTTGCCACTGCCAAAGGGGTACTATCCACGGTTTTTGCAAAAACAGCAAGTCCCGAACCTTCGCCAACTATCTGTAATTGCTTTATCGCCGCAGGTCTTTGCAAATCGCAAGCCACCAATAACGGGCGGCGACCTTGGGCTTTAAAATAAGTGCCCAATTTACCCACAGTTGTGGTTTTACCTGCACCTTGCAGCCCTGCCATCATAATAATAGTAGGGGGTTTAGATGCTATTTCTATTTTGCTTTCCGTTGAGCCTAAAAGATTTACCAGCTCATCGTTGACTATTTTTACTACCTGCTGACCCGGGGTAAGGCTTTCTAAAACCTCGGCACCCAAGGCACGTGTTTTCACCGATGCAACAAAGTCTTTTACCACTTTAAAATTAACATCAGCCTCTAAAAGTGCAAGGCGAATTTCACGCATGGAATCGTTTATATCCGTTTCGGATAATTTACCCTTGCCCTTTAATTTATTAAATGTTTCTTGGAGTTTTGCAGCCAGAGAACCGAATACTGCCATATTTACCGCCTTTCCACTGCATCAATAGCGTTTATTTCTTCTATAATATCATCAAGGATTTCACCCTTATATCCGTTTGTTTTTAAATCCTGCAATTTTTCACGAGCAGTATTTACCCTTTGAGATATCTCCATGAATTTTTCCGCTAATTTCAATTTGGATTCGTATTCCAAAAGAATACTGTCCGTTCTTTTTATCGTATCGTGTACAGCTTGGCGGCTGATGGCTAAATTCTCGGCAATCTCACCAAGGCTCATATCCTCACCATGTACCAAGTCGTAAATTTCCTGTTGCCTCTTGGTTAAAAGGGGACCGTAAACATCAAAAAGCAGTGCTTTTCTACCGTATTCATCCATTTTTTTCTCCTGTCAAGGGAAACTACTTTACATAGTTTAACATGGCATCGCCCTTTTGTCAACGGCTTTTTATGCTATTTTACATTAAGTTACGGGCACGTAGGAAATCACGCAAATAGGTATCCATATCATTGCCCTCCACATATGTTTTACGAATAAGAATAGACATGGTGCCCGAGGTAATCAAATTATCAAAAGTACCCAAGGCATTTTTTATTTCGGGATATTCCAACAAATAGGAATCTTTTGCCACAAAGCAGGCATCCTCATTGATAAAAAATCGTTTATCATCCCTAAAAAGATAAAGATTGTACATATTATTATATACCGAGGTGCGAGAACCTACCATAATATCTATATCACCACGCCGCAAAGCCAAAAATCCTTCATCTTCGGTATATACCTTAGCTTTACCAAACTGCAATTCATAAGTTTTTTCCAAGGCTTTATAGCCACTTTTTCTTTGAAAAAATGATTCTTCCATTCCAATTTTCAATTTAGGTGCCAAGGTTTTTAAATCGCTTATATAAATAGGGTCTTTTAAAGATTCACGAACTTCAGGTGTCATATACAAGGTCATACCCCCATCGTACCCTACACTTTCTGATAAATAAACGTCTTTTTCTATAAGCAATTTTTGCAGCTGAGTTAGCAAAACGGCATTTTGCATATCCTCTTTTGGTAAACCCAAAGCATTTAAGTAAATGGAACCTGTATAATCAAAATACAAATCAATGTTACCATCTTTTAAATCGTTATATAAAGATTTTGAAGATATATTTTCTTTTTCTTCTATTTCTACTTCATGCACTGTTTTTTCTTCTATTATTATAGCAGCCAAATGAGCTAAAATAATTTGCTCAGGAGTATTTTTGGTTGTAATTTGAACTTTTTCGCTATTTACCTTTTCTGTTTCATAGTCTTTATCACCGCAACCGCAAAAAGCAACCACCAGCAATATTAACATAAGAGCTAAAATAGTTTTTTTAATTTTCATTTTTTCACCATAATTTCACATTTACAGATTTATTCTAAGGTTTTATTTTACCATAACACTACGTTAAAAACAATATATCTCACAGGTGGTTTTTTTCTGATTAAGATGATATAATAAAAATATGTTATCTAAGATTAAGTAATTTACACCTTAGGGAGTTTCACCAAAATTGAGATAATAAAAATTTTATAATTTAGATAGGAGTTATATAAAAATGAGCAACCAATATGTGGATTGGCAAACCATAACAAGCTTTGTTATAGAGGCATTTCAAGGTTACGGCGTTCCCGAGGCCGATGCCAAAATTTGTGCAGATGTTTTACTGGAAGCAGATAGAAGGGGCATTACCTCCCACGGGGTTAACCGTTTTAAGCCCATTTATATAGACCGCATAAAAGCAGGTATTCAAAAACCCACCACCAATTTTGAAATTTTAAGAGAAACCCCCACCACCGCTGTGGTAGATGGTCACGATGGTATGGGTCAAGTAATTGGTCATCGCTCAATGACCATGGCAATAGATAAGGCAAAAAAATACGGCATGGGCATGGTGGCAGTGCGAAATTCCACCCACTATGGCATTGCGGGGTATTATGCCACCATGGCAACTAAAGCAAATTGCGTGGGTATATCAGGGACCAATGCCCGTCCTTCCATTGCCCCAACTTTTGGGGTAGAAAATATGATGGGCACAAACCCCCTTTGTTTTGGTTTGCCCACAGATGAAGAATTTCCTTTTGTTATAGATTGTGCTACATCCATTACCCAACGTGGTAAAATAGAATATTGGGCACGTTTGCACCAAAACACCCCTGCCAGCATGGTTATTACCAAGGAAGGTGAAACTATGACCGATTCGGAGAAGATACTCTCCGCCCTAACCAATGGAGATGCGGCATTTGCCCCTTTAGGCGGCATAGGGGAAGAATTGGCAGGCTACAAAGGCTATGGCTATTGTTGCGTGGTGGAAATATTATCCGCTGCTTTACAAAGCGGCAGATACATGAAAATGCTCTCGGGCATAGGGGAAGATGGCAAACCCACCCGTTATGGCTTGGGTCACTTTTTCGTTGCCATAGATACCAATGCCTTTATGGGTGCAGATGAATTCAAAAAAACCGCAGGAGATATTTTAAGAGAATTAAGAAATTCCGAAAAAGCCCCAGGTGCCCAAAAAATTTATACCGCCGGGGAAAAAGAATATATAGCAAGAGAAGCCACCAAAGATAAAGGCGTACTCATCAACGATGCTGTACAAAAAGAAATATTGGCAGTACAACAAGATTTAGGCTTAACCCAATATAAATTCCCCTTTTAAAACAGCACAACATATTATTTATAGTACATAACCATATTTTCAAACCAACATTCCCTCAAACAAATTTTCCCAAACAATCTAAAATAATTAAAACCGCTTCCCTAACCTTTATTGTAAACCGACCTCCATTCGTTAGATTTTAAATCTAACGAATGGGGTCTGTACACTTTACCGATTAGAGAAGCGGTTTTTTTAGATGTATTATGAAATTTAGTTTAATTTTAGAAAATCTATATGTTTTTCCGGAACCAAGGTGGGATATAATTGGTTTAAATCCGCAAATAAAGATTCATTATCCCATTTCTCATCAAAGGGGTAGTAAATGATGGAAAAAACAACACCTTTAACCGAGGTTGATATTCTTGTGGGTTTTAACCCATTATCAAAGTAAAATGCCATGCGGCGTTCTCTGATTTTTTTATCTTCCTCATCTATGGCATGGTCAACACTTTCCACTTCTAAAATAAGTCCTTGAAAATTGCCGCACACACCTTTTAATAATTTCAAAAAAGCACTGCCATATCCAGAGCCACGGTAATTGCTGATTACCGAAAGATAATCCAGTATCATATTTTTTGAATCCTTATTTTTACATAAAAAGGCATATGCGCGCATTACATTATTTTCAAAAAGTCCATAACAAACATAGTTATCTTCCTTTAATAATCTTTCTATGTGGTCTATTTTTTTTCTTTCGTCTTTGGGAAAATCTATTACATAATGTTCATTATATATTTCGCACACTTCTGCCCAAGACAATTCTTTAATTTTCATTAAATTCATATTATTCACCTTAACTTTTTCTATTTATTAAATTTATGCTTCAGCTTATTATCCATTCAAAAAAACCTTGTGGATTTTTTATGAACGCCAAGTAAAATCTAATATTCGCTCACAGTTAAAGCAATATTCCAAACTTTTACACGAGAAACAGCCACCCTATATGTGGAAACTATAAACAATAGAGTGTTCTTAATTTTAAACATTTTATACGCACCTCAATAAGTATATACCTATTAAGTATAATATATATTACGCACTAATGCAACCAAGAGAGCAAGGAAACAAAGACAGCGTAAGAAACTGAACAACAATAAAGCAATTAAAAAAACGGCACAGCGCCAAAAAATGCCATACCGTAATTATTTAATTTTAATAAAAATCACTTCTTATTAATCGTAGAGAAAATGCAATTTTGTCTACAAAATCATAGGCTTTGAAGAAGGCTTAAAACAGGCAAATGCACCACTGGGCGGACTTGCAATGTACTTTGATACACATAAGAAGTTTGGGTTTGGGTTTGGGTTTGGGTTTGGGTTTGGGTTTGGGTTTGGGTTTGGG